>NC_021353.1:1565825-1931651 GCF_000404225.1 Candidatus Methanomassiliicoccus intestinalis Issoire-Mx1 | reverse complement strand
TTAAAAGGTTACAATATCTTTTATTCGTTTGATAACACCATCATCATCTATTATTTCTGATAATTTTTCGATATTCAAAACAGGTCTCGACATAAAAATTTTTGTCGCTCTTTTTCTTCCGCACCCTGGGAGAGCTTCCAATGCCTTTATGGAACATTCATTTACATTCAAAGGAAATTCAACTGCAGTTATACTTCTATATCCCCAATCTACAATTGACACATCAACAAATCTGTTAAGCTCTGTTTTATATGGAATACAAATCAAGATGGGATATGATCCTATCTGTCTGCCAAATGTGAAATTTCCATCATGTATTTCCATATAGACATCTTTCAAAATGCGCCCTTCAGGAAACATTTTTTTCAACATAGGCTGATCTATGTTTTCTCTCACTGTTTCTTTAAATTTAACGAATGAATGTTTATCTGATTTTTTATACTCTTTTCTAAGCGGTATAACCTGACGTAAATTAATTCTTCTTAATAATAAATCATCGTTCAATATCTTATTTAATAAATTGATATTTAATTCATTAGTATTTTTATTCTCACCGTCCAGACCGCTTATAAAATTAAGGCCAGGAAGAATTTTTGAAACCCCATTATTTCCTATTTTAGATCCTTCTTCGTTTATAATTTTTACAGCTTCTAATGTCTGTTCTGCTGAAGAATTGAGATTATTGGCAGTCTTTACCTGCGGATCTGAACTTTCTAAACCAAGCGCTAAAACATTTCCTGGTGTGCAATAAGCTGCTAAAGTTCTGATGATTTTTCTCGATTCTTCAGGATATGTTGATATGACAGCTGGATTAGCATTGTCAACATGCAGCACTTTTGGATTCAATTTACTAAGTCCAGAAAATAGTTCTTCTACAGCATCTGGATTCGGCCGCGGAGGATCACCGCTGCTGATATCAGCCATGTATGAAATTATACAACTCTGACCGCCTATCCTGAAATTATGAACTCCGTATTCTGTTAATTTAGCACATTCTTCTATTATATCAGACGGCTGTCTGAATAACGGTTCTCCTTTCAGCGGTTCAATGCAAAATGAGCAGCCACCTGACTTGTATCTGATGCATCCTCTGTAAGATTCTACTTCAGCTATCAGAGGATCAGGAAAATCAGGATGATCTTTTACAATATGCGCTCCTTTGATCTGCCACTCATTCCACTCTTCTAAATTTCTTAATCTCTGAGAAACTTCCTTTCCCTTCAAAATTTCATATAGTGAAACTGCAGGATCATTTTTTGATGAGTAGTCAAAAGAAGAACACATTTCTGAATCCAATGCTGCAGGTCCTCCGATTATTGATACTCCAGGAATATGACAGCTTATTTCCAGCACCTCTTTTTTTGAAGCGGGCATAGCTCTCAGGTATTTTCCTGGAACAGCATTTCCAGACATGAATAATGTAACATCTGAATTTAATTCAGCATTATTTTTCCTGATTTTATCTATTGTAATATATTCGACTTCAGCACCCGCAGATATAGCGGCGCCTGCGGCTGCTCTGACTTGAGGTGAAATAAATGGTGGAACTCCGAGACATGCAGGTTCATCAATGTATCCGTCTAATATAGTTACTTTCATGAAGGTCCTCACTATTATTGTCTACGAGATTCGTAGCATCAGCTACGAAGCTCTTATATAATGTTTTGTGGTCTTAGGCCTAAATTTAAACCCGGTGACAGGGTTTGCCTAACTAAATTAACATTTTAGGAGACTGTTGTTATGGTCGATAAAAAGGATCAAGAAGAAATGCTGAAAAAAGCATATGAACCGGCAAAACTTGCCATGAAGTATCATCCGTATTATGAAGGTAAGATTGAGGTAACTGCAAAGTGCCCTGTTCACAGTTTTAGCGATTTTGCAGTTTGGTATACTCCTGGTGTTGCAGAGCCTTGTAAAGATATCCATGCAAATCCTGATAAGGTCTATGAACACACTTCAAAAGGCAATATGATTGCCATCGTGTCTGATGGTACAAGAGTTTTAGGATTAGGAAACATCGGACCTAAAGCAGCTCTTCCAGTTATGGAAGGCAAGGCATTATTGTTTAAATATCTGGGAGGAGTCGATGCTGTTCCTATCTGCTTAGATACAACAGATACTGAAGAGATAATCAGGACCGTAAAGGCTCTGGGGCCTTCATTCGGTGGAATTAACTTAGAGGATATTGAAAATCCTAAGTGCTTCGAGATCCTTGACAGATTAAGAAATGAAATGGATATTCCTGTATGGCATGATGATCAGCAGGGAACAGCTACCATTGTTACAGCAGGCGCTATTAATGCTCACAAAGTAGTTGGAAAAAAGATTTCTGAATCAAAAGTTGCAATGGTCGGTGCAGGAGCTGCCAACATCGCAATTGCCCGTATAATGGTTAAAGCAGGATTCAACATCAAAAATATTGTAATGGTAGACAGCAAGGGAACTCTCCACAAAGGTAGGGAAGATATCAAAAACTCTCATGCAGAAAAATGGTTTATGTGTGAAAACTCCAACGCTGAAAATGTTGTTGGAGATATAGAAGCTGCAATGAAGGGCGCAGATATCGTAGTAGCTGCTTCTAAACCTGGACCAGGTGTCATTAAGAAAGAGTGGGTCCAGAACATGGCAGATGATGCTATCGTATTCGCTACAGCAAACCCTATTCCAGAAATATGGCCTTGGGAAGCTGAGGAAGGCGGAGCAAGAGTAATAGCAACAGGACGTTCTGACTTCCCTAACCAGGTTAACAACTCTCTTGGATTCCCAGGTATTTTCAGAGGAGCTCTTGATGTCAGGGCTAAGACAATCACAGACGATATGTGCATTGCTGCAGCTCTGGAGATTGCCAAGACTGCCGAAGACAAAGGCCTCAGTGAATCATACATCGTTCCGTCAATGGATGATTGGGAAGTATTCACCAGGGAAGCAGTTGCTGTCGGTATGAAAGCAATTGAAACGGGAATCGCAAGAATCAACATCAGCAAAGATGAGCTCACTCACCGTGCGGAAGAACTCATTTCCAGAGCCAGAAATGAAACAAAGCTGCTGATGGACAAAGAATTCATCAAGCCTTTCCCACAGTAAGCATAAACAATCTTTTCAATGCGGGACACCCCGCATAATCATAATTTTTTTAAGGAGGGATCATTCTGAAGTATTCAGAAGCTGGTATCGGCAGAGTTTTCGTTGTAAAATTAGAAGACGGCGAGATCGTTCATAAATATCTGGAAGAGTTTGCTGTTCAACATAATATAAAATCCGCAGCAGTTCTGGCAGTAGGAGCTCTAAATGAAAACAGCAGAATGACTGTAGGACCTGAAGATGGAGATGCCAGGCCTGTAACTCCTCTATATCATACGCTTCATGCGCCTCATGAAACTGCTGGGGTCGGAACAATTTTCGAGGGTGAAGACGGGCTTCCAAGACTTCATATGCATGTTTCATGCGGCAGAGATGGAGAAGGCCTTACAGGATGCATCAGAGTAGGCTCAGTTGTGTGGCAGATTCTGGAAGTAATCATAATCGAGCTTACAGACTGCAGCGCTAAAAAAATAAAAGATGAATCTACTGGATTCGAAATATTAGAACCTTAAAATTATTTGATCTCTGCAGAAATCTGCAGAGTAAGTATTTCTTATTCACACAAGAGTGATTGTGTCTGCTTCTACGCCCTGTATATTTGGTACGGTTCTTAGAGCGTCTTCAAATTTTTCAATGAGACCTTCAGCATCATTCATCATGGATGTAACTTCAATGATGTTGAGACCAAAAGCGAATGGTTTTACAACCATGCTGCTGATGACAACTCCTTCAGGAACATATTTTGGAATATCTGCTATGATCTGATCGGTTGATACTTCTGGACTCTCTGGAATAAGCTTGTGAACTGCTGCTACTTTTCCCATGAGATCCACCTTAAGGTCCTGTGAACCCGCATTTGGGGCAAGTGTATGTAACACTCTGGTCTCTGCACTGTGGGCAGCGTCCAATTTCGGCTTCGCCACATTCTGGACACTGGAAGAACGTCATTCCATCGTTCTTTCCGAGTCTGAGTCCACATGAACTGCAAATCTTTTCGTTTTCCATGTTAAATCACCGGAATTGAGCGATACAGTCAAATTTAGATATTTAAGATTATTCGCTTTTATTTTTTGTGAAAATCCTCTGAGTTGGCTCTGAAAATTATGAGTATTCTCAAAGACAGTGCACAATCAGAAAACTTAAAATGTCAAAAACATGGTGATATGTCTACCTTGCTTGAGAGCTTTTATGATTCTTTTGTAGATTTTCAAGGCTCTATGCTCTCTTCGGCATGATAATCTGATATTTTGATGAAAAATATTATATAGGGGCAGTCTTTACCTAACCCTCTGCATGCTAAACAAGCTTGCATTGGGCTCGTAGCTCAGCTAGGTAGGACTGTGGAGTAAAATCCTCAGTACCCTAGAAAGAGCATCTGACTTTTAATCAGGTGGTCCGGGGTTCGAAAAGTATGCGGCCTTCCCGTATACTCCGAAAATCCCCGCGAGCCCGCTCTTAGCGAGGTAGAAGAACGATGGAAGGGGTAACGTTCGGTCCGCATTCGAAGGGATATTTTCTAACTGTAATTTATGGCGGAACCCCATGCCCGATTTTAACGTCTAGCAGGTGAATTAGGTGGTCGAATCCAATTTTAACGTTTTAGAGCATAATCTCGTACCGGAGCACTATTTGTTGTCTCCAGAGGATGCTGAAAAAGTACTGGCAGAGTTGAATATCACAAAAGACCAGCTTCCTAAAATTCGACGAGGAGATGCATGTGTGAAGCTTCTGGAAAATATATATGGTCCAATTCCAGAAGGAAGTATTATTAAGATCATTCGTAAGAGTGCAACTGCAGAGGCTTTCGTCACTTATCGCCTAGTGATTAAGGAAGTAAAGGGGTGAAGAGAAGTGCGTGATTTAGTAGAACTCTATTTTAAAGACAGAAGTATTGTTAACCACCATATATCGAGCTTTAATGATTTTCTCTCCACTCTTGACAACCCGAACAGCAGAATGCAGAAGATTGTGGATAATCTGAGAGTATCCGCGGATGATATGGACCGCGGACTGATACGTCTTGATCCTGAGAGAACTGAAGGACGTATCATCGAAATAAGAGTAGGACGCAAGAGGGATGAAAAAACCGGTCTCATCGACTCTCAGTCAAGACCTACAATGCATGTGCAGCTGCCGATTGTAAGAGAAGCGAACGGTGCCACACATCCTTTGACTCCTATGGAATCCAGACTCAGAAACCTCAACTACCTTGCTCCGATTTATCTTGATTTTACAATTATTGAAGACGGTATTGAAAAAGAACCGGAGACCGTCCACATCGGCGATCTGCCTGTAATGCTCCGCTCAAAGCGCTGCAATCTCTATAAAGAGAACATCGAAGTCGACAAAGAGCTTACAGACGAAGAATACAAACTAAAGCTCATGGAGGCTGGTGAAGATCCATCAGATCCAGGCGGATATTTCCTTATCGGCGGAACAGAGAGAGTTCTGATTTCGTTGGAAGACTTAGCTCCTAACCGTGTAATGGTGGAGTATAATGAAAGATACGGAACCCAGCTGGAAGTTGCTAAAGTATTCTCGCAGAGGGAAGGATACCGTGCTCTTACTCTTGTTGAAAAGAAGAAAGACGGAATTCTGACAGTCACAGTTCCGGCAGCTACAGGACAGATACCGCTGGTAGCTTTGATGAAAGCTTTGGGAATGGAGAATGATAAGGATATCTACGATGCAATAGTCTCTGTTCCAGAGATGGCAAATATTGTTTATGCAAACATTGAAGAATGCCATGACAAAAAACTCTACCCTCCAAACGGTATCTACACCACCGAAGATGCCATCACCTACTTGGAACGTAAATTTGCTACAGGACAGGCAAAAGAATACAGAGAAAAGAAAGTAGAATCAATTATCGATCGTTCACTGCTTCCTCATCTCGGAGATACCAAAGAAGACAGACTTAAGAAAGCTCACTTCCTTGGCAGAATTGCTCGTTCAGTTCTTGAATTAAGCATCGGCATGAGAAAGGAAGACGACAAAGACCACTATGCCAACAAGCGTCTGAAGCTTTCCGGAGATCTTATGGAAGATCTGTTCAGAGTTGCATTTACAAACTTGATGAAGGATCTTAAGTATCAGATGGAACGCAATTTCTCACGTAAAAAAGAGAATCTGCGCATTGGTTCATCAATCCGTCCGGATCTTATGACTCATCGTCTCCTGCATGCTTTAGCCACAGGAAACTGGGTAGGCGGAAGAGCTGGTGTATCTCAGCTTTTAGACCGTACTTCTAACATGAGTACTTTGTCTCACCTCAGAAGAGTCACATCTTCACTTACACGTTCACAGCCTCACTTCGAAGCCCGTGATCTTCACCCTACTCAATGGGGAAGACTATGCCCCAATGAAACTCCTGAAGGTCAGAACTGCGGTCTGGTGAAGAACGCATCATTGATCATTGATGTATCAGAAGGATTCAGAGAAGAAGACGTACATTGGCTTCTGCGCGACCGCGGAGTTACTGAAGTCAGAAGCGGCGAACTTCGTACTGGTGCAAAAGTATACGTCAACGGGGATCTGGTAGGAAATACAGAGAACCCCAAGGGACTGGTTGCAGACATAAGAGCTGGAAGACGCCAGGGTCTGTTATCCAGTGATATCAACATCCGTTTCGATGAAGAAATGGGTGAAGTAATCATCAACTGTGATGAAGGACGTCTCAGACGTCCGCTGCTGGTAGTAAGTGATGGCAAACTGTCTCTTACCCGCAGGCATATTGAAGAGATCAGGGACGACCACCTGAAATGGACAGACCTTATCAGAGAAGGAGTAATCGAATGGATCGATGCAGAAGAGGAAGAGGACGCTTACATCGCTGTAGTTCCTTACAATCCTCCAGAACGCTGCAGTGAGTGCGGCAGAGCTCTTTCACCAACTGATCTGGACTGGATGAATCCCGGCACAAATGATTCTCATGCCATTCTCAAATGCAAATACTGCCACGGTGACAATTCTGCTCCGATACTGCTCAACAGTGAACATACCCATATGGAAATAGATCCAATGATCATCCTTGGTGTAGCCGCAAGCGTTGTTCCCTATCCTGAACACGACTCTTCTCCAAGAGTTACTATGGGATCCGGTATGGCAAAGCAGTCTCTTGGTTTGAGCTGTACCAACTATCGTAAGCGTCCAGATACCCGCGGGCATCTTCTGCACTATCCGCAGAAGCCGATGGTCCAGACAAAACCGATGGATTTCATCGCATTCAATGACCGTCCGGCTGGACAAAACTTCGTTGTGGCAATTTTGTCTTACAACGGTTACAATATTCAGGATGCTTTAATCCTAAACAAGGCGTCTGTCGACAGAGGTCTGGGACGTTCAACCTTTATGAGGACATACCGTGCAGAAGAGCGCAGATATCCTGGAGGACAGGAAGATCACTTTGAGATTCCTGATCCAGACGTGCGCGGTGCCCGTGCAGATCTGGCATATGCAACTCTCGGTGAAGATGGTCTTATCTGCCCTGAGACAGAAGTCAGCGGCGGTGATGTATTAGTTGGAAAAACTTCTCCTCCGCGTTTCCTTGAAGAGGAAACAGACTTCCTGACTCCTCAGAAAAGGAGAGAAACATCAGTCACTATCCGTTCAGGAGAGAGGGGCTGGGTCGACTCTGTAATGCTTACTGAGTCTGAGAATGGTTCCAGGCTTGTAAAAGTGAAAGTGAGGGATGAAAGAATTCCTGAACTGGGAGATAAATTCGCTTCCAGACATGGACAGAAAGGAGTTGTAGGACTTCTTGTTCCTCAGGAAGACATGCCTTTCACATGCGATGGTGTGACGCCTGATTTAGTCATCAACCCGCACGCTATTCCATCTCGTATGACTATCGCCCACGTTCTGGAAATGATCGGAGGCAAGGTCGGTTCAATGGAAGCAAGAGCTATTGACGCAACAGCGTTCTCTGGAGAAAAGGAACAGGCTCTCAGAGAAGAACTAGTGCGCAATGGATTCAAGCACACTGGTAAAGAAGTGATGTATGACGGTGTTACCGGAAAAATGTTTGAAGCTAACATGTTCACAGGTGTGATTTACTATCAGAAACTGCACCACATGGTGTCTGGAAAAATGCATGTCCGTTCCCGCGGACCTGTGCAGATACTTACAAGGCAGCCTACTGAAGGAAGATCACGTCAGGGCGGTCTGAGATTCGGTGAAATGGAAAGAGACTGTCTTATCGGACACGGTGCAGCAATGGTTATCAAAGATCGTCTTCTGGATGAATCCGATGGTACTGCTTTGTATATCTGCGGAAATCCTAACTGCGGACACATCTCTATGATGGACCGCAGAGGTGTAGTACGCTGCCCTGTGTGCAACAATAATACCAACGTACATCTTGTTCAGACGAGCTATGCTTTCAAACTCCTGTTGGATGAGCTGCTGTCGCTTGGTGTCGTCATGAGACTTCAACTGGAGGATTTAAGATGATGCGTGGTGTCTCGAAAAGGATAGGATCAATTAAATTCTCAATCTTATCCCCGGAAGAGATTAGAAAGATGTCAGCTACCAAAGTTATCACTGCTGACACATATGATGATGACGGTTTCCCGATTGACATGGGTCTTATGGACCCCCATCTGGGTGTCATTGAACCAGGTCTTAGATGTAAGACCTGCGGCAACAAGGTAGACGAATGTCCAGGACACTTTGGACACATTGATCTGGCAATGCCGGTAATCCATGTAGGACTTGTAAAAGAAATCAAGAAGCTTTTACAGTCTACCTGCAAGTCCTGCGGTCATCTCCTTATGACTCAGGAAGAAGCTGCTGAGAAGACAAAACAGATGGAAATGGTAGAAGAGCTTGGCGGAGATGCTATCGATTATCGTATCCTCGCTAAAGATCTAGCCAAGGATGCATCAAAAAATGCAGTCTGTCCTCACTGCGGTGAAATACAGGGAAAAATAACTCTTGACAAACCTACCACATTCCGCGAAGACGGTCATAAGCTCACTCCTAAGGAGGTAAGAGAGCGTCTGGAGAGAATACCTGATGATGATCTCCTTCCGCTCGGTATTGATCCCGCTTCATGCCGTCCAGAATGGATGGTTTTGACTGCTCTGGCCGTTCCTCCTGTAACTGTCAGGCCTTCAATTACTCTGGAATCTGGAGACAGATCCGAAGATGATCTGACCCATAAACTGGTGGATGTTCTGAGGATCAATCAGAGACTCAGGGAAAACCGTGACGCAGGAGCTCCGCAGCTTATCGTTGAAGATTTGTGGGAGCTTTTACAATACCACGTTACCACATATTATGACAATCAGACTTCCGGTATCCCGCCTGCAAGGCACAGATCCGGAAGGCCTCTAAAGACTCTCGTACAGAGATTGAAAGGTAAGGAAGGCAGATTTAGATCAAACTTGTCTGGTAAGCGTGTCAACTTCTCAGCTCGTACTGTCATTTCTCCTGATCCAGCTTTGTCAATTAACGAAGTTGGTGTGCCTTACTCTGCAGCCAGAGAGCTTACTGTACCGGTTCGTGCAACCAGATCAAATATAGAAGCCCTCAGAGAAATGGTCAAGAGGGGAAACAATCCCGCTATTGAAAATGGAAAGTATCTGCCAGGTGTAAACTATGTCATTCGTCCAGATGGACGAAGGATGAAAGTCACAGAGCGCAACGCCGAAACAATCGCCGAGGGACTTGAATTAGAATATGTCATTGAAAGACATCTGATGGACAAGGACGTTGTGCTTTTCAACAGGCAGCCGTCCCTGCACAGGATGTCGATGATGGCTCACACTGTGCGTGTAATGCCTTGGAAGACATTCAGATTCAACCTCTGTGTCTGTCCTCCGTATAACGCCGACTTTGACGGAGATGAAATGAATCTGCATGTTCTGCAGAGCGATGAAGCTCGTGCAGAAGCTCTTATTCTCATGAGAGTGCAGGAACACATTCTTTCTCCGAGATTCGGCGGACCAATCATCGGAGCTATCCACGACCACATTACTGGAGCTTTCCTGCTGACTCATAAGAATCCTCATTTTGATGTTCAGGATACAATCAACATCCTCAGCAAAGTTAAATTTGACGAGATGCCCGAGCCAAACTTTGACGAAAACGGGAACAAGTATTGGACCGGCTATCAGATGTTCAGCATGATTCTTCCGGACGATTTCAGAATTACATTCAAATCATCCATCTGCCGTCACTGCCAGACTTGTCTGAAAGAGAACTGTGATATGGATGCTTATGTAAAAATCAGAGATGGACAGCACCTGTGCGGAACTATTGATGAAAATGCAATCGGTGCATTCAAAGGAAAAATACTCAATAAAATCGCACATGATTATGGTTCCACTGCCGCCAAGGATTTCCTAAATAATGTTACCAAACTGGCTATCGGAGCTATCATGGCAAGAGGTTTCACAACTGGTATCGATGATGAAGATATCCCTGCTGAAGCTACCCGCCAGATAGAAGAAATGCTTGCTGATTCAGTAACTAAAGTCTCAGAACTGGTCGAAGCATACCGTGAAGGTATCTTAGAACAGCTTCCAGGACGTTCTCTCGATGAAACTTTGGAAGTAGAAGTAATGAAACTTCTGGGACGTGCCAGAGATGAAGCAGGTCAGATTGCAGGACGCCATCTGGGTATGGAAAACCCTGCAGTTATTATGGCCCGTTCCGGTGCAAGAGCGTCTATGCTTAACCTGTCACAGATGGCAGGTTGTATCGGGCAGCAGGCTGTGAGAGGAGAACGTTTATCCAGAGGTTACTGGAACAGAACACTTCCTCACTTCAAGAAAGGAGATCTTGGTGCAGAAGCGAAAGGATTCGTACAGAATTCATACAAGAGCGGTCTCACCCCTACAGAATTCTTCTTCCACTCCATGGGAGGCAGGGAAGGTCTTGTGGATACTGCGGTCAGAACATCTCGTTCTGGTTACATGCAGCGCCGTTTGATCAACGCTCTGGAAGATCTCAAATTAAAGCAGGACGGTACTGTCCGTAACACTGCAGATATGGTCATTCAGCTGAAATACGGTGAAGACGGAGTAGATCCTACCCGTTCTGCCAGCGGTGAGGCTGTAGATATTGACGATATTCTTACAGAAGTTCTCGGTGATGAGGCTGAAATAATCTCTCAGATCGAGGAGAAGAAACAGACAGGTTATGCGACCATGGAACAGGATCTTATGGAAGCTGTTGCTGAAGATGATCTTGAAATGGAAGAGCCTGAATATGATCTCGGTGGCGGAGGTGAGGACTGATGGCACGTAAAGATACACAAAATGCACTCCGCAGGAGAGGCGTTAGCGATGCAGTAATCGAAAAACTTCTCTCCAGCTATTCAACTATTGGAGATGTTTCAGCTGCTTCAGTTGAAGAACTGATAAATGCTGGACTTACAAGCGAAGAGGCCGCAGATGTTTCTGCTAAGGTAGGAAAAACCACTACCAAGCGTGAAACAAAAAAATCCTCAAGCAAAAAACAGCAGGAAGCTCCAGCAGAAAAGATTCACTACAATCTTGTAGATAAATCAAGAGCACACACCGAACTGGAAGAAAAGCTGCTCACAATGCTGGAGGAAAACGACATGACTCTTCCGATGCGTGTGATTTCAAACATCGCTTCCCGCATTGAAGGAATCATCATCCCAGAAGAAAAAATCCTTGAGGTTCTGAAAAAGTCATATGACCGTTATCGTGAACATCAGATGGATGCAAATGAGTCGGCAGGTATTCTGGCAGCTCAGTCAATCGGTGAACCTGGTACTCAGATGACCATGCGTACTTTCCACTACGCTGGTGTAGCTGAAATCAACGTTACATTAGGTCTGCCTCGTCTCATTGAAATTGTGGATGCAAGGCGTGTTCCGTCAACTCCAATGATGGAAGTACATATCGAACCAGCTTACATGGGAGATGTCGACATTGTGCGTAAGGTAGCCTCAAAGATCGAAAAGACTACCTTGCTGGACATAGCAGACATCGAAACAGATATCGCCAACATGAAAGTAGTCGTACATCTGGATCCTGTAAAGCTTGAACAAAAAGACATAACTATTCAACAAATCCAGGAGAAGCTGTCCAAGGACCGCCGTCTCCGCGGATTGGTAACTGTTGAAGACGGTCAGGTTGTAATATCTTCAGACGAACCTTCATTTAAGAAGCTTCAGGCAATTGTCCAGGCAAGCCGCGATGCGGTTATCCAAGGTCTTGACGGTATTGAAAGAGCCATTCTGCGTAAGCAGGGCAATGAATACGTCATATATACTGCAGGATCCAACCTGCGTGAAGTCCTCAATGAAGATAAAGTCGATAAGACACGTACAACCACAAACTCTATTCAGGAAATCTATGATGTCCTGGGAGTTGAAGCCGCTCGTAACTCGATCATAAATGAAGCTTCCAGAACACTGGAAGAACAGGGTTTGAGCGTTGACATAAGACATATTATGCTGGTCGCAGACCTTATGACTAATGATGGAGACGTCAAAGCCATAGGAAGACACGGCATATCAGGTAGGAAATCTAGTGTACTAGCTAGAGCAGCATTTGAAATAACAGCCACCCATCTTCTGCATGCTGCCCTTACTGGTGAAGTAGACTACCTGGACGGGGTGGCTGAGAACATTATAGTGGGACAACCAGTGACGCTCGGAACAGGAGCTGTGAATCTGATATACTCCCCGAAACGGCCTAAGGAGGCACAAGAATGATAGATTTAGGAAGAGCAATTAAGGCCGCTGCTACCACCGGTAAAGTGGTCTACGGCGTGCAGCAGGCAGAGAAGGCAATTAACAGTGGAGATGCAAAAATTGTAATCATCTCGGCTAATTGCCCGAGTGAGTTCCTCCAATCTGGAAACCACAACACAAAGGTTTACAAGTATGAGGGAACCAACATGGATCTAGGCGCATTATGCGGAAAACCATTCTCGGTATCTGCCCTAGCTGTCATAGACAAGGGTACCTCAAATATTCTCTCGCTGTGATGAAATATGCCAACGGAAATAACATTTACCGAGGATACTCTTCGTTACATAAACCTCTTTGAACAGGTAACAAAAACGAGAGTGAAAGACTGCATGGAAGCAGAGGACAAGCTGGTGTTCGTTGTTGAACCCGGCCAGGCCAACCGTGCTGTGGGAAAAGGCGGGGAAAACGTCATTCGTCTGAAAAATCAGACTGGAAGAAACATTCAGGTTGTTGAGTACTCTGATGATCCAGAAACATTCATCAAGAATGTATTTTACAACTACAATGTCCAGAAAGTAGAGATCGAGTCCCGTGGTAATGTTCTGCATGCCACAGTGACTGTCGATCCTAAAGTGAAAGGACGCGCCATCGGTAAAAATGGACGCAATCTTAAACTCGCCAGAGATATCGTTAATAGACACCACAATGTTCAGAGCATCAGTGTCGCTTAAGCGGTTCTCTTTCAACCTCTAATCGGTCCGCTGTAGGATATTCTTCTACGATGAAGGAATCATATGGGAGATCCTCAAAGATCTCTTCCAGAATCCACGGCGCGACTTCGATTCTTTCTTTTTCTTTATCAAAATGCATCAGTTCTTCAGGTACCTCGAATTCATTTTTCAGAGTTTCAATAATTTTATCAGGGTCGCCTTCAACAACTCCTTTCAGCAGCGTTCCGTCTTCAGTTATTATGTCTGAAGGTAGAGAAGTCTTCAATGCTCTTCTTTTAAGTCTCTGTCTCAGCTGCACGGCGTCTTTGAAACTTGATGAGCAGTAGTGAACCGGCATCTTTGCAGTTTTTATTATTTCATAAGCAAGCTCTTCGCTTCCCCCTACTGCACTAGATATCTCATCTTTGGCAGAGAATCCTCTTTTTTCCAGTTCATCCCAGTTGCCTTCAGAGAATTCCAGCTCATTTAAATTGATAAAGTCAAGTCCTGCCTTTTCTCCAAATTTGACAAGATCCCGAATTTCTTTTTCTTTTCCAGGAATGGCAGGAATTTCAAAACCGATGCTCATCTTTGTATTTTTTATGAAATCTTCCAGTTCCGGCAGTTCTCCCCATCTTTCAACAGGCGGGTGTATCCTGAGTTCATCCAGACCAGCTTTTTCTAATCTGCTGTAAGCATCTGTATCAAGTGATGCTGTATAGAGATGAATATGATGTTTTTTTCCGAAATGATTTTTTAATAATTCTATGTAATAAATTGTCCTATCCAGTGATTTAACAGGATCTCCGCCGGTGATGCCAGTACCCTCAGCATCGATTGATTCCGCTTCGAAAATTATATCTTCATCGGATGATGCTAGTTTTTCATCTGCATAAATGACATCTTTTCCTTTCTTCTTGGAGGAAAGAGGACAGTAAAAACATCCAGAATCGCAGCGTCCTGATACCAGCAGCACTAGCTTAGCGCCCTTTCTGCACATTACACAGCCTTTTGGAAGATGGCCTGTATAGATGGAATCGGCCTCCATCTTCTCAGTTTTCATGCTCCCGAAGTTACCTATTATGTATATATCATCACACGTCCGGCAGGGATCAGGTCAAATATACTAACTGTAATTACATCCTGATCAAATGAAAATGGATTCCCGTCTTATCTTAGCTTTGGATGAAACTGATGTGCCCAAAGCGCTGCACGTTCTGGATGAAGTGTGCGGCATTATTGATGCGGTTAAAATAAACTGGCCGCTGATCCTCTCAGCCGGCCCTGAGATAATTACTACACTTTCTCAAAAGGCTGATGTAATCTGTGATTTCAAGATCGCAGACATTCCTAATACTGACAGGCTGATTATCGAGCAGTCAGTAAAACGCGGAGCATCAGGCGTAATAGTCCATGCCTTTACCGGCACAGACTCACTGAAAGAATGTGTGAGCGCAGCAGGCGGCAGGGATGTATTCGTTGTTACTGAAATGTCTCATCCTGGAGGACAGGAGTTCACTGCCAAACACGCAGAAGAATTTGCGGCTATGGCCGCTGAATGCGGAGCATCTGGATTGATCGCCCCGGCTACCAGGCCTGAAAGAATAAAGAAGATTAAAGAATCAGCTCCAGGTCTTTTGATTCTCTCGCCGGGAGTAGGTGCCCAGGGAGGTTCAGCATCCAATGCTGTCTTAAACGGTGCAGACTATGTAATCGTGGGCCGTTCAATCTATGGAAGCAGTGATCCAAAGGATGCCGCTCAGAAGCTGGCTGATGAGATTAAGGCTCTGCGTTTCTAAGATTACTCGGGAGAAACCATTTTCTATTTACTTTTCTAGCTGTAGCGAGAGCATAGATTATAAATAGCTCTCCAAGGATGAGTGGAAGATTCTACCTAGGAGACCTTATAAATGGAATCAGACGAAGGTAAGCCGGCAGAGCGGCTTAGATGGGATTTGAAGAGGCCTAATCGAGGCAATACTTCCAGTTCACACGGCTTTAAAGATTGGTTGCGTGGACGCTGGAGTGCTGTTTTGATCTTAGTTGCTATCATTTTTTTAGCACTGTTTGTGCGTAGCTACTTTGGCTATTCCACTTCTGTGGATGGAGGCTTTTTGATTGCTGGTGGTTATGACGCTTATTTACATCAACACATTATTGAATATATCAACAGCCAACATTCTCATCTTCTCTGGGACGGGGCCTTCAATTATCCAATCGGAATGGACAACCCGATACCACCATTGTATGACTGGTCAGTGGCCATAACCGGACAGGTTATTTCAGCTATTACCGGCATGGCCGTAAATGATGCATCAGCATATGCTCTGCTATTTTCCTCTGCAATCTGGGGAGCATTAGCCTGTATTCCAATATACCTTATCGGAAAAACATTATTGGACAGGAAAGTCGGTCTGATGGCTGCTTTCCTTTACGCTATAATGTCTGGAAGCATCATTAAAACAGTATTCTCTGAAGCTGACTATTTCGGTATGGCTCTATTCTTTGCAACATTCGCGCTTTACTTTATGATCCGTTCGTTGCAGAGCTCAAAGGCCTCAAATGTGGTAGGTTCCTGGAAATCCGGATTTAAAGAACATCTGAACAATAAGAGATCACTTATCTTTGCAGTCATGGCCGGTACATGTTTAGCGGCTGTTGCCTTCATGTGGACTGGATATACGTATCTAGTATCCATCATCCTGATCTACTTCCTTGTTCAGGCATTTATTAACAGATTCAAAAATACCGACCTTACTGGAGAGTTTATCTCCATGGTGGTTATGCTTGGAGTTACATTCCTGTTTATTGCTCCTCTATACTACCAGCTCGGCTTTATGAGCACATTTACACCTGCTTTCTTACTGTTCTTAGGAACAATCGTAATCGGATTAATTGCAATATTCTCCAAGGAGCTGCCTTGGATTCTTTCAATACCGGTTATGCTCGTTGTCCTTGTAGTCGGACTTGTAGCAGTACACTTTGTCTGGCCTGGACTGCTGAGTTCAGTACTGTTCGGTGTAGATTATTCAATATTCAATACAATCTCATTATCAAATGAATCCTTCTCGAAGTACGTATTGTCCTTCGGTGCAGTTACCTTCTGGCTTGCCTTGATCGGAGCTGCCTGGGCAATACTGAAGATCCGCAAGAGCGCTTCATCTGTTCTGGTGTTCTCTGCAGTTGCAGCCGTGTTAAGCATGTACCTTGCAACAGTATCTTCAGGATTCATCTACCTTGCAACACCAGTCTTTGCTATCGCATCAGCCTGGGTGCTTGGATACATAATTAATAAATTACATTTCGAGGAAATCTCCAGAAACATCGTAGGCTTCTGGTCAAATCCTCTTCACAACCTCAGAAAAGTTTTCAACTTGAAGCATGTCGTAGGAGTGCTTTTCATAGTTGTAATGATCCTCGTGCCGAACGCATGGGGCGCAGTCGATGCAGCCATACCATATTCTGACAAAGCAGAATATGACGAAGGCGTGTTCGATGCTATGCCTGACTTCCTGCATCCAAGCGGCATAGATTCCTATGACGATCTCAGCAGCCTGTGGTACTTAGGTGCATTCTCCTATTACCTGACGCTTTCAGATTCATATCTGGCACAAGCGCTTGACTGGCTGGCGGGACAAGATATAGAAATTGTGAATATAGGCGATAAACCGGCTGTAATGGTATGGAATGGATACGGACCGCAGGTTGTACAGAATGGTTCACATCCAGTCTTATCTTCACAGATGTACACTGATGCAGAGTTTACAAGCGCTTTCCTCACTGCAAAGAGCGAAGATGAGGGAATTGCACTTCTGGTAATTCGTGCCTTAGAGTATGATTACTCAGAACACAATGGATTCTCCAGCGAGATCAGAAACATCTTGGGCGAGGATCTTGCCAATAAACTCACAGACATCTTTGAGCACCCCTCCAACTACATTCAGACAGTTCTCGATGACCCTGACACATACGGACACCGCACAAACGATCTGTCTGCCATCAATGCAAAATATGCAGTAGCCGCTCACGAACTGGCTTCATCTGACGATCTGATTCAGATCTACAGCGATATCAAAAACGCTACCAATCTGGACTTTGGATACTTCATGTTTGATTCCAGCATATTCCCGCTTGGCTATCAGTCTCAGGGTGTCCTTTACGTAGCAGCTTCACTGTCTGATTATGTGCTTGACTCCTATACCGGAGCTCCAACAGACTTCTATACAATCTCTGCCTACGTTTACAATCCAAGCACATCATCAATCTCAATTGTAGATGTAAATGACATACCATCAGGATACACTGTACTTTCATACGTCCTGTCTTACACAGACACATTCTACAACTCAATACTTTACAAATCATACATGGGATCTTCAGGTGCAAGTGGAAACCCAGGAATGGGTCTGGCACACTTCAAACAGGTCTATCACACAGCCTATTACAACCCGTACGTCTTAGCTGACGATGCTGACGATGCTGCCGAGGCTGAGTTCAACAAACACTGGAAAGTGATCTCTCTTGAAGAAGCTAAGAACATTCAGGAGAAGATCGATGCCGGTGAATGGAAAGATCCTGAAACAGGAGAAACCGGAACCGTGGATCTCACCAGGTATACAAACTCCGGCGGAGCTGTAATCCTGGATTACTATAACGGCGCAGTTCTGAAAGGCACAGTAACATCTGAAATCGATGGCCTGCCTCTTGAGGGCGTGCATGTTTCTGCAGTCGATGATATGGGCATAGTCCATCAGACTGTAGAGACCGATGAAAACGGTGAATACACCCTGTATCTCCCGTACGGTGACTCAGATGACGACTGGAACGGTGTAGAAGTTGTTTACTCCATCGGTTCAATCGATTCTAAGACCGGGCTTGGTTCACAAGAACTCGACCGCATTGCATACAGAGTCACATACAAACAGGCAATGTGGGAAGAAGAATTCGAAGCAGACGGTGACAATCAGGTTTACGCTTCTCCAGTAACTGGAAAGCTGTTCTGGGATCTGGACGGCAACGGACGCTTTGACGGAAACGATGAAGTCATAGCCGATCATGATGTAACACTCTCACAGTCTGACTCTTCTGACAGCTCAAAGACTGTTTTCACTTCAACTGTTAAAACAGATGAAAATGGAAACTACTCATTCGTAGCTGCTCCAGGAAGCGATTATGCGCTCATATCAACAGTCGACGGCCATGAATATTCATACAGCTCTAGTTTCAATGTTAAACTGGGAGCAAACTATGATCTGGACATTGCTGTAAAAGCTCTAAGCGTATCTGGTACAGTCAAACTGGACAATGGTTCATCAGCTCAGAATCTGGAGCTGGCACTGCTCAACACCTCAACTGGTAAGATCTACAGTGCCCACACAGACAACAACGGTGTCTTCACCTTCGAGAAAGTGCCTGTCGGTACTTACAAGCTGATTGCTGAAGGAATGGATATCGGAACACAGGTGGTCGAAGTTAATTCACAGCCGGTATCTGGTCTGGAACTAACTGTCAAAGATTACACAACAGTCTCCGGCAGCATCACCGGTGGAGAATCCGAGAAGACACTCTGGATCGAATCAAAAGACGGAGTTTACTCTGCTGAAATCCAGACAACCGGATCATTCACCCTGACCCTGCCTAAGGATACAGAATACAGCGTCTACGCATACTCTGGAGACAAAGCATACTTCGGTACACTCTCCACCAAAGACTTCTCCGGCAGCTACAACATTGATCTGAGAGATGCCACGGTCCATGAGGGAGTTGTAAAGAACAACGGCTCAATCCAGGAAGATGCAACCCTCTTGGTGATGGGTTCCAACGGCGCATATCACAAACTGACGACTGATAAAGACGGCAAGTTCAGTGTACTGCTTCCAAACGGCAGCTACAAGGTCTATGCATCATCTGGCTCAAGCTTCTACTGGGGCAGTCTGAATGATGAGATTAACCTCAAAGCCGACGGAATCAGCCTGACCGGAACCGTAAAGGACGGAAGCACAGCAATTCCTGGTGCAACAGTCAGCGTTTCCAAAGACGGTCATACACTCTTTACCACCACTGACGGAGACGGCAAGTTTACACTTCCAGTTCCATCTGGTGATTATAAAGTTACAATCAAAGCATACGGTTACTCCGATTACACCAAAGATGTGAAATCAAGCAGCCCTTCAATGAGCACAATCTCGATGACATCTGAGAAAGTGACAGTAACCGGACATGTCACAGGAGTTCCAGCTGATACATCAATCAACTTCAAACCTTCATCTGGAAGTTCTGAAACTGTTAAAGTCCAGACTGGTGGAAGCTACTCTGTAGACCTCAGTCCAGGAACTTACACAGTCACAATTGAAAGCAACATCACTGAAAACGAATCAAAGTACTATTACTCTGATTCACTGACAGTAGGCGCAGGTGCGTATACTGTTTACGACATTGATGTGCCAATCGTTTACAACACAACTGTAGAACTTACTGGTGTAGGAGAAATCAAATCCGGATCTATCAAGTTCTTTGGAACTGAAAACAAATCCGTAAGCACCGGGTCTTCACTGACCTCCTCTGTCTACCTTGCACCTGGAAGCTACACAGTATATGCCTCTGTAAAAGATGATGACAACAAACAGTATGCAGCAATTGCAACAATGAATGTCAGCAGCTCAGGCAGGCAGACACTGGCACTATCAGAAGCAACTGAGATCACTGGATCTCTGAAAGACAGCTCACAGACTGTAACTGCTTACATAACAGACAGCGCAGGACACAGGATTGAAACTTCAATCGAGAAAGGAAGCCTGACTACGCTTTACCTTCCAACAGGCAATTACAGACTCTCGCTTGAGTACCACAGCTTAGACAGCGACTCTGGAAAGTACATTTCATACTCTGCAGACCAGAACTTTACTGTGGGAACATCAAAAGTCACTCTAGAGATCAACCTCTCCAAGTCTGACTACCTTGCACACGTCTCAGGTACCACAAACCTCAACTGGACAAACTACCAGATCATCGCTTTGTCCGACTCAGCTACTGAGAGGGACAGCTACAATGTGGAGTTCAGCAACGGCAGGTACTCTGTAGATCTTGCTCCTGGTCTTTACAGCCTCTATGCTGTAAACAACGGCTCTGTCTACATGGGAACTTTCGAAGTTTCCGCCGATGGCGACACAACAATGAATGTTGTGCTCGAAACAGGCAAGACCGTAACACTCAGGCTGAACAACGCTCCAAGCGGTGTTACTCTGACAGTGTCTGATGGTGCAAAATACATCTTCAGAAATGCATCTGCATCAAACACCCTGGTTCTTCCAAACGGTGAATATCTTGTAGAAGCCACAGCTCAGACGACCAGCGGAGGAATAACCAATGTTTACTCTGCATACACCGGCTTTAGTGTAGGCGATGACGGATCAAGCACTGTTGATGTCAACATGCAGCTTCAGAAACGCGGCAGTTACACTGTCAACACTGGAGCTTCACAGACCATATCTGCAGGCAGCACTGCAACATTCAATGTATCAATCACAAACACCGGCAACGTTGATGATGAGTACAAACTCACTTCTACAGCAGGTGAAGACTGGAAAGTAACAATCGACAGAGAAACAATCTCCATTGCAGCCGGTCAGACTGGTACATTCAGAGTAACAGTTGAGACGCCTGAAGGCGCTCTGGTCGATCATGACCCGGTAATGTTAAACATAAAATCACTGGGTAAAGTCGGTGCCGGAGAGTCCAGCGTTGAACTCGAAGTAAAGATCAACCCGACCTACAATGCACCTAAGATTACCGTGGAACAGGTAACATCTGACGGTTCAACCGTGAAGTTCAACTTCAAAGTTGAAAACGCTGGCAACACCACTGACAGCTACAAAGTCGAGCTCTTGAACAAGAGTGAGATCGAGAGCGCAGGATGGACTGTAAAGCTCGGTTCAGAAACAATATCTGATCTCGAAGCCGGCAAAGTCAAGACTGTCGAAGTTACTCTGGAGCGCGGAGAAAATGCAAGAAATGATGTATCTGTCAATCTGAGGGTTACATCTGAAAACGATAGTTCAAAGGTTGCAAACGAATCAGCTAAGATGTCTACCGCGGACCTTACAGTTGATGGAGACACCATAAACGAAGGTTCAGGAGCTTCTGATTCCGCACCTGCTATGCCGAACTCAATGTGGATCGTTATAGCGCTTATAGTGCTGCTTCTGGTGGCTATTGTAATCGTTAACGTAAACAAGGGGGTGTTTGGACGCAGAAGAAAGAGGTAATCGCATCCGCAGCAGTGTTCGCACTGCTGCTAACTTTTTGTCTTATAGCGCTGCCGGTGACAAATGCTGCACTGGGAGCCGAAGACAAAGACTACAAGGTAACATTTGATGGAATGGATTTCGTAGCCCCCGAAGGAGACGAAACAATCAAAGTGACAGTAGACAACCTTCAGAGCTACAGTTACGATGTAAAAGCCAGCAGCGGTAAAATAAATGGGAGTTCCTCCAATGCTACAGGAAGCACCACAGACGGAACATTCTCATTCAAATATACCGCATCAAAAAATCTTGGAAACGATACGATAACTGTCAAGATAACTTCCTCTGAAATCACTGGCGGAGAACTTACAAGGACCTACACAATGAACGTAATCAATGTCTACCAGGTCTCTGTAAATGTCAAGAATACAGGAGGAATGAGTGTAGAAGTGCCTGTCAATCTCTACATTGACGGCAAACTGTATCGTACCGACATGCTTGAGATAAAAGCATCTGATGAAGCAACTAAGCTGACATTGGATGTAAATGCAGGAGCACTCAAAGGAGGTCAGCACAACTATGAAATCGTCATTGACGAGAAATACAGCGGACTTATCAGCTTTGGTGATTCTGAACAGCTGTCTGCCAAGGGCACATTCTATACTGGTGACGGTGGCTGGGGAATAATTTCCATAGTGCTGTCTATTCTGGTCGTTGTACTGGTGATACTCTTTATCTACCTGTATTTCAACCGCGGAAAGAAGAAAAAGCACAAAAAGTAACCTTAAACCCTTTCCTTTTTCCCTTTTATTTATTGTCCGCTAGACTCAGGGACTAACGGTATATACTGTTTGATCTTTATTGTAGATCAATGTCTGAAAATGCAATTGAAATTTCACAAGATAACTTTGAAAAGATCACCAAAGAAAATTCTAAATTAATTGTCGACTGCTGGGCACCATGGTGCGGACCCTGCAGAATGATGGGACCGATAATCGACAACCTTGCAGTTAAACATGCAGGAAATGTGGTCTTTGGGAAATTAAATGTTGATGACAACCCCGTCATTTCAGCAAAATACGGCATCTCTGCCATCCCTACCTTACTGTTATTTAAAGACGGGGAGTTTGTAACCCAGAGTGTAGGACTCATGCCTGAAAATGAGATTGAGTCCTGGATGAAAAATTATTTCTAATGCAGATTCTGGGACAGGCTGTCAATCTTTTTCTGCAGTCTTGCAGAATTGATTGCAACAGCAACATCCCCTCTTGTTTTTTCCAGCAGCGACCTTGCTATGTCCTGTTTGCGTCTTATTGAGATCAAAGCGTCAGGATAATCGAACATCATTATCATCTGGAAAATTTCTTCCATGATGTCTAGATATTTAGCCGATTCTTCAGGTCTGCCTTCTCTTAATTTTTCCAGAGCGAAGCGTCTCAACTCTCCGACAGTGTCTGCCAAACCAAGAAGGTAAGCGTTTACTGGAATTCCCATATCATCAGGATCCGGGATGTCTCTGTCATCGAGGAGTGCGATCAGAATCACAGCCTCAGCGAGTTCCTGCAGTGCACCTTCTACCAATCCTGAATGCCAAAGTTCAGGGTAGGCATCCAAAAGAGATCTGAGGCGGTGAGTTTCATCAATAGCCTCATGCATCATCAGCGAAGTTTCGCCGCCGCTGTGAATGGCATGCACAATGCTTCCTGAAAGACGTGTAATTACTCTAGCAGATTTGATTGCTACCTCTCTAACTTGATATTTTTCTTCAAGTCTAGCTTCAATGGTATTTGCCACGTCATCCAAGTTTTTCATATGCTGATATAGAGAGATATGAGAGTATTAATTCATTTGTATAATTTTTCAATCCATGATTTGTAAAAAGAGAGGCTGACACACCAATTGCGGTGTGTTCAGCAGTTCTAAGCTTATCCTCTGACTTGTTTCATATGGTCTATTCTTTTCTGCACCAATTCTGCTTTGCCGATGTCATGACGTACGAACAGGGCGCTTCCCTTAACGTGTGTGAGAGCCTTTTCGCAGACCTTCTCAGCTTCTTCCAGAGTATCAGCGATTCCCACTACTCCGGCAGAACGGGATGTGGTGGTGTACACTTTGTCTCCTTTCTTGTCCACCATTGCATAGTATACCATCGCTCCTTCGTTTTCTATTGATTTTTCATCAATGGTAATCTCTTTTCCTGCCTTTGGTTCAGTTCCGTATCCCTCTGGGACTACGTATTTGCATACTGTAGCTTTATTGTAGAATGAAACGCGGTCGGCATTCAGCCTTCCAGATGCTATTCCTGAGCATATATCTGTGAAGGATGAAGACAAGATTGACAGTACATTCATTGCCTCCGGGTCTCCGAATCTTGCATTGAACTCAATGACACGCGGACCGTCTCTGGTCAGCATGAACTGGCCGTAAAGTATTCCTTTATACGGGCAGCCTTCATCTTTCATTGCCGCAACAGTCTTTTTCATGATGTCTAAAGCTGCTTCGTAGTCCTGAGGCCTCACGAACGGCATGCCGTGGTCTTCCAGAGTGTAGGATCCCATGCCGCCGGTGTTGGGGCCGATGTCGCCATCGTAAGCACGCTTGTGATCCTGAACCAGCGGAGTGGGGACTACATTTCTGCCGTCACAAAATGCCTGGAGGGTAAACTCCTCGCCTACGGCCTTTTCTTCCAGAATTACTCCGGCTCCGCCTATGTTGTTTTTGAAAATTTCCTCAATGTAGCCGAGAGCTTCCTTCTTTGTTTTAAGATGCTCTCCCATTACTTTGACGCCTTTGCCGCCGGTGAGTCCTATTGGCTTGATGACAAGCTCCTTGTTTGTTTCTTTAATATATGCTTTAGCTCTGCTGAATTCATCAAATGCAGCGAAATCGAGATTGCCTGGAATCTTGTGCCGGCGCATTATTGTTCTTGCAAATGATTTGGAGGTCTCAAGACGGGCGGCAGCCTTGGTAGGACCGACGCAGCCTATGCCCTCATCTTCCAAAACGTCCACTAATCCAGCTTCCAGTGGGGATTCCGGCCCGATTACTGCGAGGTCGATGGAGTGCTTTAATGCAAACTGCGCAACTTTGTCTATGTCTGTTTCAGGAATTATCTCATACTCTACAGACATTTTTGCTATTCCTGGATTGTTGTTTTTCATAACAGAATAGACTTCTGTTCCGCTTCTGTTCAGAGCCGCAGCGATAGCATTTTCACGCCCGCCGCCACCTACTACTAAAGCTTTCATGGTGAATCCTATCAGCCACAATAGTAACTAAGTAAAAAAAGATGCTCAAGGGGGAAGTTCAAAAAGGATGAGAGACATGCGCCGTAATGGTCTAATGAGTTACTCACCTTTCATTTCCGAACTTATCAAAAAGTTAGATGCCAAAGAAGGAGACACTCTGTCCGTCAGAAACGGCGAACGCGAGTATGTCGGTACGTTAATGCCTCATCATGAATTTAGTCTGGAGGACATTATTATTCTTAAACTATCAAATGGCTATAACATAGGAATCAGGATTTCTGAATCATCCTCTGTAACATTGATCTCCAAGGGAGCAGCCAAAGAGAAAAAGCCCAGGCCGGAACAGCACTCCAGCGGGAAGACTGTATCCGTTCTGGGGACTGGCGGAACTATCGCCAGCTATGTGGATTACCGCACAGGTGCGGTACATCCCGCTCTGTCTGCAGGCGATTTGGTGGCCGCTGTTCCGGAAATCAAGGATATCTGTGATGTAAAGGCAGAGGTGCTGTTCTCTATCTTTTCTGAAAATATGAACGTAGAGAACTGGCAGACCATCGCAGAGGAAGCTGCAGACCGCATCAATGCCGGTGCGGAGGGCTGCATAATTCCTCATGGAACCGACACAATGGGATACACATCCGCAGCTCTGGCATTTATGCTCGGTGATCTGCCGAAACCAGTTGTTCTCGTAGGAGCCCAGAGATCTTCAGACAGGCCGTCTTCCGATGCATATACGAATCTGGTGTCGGCAGCTAGGTTTATTGTGAATACAGATGCTTCTGAAGTCTTCGTTCTTATGCATGCTTCATCTTCTGACTCCTCTGCTGCAGTTCACAGGGGAACAAAAGTCAGGAAGATGCATACCTCCAGGAGAGACGCATTCAAAAGCGTAAATTCTCCAGTCGTTGCTACTGTAGACTTTGAGGGCGGCATTGATTTTCATGCAGATTATAGAAAGAAAAGCAGCAGCAAAGTCTGTGCGCAGACTGAGATGGAGACAAACGTTGCCTTGCTGCAGTATTTCCCAGGCATGAGCCCTTCAGTTTTCAGCAGGATTCTTCATGAAAGTTCCGGAGTCGTAATCTCCGGAACCGGTCTGGGGCACGTATCTTCAGATATGGCAGAGGAAATAAAATCGGCAGTACAAGGCGGTACATCGGTAGTTATGACCTCTCAGTGTCTTTACGGCCGCACCAATCTTAATGTATACAATACCGGAAGAGATCTGATCTCTGCGGGAGTAATTCCCGGAGAAGATATGCTTCCAGAAACTGCATATGTCAAGCTGATGTGGGTTTTGGCTCAGACTTCAGATGCAGATAAGATTTCCGAGATGATGAGAACAAACCTTCGCGGTGAAATCTCAGACAGGAGGGATATTAGTGAGTGATGAGATAGTATGCGGAATTGAAATCCATCAGCAGCTTGACACCAAAAAGCTGTTCTGTGACTGCTCCACAGCGCTTGTAGATGAGGAGGGACAGAAATTCTTCCGCAGGCTCAGGCCTACCCAGTCTGAACTGGGTGAGATCGACCGTGCTGCACTTATGCAGGCAGAAAAGAAGCTCAGGTTTGTATATCAGGCTCCTGAAGGAGTGTCATGTCTGGTAGATGCGGACGAGGAACCTCCCCACAGTGCTAACAAAGATGCTCTCGGTATTGTTCTCACAGTCGCTGCACTTCTCAATGCCCAGCCTGTTGACGAAGTTCACTTTATGCGTAAGATTGTGGTGGACGGAAGCAACACTTCCGGGTTCCAGCGTACTGCCATGATTGCAATGAATGGATATATTGAGATAAATGGTAAAAAAATCTCAATACCCACATTCTGTCTTGAAGAGGATGCTGCCAGGAAGGTAGAGACGAAAGCCGGGGAAATCACATACAGACTCGACCGTCTCGGAATTCCTCTGATTGAGATAGCCACCGGTCCTGATATGCGCTCTGCAGAGGAAGTCAAGGAAGTTGCATTTGCGTTAGGCTCGATCATGCGCGCCACCCGCAGGGTAAAGCGCGGCATTGGAACCATACGCGAGGATCTCAACATCTCTATTCCTGGAGGAGCCAGGGTAGAAATAAAAGGTGTTCAGGAACTCCGCATGCTTCCCATTTATGTGCAAAACGAAGCAAACAGACAAAAGTCTTTATTGAGAATTAAAGAAATACTTTTGGAAAGGGGAACAAAACCAGCATCAGAGGAATACATGGATCTCACCGAAGACTTCAAGTCCTGTGAGTCTAAAATAATCGCTTCTGCAATCAAGAAGAAAGGCAAAGTCTTCGCTGTTGCTCTGCCTGGCTTTGCAGGTGTCATGAAATCCGCTGATTCAACTTTGAGGCTTGGTGCAGAGATGGCTGGCTATGCAAAAACCAAGGGTGTAGCCGGGATCTTCCATTCTGATGAGCTTCCAAACTATGGGATCACACAGGAATACATCGACCTCGTGAGAAAGAAACTCAGTCTTTCTGATGAAGATGCATTTGCACTCTGTGCCGATGATGAGAAAAAAGCTTCTGCAGCCATCGTTGCTGCCGTCAGGCGTGCCAACGTGGCATTGGAAGGTGTGCCGGAGGAGACAAGGGATCCCAAACCCGATGGAACGAGTGTCTATTCCAGGCCTCTGCCCGGTGCAGCCAGAATGTATCCGGAGACTGATGTTCCGCCGATTGCGATCAAAGACTCCATGATGTCTGAAATCTTCGCCAATCTTCCCGAGCTGCCGAAAGAGAAAGCTGAGCGCATTGCTGCACAGTATGCTATCCATATTCAGCAGTCTACCCAGCTGGTAAGGGACGGAAAGGATGAGATCTTTGAGAAAGTATCAGTGACTTCTGAAATTGCATCTGTTGCTGCCAGAACACTGCTTTCCACTCTTCCGGAGCTTGAAAGGGACGGCAGCGACATATCCTGCATAACCGACGATGTGATCCATACAGTCTTTGAGGGCTTGAGCGGCAGCATGTTTGCCAAGGATGCAGTTCCAGATATCCTGAAGGCCGTAATTGCCGGAAAGACAGTGGAATGCGCCGTTGAAGAAGCAGGCAGATCTCTTATGAATGCGGATGATGCCGCAGAGATTGTTTCAAGACTTGTGCAGGAACGCGCTGATTTCGTGAAATCTAAAGGTCTTGGAGCCGTCGGCCCGCTGATGGGCCCGCTGATGGCAGAAATGAGAGGAAAAATTGATGGTAAACAGGCCAGCGAGCTTCTTAAGAAGGAAATTGAAAAATTCTTAAGATAACCGTTTAAACATCACCTAATTCTTTTCTCCATCGTCCTTGCTTCATTAATCAGGTGGATAGAGAAAAGAATACACTTCCCGCAGCCGCCGCTTTTTCAGGCGGTCTGCTGATCCTGTTTCAGGGATTGATTATGACTTTAATCCCGTTGCTGTCAGACTTCAGTTCTCAAGCTACATTCTTTTATGGTCTTTTTGTGACTGCTCTAGGCATCATTTCAATATGCCTCAGCTATTTTATTTACAAATCCTACAGTTTTCCCAAATCAGCTCTGCTGCTGTCTGTTGCAGTGGTTTCGATGATCTTTGCCGGAGGAGGATTCCTGATCGGGGCAATCCTTACTTCCATAGGAGGAAGCCTGTCTATGCTTTCATCATAAACTCAATTCTTCAACCCACAGCTCTTCAAAGAAGCATCTGCGTGTTTTTAATTTATTACGTTTAAAATTAGAAAGAAGATTATTTAGTGCATCTGAATTCATTTCTGATGAGAGCAGCACAATTATCCGGCCGTTTGGCAGCAGATGGTCCCCGCTCTGTTTAAGGAACTCTGCCAGAATTTCAGTTCCGCTGGGGCCTCCCGCCCATGCCTTTTCAATTATTCCGCAGCCTTCTTCCTCCGCAGACAAATATGGAGGATTAAAAACAATCAAATCAAACATTTCATTTATATTTTGGAATAAATCACTAACAATCGTACTGCCTTTAAGTTTGTTGTTTCTTAAGTTGCTGCCTGTGCAGCATACTGCTTTGGGATTAATGTCTGCAGCTGTAAGATCTGCGCCGCTGTATGCAAGGTGGCAGCTTATAAGTCCGGTTCCGCAGCCCATCTCCAGAACCTTGAGTCCTGCTGGCTCTTCAAGGCTGTCCAGCAGCAGGAAAGTGTCCTCTGCCGGAGGGTATACTTCTGCGCATTCCGTGATGTCTATCTCTCGATTATATTCCATGCGGTCTTTGTTATCGCCATCCCTGTATTTTTCAGCATCCCTATCGCAACACATTCATACTTCGTTTGATATCGATGCAGCATGTATGTGGCTGTCGATGATACCGATTCCTCCACTTGGATGTGCACCACTTTCCTGGCAACGGAACTGATACGCACTCTGGATGATCTGGATCTCATCGGGTTTCCAAGACTTGTACGTTTGAATCCTGCCGTGCCGTGGAAGACTAGAGGCAACGGTGCCCTCTGCATCAGGGTGGGAAAGGGCTGCGGAGACCGCCAGTATATTGGAAGCATCGCCGGCCGTAAAATTTTCTGTTATAGTGATCTTGAAAGCGAACCGGATATTGATGATGTATTCAGCCGCTGTATCGATCTGGTTAAAGAATGGTCGCAGACCGATCATGCTGATCCTGGGCTTGTGGTGTGCAGAGATGATGTAGATGCTTCGCTTTATGACAAGGCAGTCCACAGAATAATCTCCAAGGAGGAGGCGCTCTCCTATCTGGAAGGAAAGGACCACAGAGTCTTTCAGATAAACAAAGGGCGGGGTGTCATCGGGGCTTCTGCATCGATTTCCTGGAAACCCGGCGATTACACTTACGAAGTGCTTGCATACAGAGAACGCAGCAAATGGGGAACCCCCAGACATGTTAATGCTGAAGACGTCAGACAGCTGGATGAGTTATTTCCTTCCACCTTTAACAACTATGACGAGGGGCTGTCTAAACCGGCCATCGTGCCAAACACCTCCTGCCCTATCTTATACGGTGTGAGAGGCGACTCCTTTGAAGATCTTTTGAAGGCAAGGGAATTCATAAGATCTGAAGAAGTTGAACGCTGGCTCATCTACCTGAGCAACCAGGGTACGGATGACCACATCATTGAAGACTATCATTCTCTGGAGCCTAATTCATCGTATGCGGTTGAAGGAACAGTAGCTTCCATCCCGGTTACAGTTGCAGGCGGCCATGTAATTCTCACAATCGATGCTGGAGAGAAGCTTGAATGTGCAGCGTACGAGCCTTCCAAGGGCTTCCGCAATGTCATCCGTGCTCTGAGACCCGGAGACCTTGTAAAAGTCTTTGGAGAACTGAGAGAAGAGCCCAGGACACTCAATATCGAAAAGCTGCAGGTGGTCTCTCTTTCGTCATTTAAAATCAAAGTTGCAAACCCGAAATGCAGCGTATGCGGCAGGATAATGAAATCTGTCGGGGCAGGGCAGGGATACAGGTGCAGAGACTGCGGTACTAAGTCAAATGACGTATTAATGGCTGAAGAACCTAGAACAATCTCTATAGGATGGTATGAACCGCCCGTCTGCTCCCGGAGACATCTTTCAAAACCATTGAAGCGGTGCAATTTTGAAGATTGAGATGTCTGGTATCTCCGTCTCAACCGCTTTATAATTTCAAATATTGCATAAAGTTAATTTTGTAAACTCATATCTTCGTTTATTGACGAACGGCATCACCGACAGTTATTTAAGATATTATTGCGTGAAGCATTTGGAACCGTTAATCAAACTTTGAAAGGGATCTAATGAACGAAGCAGTAATCGTTGGTGCAACTCGAACCGCAGTGGGAAAGTTAGGCGGGGCTTTGAAAAGTTTCACAGCTCCCCAGCTTGGAGCTAAAGTAATAAGCGAAGCTGTACAGAGATCCAAATTAGAACCGGCCGACATTCAGGAATGCATTATGGGAATAGTATTGTCTGCAGGAACCGGACAGAATCCAGCCAGACAGGCCGCTTTGAATGCGGGGCTGCCGGTTGAAATCGGTTCTCTGAATGTTAATAAGATCTGCGGTTCAGGTCTAAAATCTGTTATGCTGGCTGCAAACTCTGTCCGTGTGGGAGAGCACGAAGCAATCGTGGCCGGCGGAATGGAAAGCATGAGTTCTGCTCCCTATCTTCTCATGGATGGAAGGTTCGGATACAGGCTCGGCGACAACAAGATTGTCGATCATCTCGTTCATGATGGACTGTGGGATGCTCCGACTGATGCCCATATGGGTATGACTGCTGAGATCGTAGCAGAACGTTTTAATGTTACCAGGGAACAGGCGGATGAGCTTTCATTCCAGAGTCATGTAAAATCAAACAATGCTACTAAAAACGGATATTTCTCAAAAGAGATACTCCCTCTAACCGTAAAATCTAAGAAAACAGAGTTTGAGTTCAAGGAAGATGAAGGCATAAGACCTGATATCTCCATGGAAGCACTTTCCAAACTCAGGCCTGCATTTAAAAAAGATGGAATCGTCACAGCCGGGAATTCTTCGCAGATCAGCGATGGTGCGGCTGCTCTTGTAATTACTTCTAGAAAATATGCGGAAGAGAAGAGTCTTAATATCTTAGCATCTATACGGGATTATAATACTGGTGGAACTAAGCCCGAGTGGATAATGGAGGCTCCGATTTCTACAACTCAGACGCTGCTGAAAAGGAACGATATGACTATAGACGATATCGATCTTTTCGAGCACAACGAAGCCTTCGCAACCGCTTCTGTGGCAGTTAAGAAAACGCTTGAAGTTCCCGATGAAAAGTTCAATGTTAATGGAGGCGCAGTAGCCATAGGACATCCGATAGGATGTTCTGGTGCTAGGGTGCTAGTTTCATTAATCTACGAATTACAGAGAGCCCAGAAGCACAGAGGTTTGCTCACCCTGTGTCTCGGCGGCGGTAACGCAGTCTCAATGATAATTGAGAGAGAATAAGGCTTTTCTGTACAATCACCATCCGGCAAACGCTAGGCGGCCGTGAAAACACGGCCGCAAATTAAACCTCTTTATGAAAGTTTTATCATTAACATCTCTATTGTGAAAATCCCCGATGACGAATTTTCCGCGCTGATCAGTGATGAGTGATGGGCGAGCCGAGGGGGCATTTATTCTTTATTATTTATTATTTTCAATCCACCAGACCCATCCGCCGCGTTCTGTTGAGACTTCGCCGCAGATCATTCCTTTTCTTTTTAAAACATTCAGGGTCCTGGCCAGATCATCAGGGCATTGAGTGCCTTGATCTGCCATAGCAGCCTCTAGTTCGAGAGTCGTGTATCGGTTTTCACCCAACACGCCCGATACAATTTTGTATTTTTCTTCGAGACTGATATTCATTGCAGCCTTCATCGATACTCTGGTTAAAAACTTTCCACATCGGGTGCTGATGTCAGCTTACCAGAATTTTCTTGATTGTGTATGTTTAGGGCTGCTTTCTAAAATTAGATATGTGTGGATATAAAAAATGCCTAATATGCCGAGTGCATAACCTCTGGTATGGAACCTGTCCTACAAGTGGCTCTTGATTTTATGCATAAAAAAAGAGCCCTTGAAATTGCTGCGGAGGCGGTGAAAGGCGGTGCAGACTGGATTGAAGCCGGTACGCCTTTAATTAAGTCCGAGGGATCAGACGTCATACGGGAACTGAAGAAAAATTTCCCTGGACACACGATAATTGCTGACATGAAGACTATGGATGTAGGTGCTACAGAAGTTGAGATAGCTTCTAAAGCCGGTGCAGACATTGTTTCAATTCTCGGTTTAGCTGACGACAGCACTATTGAAGAGGCAGTTACTTCCGCAATGCAGTACGGGTCCAAGATCATGATCGACCTCATAGGGGTCAGTGACAGAGTGGAACGCTCTAAAACTGCAGAGAAACTTGGAGTTTCATACATCTGCCTTCATATAGGCATAGATCAGCAGATGAAAGGGGAGAGTTCTCCAATTGACATTTTAAAACAAATAGTCTCAGAAGTATCGATACCTGTCGCTGTAGCAGGGGGAATCACACAGATTACCGCACCTGAACTTCTAGACGCCGGTGCTTCCATTATCATTGCCGGCGGCAGTATCATCAAAGCCAAGGATGTGTGCAGTGCCACAGAGAATATGAAAACTGCAATGGCTACACATAAGGCTGTGGCATCCAACGTTGCGAAAAAGTACGGTTCTGATGAATTGTATGAGGCTTTTTCTCTTGCATCAACAGCGAATATTTCTGATGCCATGCATAGAACCGGAGTTCTTTCCGGTATCATCCCGAGAAATAAACCCGGCACCAAAATGATCGGCCGCGCGCTTACAGTACAGACAGTCAATGGAGACTGGGCAAAACCTGTAGAGGCTATTGATCAGGCCGAGAAAGGAGATGTACTGGTCATTGATGTCGGAGGCGGAGATATCGCAGTATTCGGTGCTCTGGCTGCCTGGAGCTGCATTTCTAAGGGTATAAAAGGAGTAGTAATCGATGGAGCCATCAGGGATATGGATGAAATTTATGAAATGGGATTTCCTGCATTCTCAAGGTATTCAGTTCCAAATGCCAGTGAGCCCAAGGGATACGGCGGCATCGGCCACAATATTCTCTGCGGAGGGCTGACAATAAAGCCCGGTGACTGGATAATCGGCGATGACTGCGGCGTGGTAGTAGTTCCTCAGGAGAAAGCCACTGAAATTGCCAACCGCTCAGTCGATGTGGCTGAAAGGGAAAACAGGATCCGCGAAGAGATAAAAAAGGGCAGCACATTATCAAAAGTTCTTGAATTAGAAAAGTGGGAACAGGTTCATTAAAAATTATTTTCACCTCACCTCAACGGTGAGGCTTTTTTTGATATTTTCAGTAGCGCATTCCGCCGGCCAGATTCTCAAGCCTTTTGATCCTCTCATCCATGGGAGGATGTGTTGAGAATAGTGATGCCAGTCCCTTTCCGGAAAATGGATTCACTATGAACAGTGATGAAGACGAGGGATTGCCGAAATCCATTGGCTTAGCTTTGTTTCCAGCTTCCAGTTTTCTGAGAGCGTTTGCAAGCGCCATCGGACGGCCTATCATCATTGCGCCTTCATAGTCTGCTTTATATTCCCTGCTTCTTGAAACAGCCAGCTGAAGCAGCATTGCTGCAATTGGGGCTGTAATTGCCACTATCAATGCAATTATGATATTGCCTTCTCTGTTGTTTCCACCGCTGAACAGTGTTCCCCAGTAGAATGTTCTGGATGCAAATGATATTGCTCCGGCCAGTGTAGATGCGACAGACATGACCATGATATCCTTATCTTTCACGTGTGCCATTTCATGGGCTAGAACTCCTGTAAGTTCATCATCTGTCAGATAGTCCAATATGCCCTGTGTTGCTGCTACTACCGCATGTTTCTTATTGCGGCCTGTAGCAAATGCATTAGGCGTGTTTGACGGTACAATTGCGATTTTAGGCATTGGAAGTCCAGACAGCTGTGAAAGATTGCGGACTATACGGTGGAGTCTCGGCGCTTCTTCTTCAGTGACAATCTTTGCTCTGTATGTGGCGAGCACAATCTTGTCTGAGAAGAAATATGACACCAAATTCATGATAATTGCTAACGCTAAGAAAATGGATACACCGAGTACCCAGTTCCCTCCCATTGCGAATTCTCCAAGCAGCCAGCCTATGGCTGCAAATATCAAGGACATCACTATGAACAATAATAGGGTCCTTAAGGTAGCAGAAGCTCCCATTTGTTTATTCACCTATAATCTCAACCTACGATGTCTGTATATTTAAGCATTAAGTATGCAAAAATGAAAAGATATTTTGTTACAAAAATCCAGAATTTATGTATTTGATTTTTTCCTAAATTAGAGAGAAAATAATTAAGTACCCTTTGAGTTAAGGACTGTATGGCAAGCAGTAAAAAAAAGTGGTTTGGCTACCTCGTCACGGCAGCTCTGTCTCTAATCCTCATACTTGCACTGCTTGTTTCAGCCGATGTTAATGAAGTTTCTGAAGAACTGGCTCATTCCAGCCTCTTGCTTATTGTCATCGCGGCCCTGCTTTATCTGGCAATGGTATTTGTCAGGACTGTAAGATGGTATATTCTGCTGAAAGGCGCCGGTCAGACACTTCCCTTCAAATCATGTCTTCCTCATTATGCAGTAGGACAGGCGCTTAATGATGTTACACCAGGAAGGGTTCTGGGAGATGCCGTAAGGGCCGCAGGAATAAGTGAAGAAGAAGAGGGAGTCGCCATTGGAGCTTCTCTTTCAACCCTTGTCTATGAGAGAGTCATGGACATGCTTTTTACGACAATTGCTTTAGTAGCTTCCTTTGCATCAGTGTATATCTTTGGGATCTATGAGGGAGCCTGGGATGCACTGGCTTTTTTAATGGTTATAATAGTTTTAGGGAATCTACTGGTAATTGGAATAATCTCTCATCCGGCAATAGCTGCTAAGTTAGGCGCCTTCGGCATATGGGTATCCAAGGCTCTGAAAAATGAAAAAGACCGGGAGAGGTTTGCCAACTGGGTCAACAAGACTGTGGCATCGTTCAACGAAGGCCGGTCAATGTCTTGGAAGAAGAATAAAAAACACATCATTACTTCGATGTTCCTCACAATACTGATCTGGTGTATGGAGTTTACCAGGATGGTAATCATCTTCGATTCCATCGGGGCTACTGTTTTCTTATCTGTAATTGTACTGTCATCCATCATCAGTTTTACAGCTCAGCTGATTTTCCCTGCAGGAGGCGGGAACATGATGGTGGTTTCAGAGTTCTTCCAGGCCGCTGGTCTTACATCTGCGGTTTCTGCCACAGCCGGGCTGCTTTCGATAATTACCAGCATCTGGCTCATTGTACCGATTGCACTGTGCACATTCATTCTGAAAAAGGGCAGATACGGGACCCACCGGGGAAAAACCGGTCAGCAGACGACTGTGAATGAATAAACTAATTTACAGGCAGTGTATTCTTGGTTCTACAATGGCATCTGACAAAGAGTTCATGATGGAGCGATTTAGAAGATATTATTCTAAAAATCATCCATACATTCCTACAATGTTCAAAAACCGTGAATTCGGTTTTATGTTCTTTGACAGGAGCTTTGTACAGAGGCATATGGCTTTTACGTCTGATGATGCGCTTTACTCTTTTTTACAGACTCAGGTGCCTTCTCATTCATATCACTCCACGGCATATTATCAGTATCCAGGTGCTGCCACGATGGAAGACAAACAGTGGATCGGTGCAGATCTGATTTTTGATCTGGATGCCGATCACATCCCTGGAGCAGAACTCATGAGCTATGACGAAATGCTTGCAAGGATCAAGATTGAGGTTCTGAGACTGGTGGATGATTTTCTTCTTGGAGATCTAGGATTCGATGAATCACACTTACGAATCGTTTTCTCAGGCGGCAGAGGCTACCACATTCATGTAAGCGATGAAAGAGTGGCACGTCTGAAAAGTCATGAAAGGCGAGAAATTGTAGATTACATCGCAGGCAACAATCTCAATATGGACTGGGTCTTTCCTACCAAGACCGTCAACATTACTGAAATCAAAGGGCGTGTTCAGGAGAGCAGAGTGAGATGCATTCCCCCCGGAGGCTCCGGGGGATGGAAAGGAAAGATGAGGATCGGAATTGCATGGCTGATTGAAGAAATGAGATCTCTGGATGTCAAAGATCTGCGTACCAGGCTTCCATATCTGAATACCTACTCCGAGACTCTGGTGAATGGAATGTTGAAGGATCTCTACGAAAAGAGGGGAGAGAGATCAGGAAGCGACATGCTTCTGGAAAAGAACATCTTCGACTGCTTCACCAGCAAACGGCATGAAGATATTTTCCTCGGGCTGCTTGAAAATGAAGTTATTCCAAGGTTTAGATGTGAAATTGATGAGCCGGTTACAGCTGATATCAAAAGGCTCATCAGGCTTCCCGGCAGCCTCCACGGCAAGAGCGGATTGAGAGTTGTGCCGATGGAAAGAGAAGACCTTGATGATTTCAATCCTCTGCTGGATGCTGTTCCAGATACATATACGGATCGTGAAATCGAAATATTCCTGAAACACAAGGTTGACATTACAATCCGCGGGAAGCGCATAACCGGCGAGGGCATATGCAGAGTTCCAGAGTATGCCGCCATGTTTTTAATAGGACGCAGGGAAGCGACTCTGGAATTTGTTGAAAGCCTAGAATAATGCACAGCATTCGCTCTTTTCTATAACTGTCCATCCCCTTTCTTTCAAAATCTCCAGTGTCTTATGGTTCGGCGCAGCCATTGCCGAGGCTCCTGCTTCTACGCAGCTGATCTCCAGCGGTACATTTCCTCTTGGCCTCATGCAGCCGATCGTGACCGGTCTGCCTGTCTTAACCGCTTCTGAGACGAAAGAAATCATTCTTTCGCTGCATTCACTGTCTCTGGCGGGAATCAGCCCCAGCACTGCGATGGATGACACCTCAAACTTTGATATCAGTTCCAGGGATTTTTGCTCCCCTTCTGCAGACTGCAGTCCTGTGCATACGTGAGGAACAATTTTCGCCGATCCTTCCAGTGCTTCCAGCGTTTCTTCATATTTATGCGGAGAAACATCAAGATTGAGGCATTTTTTGATAACTTCCCTGTCTTGAACGATGTCTATTGAAAAGCAGTCAATTCCAGCTGATATGAGCTCCAAAGCTTCAGGTCTGCTCAGAAATCCAGTGTGTATATTGATTTTAAGATTTGTTTCAGCCTTTATTTTCTTGATTGCATTCAGAAACGGCATGACCGGGACTCTGCCGTGCTCATCACATCCGCCGCTGAGCAGGAATCCCTCTGCACCTTGATTGTAATATTTTTCAGCTGTTGAAACCAGATCTTCTGGAGTTACTGGGATCATGCCTTTCAGAAATCTGCCCCTGCAGTGGCTGCATCGCTGCCTGCAGTTTCTTCCCGTTACTGAAAATGCAGGAAATTTTCTGTCTGGATAATATGCTGTTAAAACTTTCATGATCCCTTTCCAATTGTTGGTGCTGTTTTCTTAAATGTCATCTCAGCTCATAAAATACGCTGTAGTATGCCTTTTTAGAAAGCCATAGATACCAAAAGATTATATTACTAGGTTATTGTTGCGAGTTGAAAGAGGTTTATCAATGAACGCTTATCGTGCCGTTGGTGCATTAAAAACTGGAAAGTTCAGCTGGCAGAAATTCAGCCTTGAATTAGCCGCTGATGATGAAGCTCAGGTTACAGAGCAGGTATACTCCAATCTGGGCAGCCGCCACAAACTGAAGAGACAGCAGATCAGAATCGATGAAATTACACTTCTTGATAAAGACAGCATCACAGACATTACAGTCCAGTACCTCGTTGGAGGGGCGCAATGAACGAAGACGAGCTGCGTCAGGCAATGTCCACCCTGGAGCTTTACCGCAATCAGCTGGCCAGCATTGCAGAAAATCAGCAGCTCATTCAAGTGTCTGTCGAAGAACTGGCAAGGGCACGCGAGACATTCGTTCAATATAAAAATGCAGAACCTGGTTCTGAACTTCTCATCCCTATCGGGGGAAGCTCCTTTGTGTTTGCCAAGGTTGAGGTCAACGACAAAGCAATTGTCGGAGTAGGAACCGGAATCTCTATGGAAAAGCCGATTGATGAAGCCATTGTACTGATGGAAGACAGGGCCAAAGAGCTCATGACTTCCCTTGAGACTTTAGTCAACCGCCGCATGGAAATAGAGGCTAAAGCTGAAGAGCTAACCTATCTGGTTCAGCAAGAGATTTCTGCATTGAATGGGCAGTGATAGGTGGAAGAAGTGTTCGATTCGCTTAAGAAGAAACTCTCAGCTCTAAAGAGCAAGGAATCAGAGCGGATCGATGAACTTGAGGAATCTGAAGAACCAGATACTTCCATTCCAGAGGAGCCTGTGGAAGAACCTAAGAAAAAGGCTCCCAAAACAACTGCCAAGTCCAAATCGGACGATGACGATCTTTTAGATGATGATTTTTGGGATGACGAAGCATTCTGGAAGAACGACAAGTTTTTTGAAGACGCTCCAGAAGACGAAGATGATTTTGAAGAAGATATTATACCTGAAAAACCAGCTCCGAAACCAGCTCCCAAACAGCCAGTGAAGAAAGAGAGTCCTCTGCCTGAAGAAAAACCGGCAGCTGAGAAGCCTGCACTCGAGGAGCCGAAACGTGCCAGGGCATCTATCTTTGAAAGACGCTCAAAGCAGGAAGCTCCAAAACAGAAGGAAGCAGCACCTCAAGAGACAAAAGAAGTCAGGCCTGAACCAGTAAAACAGGTTGAAGTCCAGCCTGAACCGGTAAAGCCTGAACCTGCACCGGTTGTAAAGCAGACCGAAGAAGTCAAGCCTGCACCAGTAAAGAATGTTGAAGTCCAGCCGCCTGCAGAACCAGAGGCAAGATCTGTTGACGAATCCAAAAAGGGCTTTTTCTCCAAACGCGGAGAGAAAAAACACGAAGCGCCGGTTGCTGCTTCAGTGTCTAAGAATGCAAAATCAATAGACAAAGACGATATTGAAAGCATTCTCTGGGATCTGGAAATAGGTTTACTGGAATCTGATGTGGCTCTGCCTGTGATTGATGCAATCAAGGAAGGTGTCCAGCAGGTTCTGTCTGAAAGAAAGGTTGAGCGCGGAGAAAACCTCGGTGATATTGTTGAAGAGGCCTTGAAAAGCGCTATCGGAAGCGTTCTTCAGTCCAATGAATTTGACTTTGACAAGTTTATTGATGACAGCGACAAACCGGCTGTGGTAATGTTCGTAGGCATCAACGGGACAGGAAAAACCACTTCCATCGCGAAACTGGCAAATCGTCTGCAGAAATCAGGCAGGACTGTTGTTTTAGCAGCCTCTGATACATTCCGTGCAGGTGCGATCGAACAGCTTACAATCCATTCTGACAATCTCGGCGTCAAGATAATCAAGCATCAGTCAGGAGCCGATCCTGCAGCTGTAGCTTATGATGCTGTTGAGCATGCCAAGTCAAAACACAAAGATGTGGTTCTTGTCGATACGGCAGGCAGAATGCAGACAAACTCCAACCTTATGGATGAAATGAAGAAAATCAAACGTGTTGTCAAACCGAATCTTGTTATATTCGTGGGAGACGCGTTAGCCGGCAACGATGCAGTAGAGCAGGCCAAGGCATTCAACGATGCCATCGGACTCGATGCCATTATTCTCACAAAGATTGACGCCGATGCTAAAGGCGGAGCCGCTTTGTCAATAGCTCATTCAATCGGAAAACCGATTGCCTTCATGAGCATGGGGCAGGAGTACGAAGACATAATCAAGTTTGACAGCGAATGGATGCTGGAGAGGCTGTTTTCAGATTAAGCCGCTCTGAAACATAACTCATATATTGTCAGTACAAACACTGCAGAGTCGTTTACAATATTCTCTATTTTTGAATATTCATTTGTCTGATGTGCCAGACCTTCAACCGTTTGCCATGCATATGCGCTGTATCCTGCTTTTCTGAACCAGTTGGCGCACGTCTGACCGCCTATGCCTATTGCTTTTGCATCTACGTTGATGACTTCGCGTATTGAATCTTTTAAGACTGAGAATTCTCTGTTTTCTGTTGTGGAAGGAGGTCCTGCAGGATCTACGCGGACATTCTCAACTGCTGCATTTATGTTATTTTTCTTAGAGTATTCAGCAGCAAACTCTTCTGCAAATGATACACATTCTTCGATGGAATATTCAGGAAGAAGCCTGATGTCAAAGAATACATTCTCTACTTCTGGAATGATATTTATGCTGCCCTCTTCATTTTCTCTCTTAGTAGGTTCAAACGTGGAAATTTCATAATTGTATGCTGAATCGCTCAGATTGAAATGAGCGTACAGCGCGTCTCTGAGGGCAAGAATGAATTTTGATCCCTCGACCAGTGCATTTGTTCCTCTGTTGGGAACCGATGCATGGACTTGTTTGCCTTTGACAGAGGCTTTCAGCCAGATTATCGATTTTTCCATCATCTCTATGCTTGAACCAGTCGCTTCGCCGAAGTCTGGAACAAAAAATACATCTTCTTTTCTAAAACAGCCCTGTTCTATCAGCGGCCTTATGCCGTAAAGCGAGCCGGCTTCTTCATCTGCAACCAGAACAACTCCGTATGACTGCTCTGGTGCTTCTTCAAGCTCTGAGAGAATTTTTAAGGCGAATATTGATGAGATTACAGACTGCCCATTATCTTCAGAGCCTCTGCCGTAGACCTTTCCGTTTTTTACTACAGGCTCAAACGGATCACTGTCCCAGGAATTCAGATTTCCAGGGGATACAGTATCCATGTGGGCTACCAGCCATATCGTCCTTTCTTCTTTTCCTTTTATTCTGCTGAGAAGATTCGGTCTTGTTCCTAGCCTTTCGTCTTCAATCTCTATTCTTTCTACAGGCAGGTTCCATGATTTTAGCAGATTCTCCAGGTGGTCTGCGCGTCTGCCTTCCCCGTCTCCGCCGTTTTCCGGTCCCATGGCTGGGATTCTCAGCATTGCAGTCAGTTCGTCTACCATCTGTTTTTGACAATTCTGTGCGGTTTCAATAAGTTCTTTTTTAGACTGCATCAACTTCGTTATTGTTTTGATATGACTTATTCTTGTCGAGCATTCTAGATATATATGTCTGAATAATGATACAGGCAGCATAACGCATGTTTTATGAAAAACGATTTAGGTGATTACCAATTGAGCGTTAATAACAAGGAGTGTAGAGCGTGATTGTAAATCTGTACGTTTATGACGAGCATCAGTGCGATCCCAAAAAGTGTACTGGCAGAAAACTGATGAAATTTAATTTAGCTCAGGAAATCGCATCTCTGAGAAGAATACCGCACGGTGCAGTAGTACTCACCCCTTATGCTGAAAAGGCGATCTCCCGTGAAGATACCAAGACTGCGCTTGCACACGGCTTGGTGGTTATGGACATGTCCTGGAACCAGATCAATGACTTTCCAAAACTGAGGAGTGATCTGCAGCAGCGTGCGCTTCCTTATCTTCTGGCTGCTAATCCTGTTAACTGGGGAAAGCCTCTGAAACTCTCAAGCGTGGAGGCTTTAGCGGCTTCATTATATATTATGGGAATAAAGGAACAGGCTGTTCAGATACTCTCAAAATTCAGCTGGGGAGAACAGTTTATCAAATTGAACCAGGAGCCTCTGGACTGCTATGCCGATGCAAGAACAAGCGCGGAAGTAGTCAAGGTGCAGATGGAGTTTGTACCTCCTGAACGATCTGAATAATGAGAAAGATAAGAAGAAATATATGTGAAGTGTACATGAAAAATCAGGTGAGATTTTGACTAGCGATGAGTTTGAAAATTCCAATGAAGAAATGGTCTCAAACGAGACCTCATATGAGGGGGGATCAATAAAAGAGTTGGATCCCAACACAATTGCCAAATGGGAGGCGTTTTTTCTTGGAACGGAATATATCCAGCAGATGCGTGAAATCGCTGACGGATATCCTGATAAAAGAAGCGTGCTGGTCAATTTTGCCGATCTCGATATGTTCGATACGGATCTGGCCGCCCAGTTTCTTGAACATCCTGATTTGACGCTTATCTCAGGCAAGAGGGCAATGAAGAACCTCATGCATCAGGAGATGCGCGAGGCTGACATTAACCTGAGAGTAAACAATCTTCCCCGCGATGCCCATGTGGAAATCAGGGATCTCAGGGCAAAGCATGTCGGCAAGGTAATCTCTGTAGAGGGTTTAGTCAGAAAGGCTACTGAAGTGAGGCCTAAAATCACAGATGCTCTGTTCCAGTGTAAAAGATGCGGTCGGATTATCAAGGAAGAGCAGAGCGGGCTTCTGTTCAAAGAACCGATGGAATGCTACAAAGAACAGGACGGCTGCGGAAGAAGCGCCGGTGCTACAAAATTTGTACTTTTGACTGAGGAGAGCCGCTTTGTAGACACACAGAAGGTCGAAATCCAGGAGAGCCCTGAAGGTTTGAGGGGAGGAGCCCAGCCGGAACGTCTGACAGGATATCTGGAAGACGATGCTGCGGGAATGGTGGCTCCAGGCGACAGGGTAACTCTCAACGGCATTCTCCGTTCAGTTCAGAAAATGCAGCAGAACAAATCAACGATTTTTGATATCTCCCTGGATGTAATTTCTGTAGAGTCGCAGCGTCATGAATATGAAGAACTCGACATCACGAATGAGGATATTGAAGCTATAGAAGAGGCTGCAAAATCACCTCAGCTGTTTGAGAATATAGTGGCTTCCATTTCTCCGACTATCTTTGGATATGATGTTGAAAAGGAATGTCTTGCTCTCCAGCTTTTCGGCGGAGTCCCCAAAACTCTGGATGACGGGACTAAAATCAGAGGGGATATCCACATCCTGCTGATCGGAGACCCTGGTGTAGCTAAATGTGTCACTGGTGATACTTTAGTAACTCTGGCTGACAATACATGCAGGCCGATTAAGGAGATTGTCGATGAGGCCATTGCTAATGGAAATGTGGAAAAGATCGATGACGGATTTTCTGCCCCTATCGATCTGGATGTGATTACCTTCTCTGCACACGGCAGAATGGAAAAAGGAAAGGCCATACGGGTCTGGAAGCGCACTGCTCCTGAAAAGTTAGTTAAAATCACAACTGAAAGCGGGAGACAGCTGACCGTCACTCCCACACACCCTTTGTTTACGCAGTATGCTGTCCGTATCAGAGCGGTACCTGTATCTAACATTCCTGTCGGTACCCCTGTCGGAGCTTACACAGGTTCAATGATCCCCCGTGAAGATCAATACCCCTGGGAAGCAGGTTTCTGTTATGATGTCATAACCAACAAAGAAGAGATTCCTGCTGAAGAGGAATGGGTATATGATCTTGAAATTGAAGAAAGCCACAATTTCATTACCAATGGTTTAATCTCTCACAACAGCCAGATGCTGAGATATATGTCCAGGCTGGCTCCGAGAGGCATATATGCTTCAGGAAAGTCATCATCCGCAGCAGGTCTCTGTATTGCGCCTGACAGCACTATAACTGTAAACGAATCTCAGATTAAGATCGGGGAATTTGTTGAAACACATATGCACTGTCCAGTGGAAATCAAAGATGGGCAGTGGATAGAAAAAATCCCTGAAAACTATTACATTGATGCCGTTATTGACGGAAAAAAAGTCCATCAGAAATTGGAGGCCATATGGAAAATTAAGACCCCTTCATTTCTTGTGGAACTTGAAGAATCTGACGGATATAAAATTCGTCTGACGGCAGAAACCAAGATCATGGTCTGCGGCGAGGACAATTGGTGCTGCGCGGCAGACGTTAAAGCGGGAATGAATGCTCCCTTCGTAGATCCGGAAAGCGGCAGGATTTTCGAGTCTCCCATCGTTTCAGTCAACAAGGTCTGGGACGATCTTCCTGAGTATGTGTATGATCTTACTGTGCAGGACAGCCATACTTTCATAGCAAACGGGTTTTCTGTGCACAATACCGCTGCTGCGGTGAAAGATGACTTCGGAGAGGGAAGATGGACTCTTGAAGCCGGTGCTCTGGTTCTTGCTGATTTAGGGCAGGCCTGCATTGATGAATTGGATAAGATGACCGATCAGGATAGGTCGTCTATGCACGAAGCCATGGAAAGCCAGACTATATCAGTGGCTAAAGCCGGAATTACTGCAACTCTGCAGTGCCGCTGTTCTCTGCTTGGTGCCGCCAATCCTAAATACGGCAGATTTGAGGAGCATCAGTACATCGCAGATCAGATCAACATGCCGCCTGCACTTCTGTCCAGATTTGATTTGATATTTGCTCTGACTGACAAGCCTTCAGCAGAGAAGGACAAGAACATTACTAATCATATTCTGAAAGCCCACCGCCGCGGTCAGGTTAGAAAGTATAACGATGATATTCCGTTTATTGAAGGCGTTGATACAGAAAAGATTCTCAGCGACACTTCGACCATGAAGCCTATCTTTGAAAGAGACTTTTTCAGAAAATATGTTGCATATTCTAAAAGAATCAATCCGATCATGAGCGATGAGGCCATGAAGACAATTTCTGATTATTATCTCAGGATCAGAAAACAGGGTGAAGCTGAAGGCGCCTCCGTGCCGATCACCGCCAGGCAGCTCGAAGCCTTTGTCCGTCTGTCTGAGGCAAGCGCCAGGGCCAGGCTTTCCACGCTTGTTACCGTGGAGGATGCCCAGAGAGCTGTCAACGCTGTTGAATATTATCTGCATAAAATTGCCGGTGAAGGAGAGACGCTGGACTTTGATATCGTAGCTACCGGCATAAGCCACTCTCAGAGGGAACAGCAGACCATTCTTAAGGATATAATCAAGAAAGCGGTGGCAGACGCAGACCCGAGAAAAGGTGTAAGCCAGGAAGACATTATTAAATTGGCTGCAGGCAGCAATATTGACGATACCAGAGTTAAAAATCTGCTCAAACGCATGACGCAGGGAGGAGAGCTTTATTCTCCTACTCCTGGATATTTCAAGATAGTATGAGGGTAAACATGATCACTTTACGCATGCACACGTCCGGAAGCGAGGTTCTGCTGGCTGCAGCAGACAAAGACCTTTTAGATATGAAATTCTCAGAAGGCAGGATGAGGCTTGAAGTCTACAGGGAGTTCTATGAGGGAGAAGACGCCTCTGAAGAGCTTCTGCTCAACAGGCTGTCCATGTGCTCTTCTGCAAATCTTGTCGGCAGGGAAGTAATCGCTCTGGCTGTAAAGCACAATTACATTGACGAAGACTGCATAATCATGATCGGCGGAGTCCCGCATGCCCAGCTGGCAAAAATGTAACTGCAGGATAATTTAAAGTTGCATTTCGTATTTAATTATCTGGATTGCGGCACATTATGTAAATAATTCGTGAACCAAGCTTTAATATCTCAATAACACATCCAATGGACTGCAACTATGTTCTGCGTAAAGTGCGGCAAGGAAGGGAAGACATACGATTCCCTGTGTTCTGAGTGTTATCTCAAAAGCAATAAGTTTACAAATTGTCCTGAAGTTTCTGATCTGGTTTACTGTGCCCACTGCAAAGATTTCCAAATCGGAAAAGGCTGGGTTCATTACGATTCTGAGGAAGAGGCCGTAAAAGAATTTGCCATCGGCAACATCATGCTGAGACAGGACGCAGTTCTGGATGCAGTGGAATGCTCTGCAGAGCGTCTCGATGAAAAACACTACCTGGTTAAAATTCTCGTTTATCTGCTGTATGATGACCTGGAAGTGGTGGAAGACTGTACAACTACCGTCAGGGTAAGACGCAATGTCTGCGACCGCTGCAATAAGATTCAGGGCAGCTATTTTGAATCAATTGTGCAGGTAAGACCTTCTGCCAGGCATTTTTCAGACAAGGAAGAAGAAGAGATTCTATCTCGTGTGATGAAATATGCAGAGGGAGTTTCTAAAAACAACAGGGATGCTTTCATCTCCAAAGTTGTTGAAGTCCACGGCGGCTACGATTTTTATGCCAGCACTCTTGCCTTTGGAAAAATGATTGCCAGAGATCTGATCTCCACCTATGGGGCAGAAACCAAGGAATCATCTTCTATCCAGGGACAGAAAGACGGTCGCAACATCTACCGCGTAACATACCTGGTGCGTCTGCCTCCGTATCGTGTTAGGGATATTATAGAAATTAAAGGTAAACTGTACATTGTATCGAGTACTGGACCTCAGACTGCCAAGCTCCGCAATATCAAAAATCATGAGCCTAAAACGGTATCAAACGTGGATCTCAGGGAAGTCAGGGTCGTAGGGACAAAAGATGACTTCATGGATGCAGTTGTTCTTACAGAAACAGACCGCGAGTTTCAGATAATGCATCCATCGTCTTACAAAACTGTAGAAATAAAGAAACCGCGCGGTTTCAAAAGAACCGGCGATACAATTAAAATTTTCAGTTATGAAGGAGAATTGTATTTTATAGGGAATTAATACAATTCTCAAATTCTTTCCTGGCCAGCATTACATTTTCCTTCTTTCCCTTGATGACTACTTTGTTTCCTATCTTTTTGTAGTCTAAGCTGGGCAGCGATGCTACTCTGACATTATATTTTTCTGATATCTGTCTCATATATGGATCCACATCAGATTCATTTATGAATATTGTAAGTTCTTCTGAAATCTCGTCATTTCCTGAGATTACCGGAAGTATGCTTTCATAGAACATTGGTATCATTTCATTGGGGAATCCGGGGAGACAGAATACCGTCATATTTTTTATTTGAGCCTTTATTCCGCAGGCTGCCCCGCAGACATTATGCACAGCCTCAGCGCCCCTGGGGACTCTGGCCATGCGTTTTGAAATCTCTTCCAGTTCTTTTTCTGGATGTATTCTCTTCATAAACCGTTCCAGTTCATCCAGTGATTTTTCGTCTATCTCCAGTTCTGTACCCATATACTCGGCGACTGCCTCTCTGGTAAGGTCATCCAGAGTGGGACCCAGTCCGCCCGTGACTATCAATATGTCTACATCTGCATTCTGTGAATACGCCAGCGCCTTCACAATAACATCAATGTCATCTGTAATGACCTGTATGAATGCCACGTCTGCTCCTTTAGATCTTACCGCTTCAATCATTTCAGCAGGGTATGGATCCTTTTTTCCAGTCAGAAGCTCATCGCCGATGTTGATTATCCCGACATTCATAATTTACTGCAAGTAATGTGAGAACTATATATCCATCGGTAACCTGTCAATTTATATCTGTGCACTTTAGTGCAGTTGCTCTGCCGCACGGGGTGAGATCATTAGAACTGATATTATCGAAGACACTGTCGTATCTCTGCTGAAGGAGGCCGTTACTTCTCTGCCGGAGGACGTCCTCTCTGCTTTGAAGAAAGCTGAAAAGAATGAACGCAGCGAGATTGCCAGAACCCAGCTGCGCACGATTTTGAATAACATTGATGCAGCAGACAGCATGGCGGTTCCAATGTGCCAGGATACAGGCATTCATGTGTTTTTCGTCAGCGGCAGGATTACCCCCGGCATTGAAGATAAGATCCGTGCCGGTACGCTGAGAGCAACCAATGAGATTCCGCTTCGTCCGAATGCGGTCCATCCGCTTACCAGAGAAAACCCTGGGACAAACGTAGCTGAAGGTCTTCCTTACGTGGTCTTCCATCCGTCTTCAGCAGATTATACGGAAATCACTGTAATGCCGAAAGGGGCAGGCTCTGAAAACATGACTGCCTTAGCTATGTTGACTCCTTCTCAGGGAATCAAGGGCATTAAAAAATTCATTCTTGATACTGTGGTCAATGCAGCAGGAAAGCCGTGCCCCCCGATTATTCTGGGAATCGGCATAGGCGGGACGGCTGATGAAGCCACAGCACTGTCCAAAAAAGCTCTTCTGAGGTCTCTGGATCAGAGGAATGCAGACCAGAGCGTTGCAGAACTCGAATCCGATCTGTATGAAGCTCTGAATATGACAGGCATTGGCCCCATGGGCTTAGGCGGCGACACAACTACGCTGGGAGTAAACATTGAAATCGCATACTGCCACACAGCCAGTCTTCCGGTGGCGGTGAATCTCCAGTGCTGGGCGGGCCGCCGTGCAACTGCCAGGATCTATGCAGACGGCACAGTGGAATACCTGACGCGGGGTGGTTCTGAATGAACACTCCCCTGTCTGAAGATGATATAAAAAATCTCAAGGTCGGTGAGACCGTCTATCTGTCTGGAACGATCTTTATCGCCAGAGATGAAGCTCATCTGCGGGCGCTTGAATTCTATGAATCTTCTAAAGAGCTTCCTGTTGACTTCAAGGGCGGTGTTATATTTCACTGCGGGCCGATTGTAAGGAAGGAAGACCGGAAAATCCTGGCTGCCGGACCGACAACCTCTGCCAGAATGAATTCCATGGAGCCGAAGTTCATTGAACTGTCGGGAATCAGAGCCATAATCGGCAAGGGCGGAATGTCAAAAGATACAGTGGACGCAATGAAAAAATTCGGCTGCGTCTACTTTGCTTTCACAGGCGGAGCAGCAGTGCTGGCAGCAAAAGGTCTTGAGAATGTTAAAGATGTATTCTGGCTTGACCTGGGTATGCCGGAAGCCCTCTGGGTTGTTGAAGCAAATAATTTCGGCCCTCTTGTTGTTGCTATTGATGCTTCTGGAAACTCTCTGTATGATGAAGTTTCAAGAAATGTCAGTAAAAATCTGGCCGATTCAAAAAAGATATTAGGATTGGAGTGAATTATTCTTCACTCTTCTCCTTTACATCGTCATTTAGGATCATGTTTGGATTTCTTGTGAGGTAGTATCTCACAGCCAGCGATATCGCGATCATTACGATCATGCCCACCAGGCCTACAACCATCATGGAATGCTGAAAATCATATTCCAGAATGAATCCGTTGATGCCGGGCAGACCGGTTCTCATCATTGATGTATTGAAATAAGGCTGCACAATTATGTCAATGATCTGTCTTTCATCGGCAAAGCCGTCTTTCTGAAACAGCAGCTCATAAACTCCGCCTGTCAGACCGTTGAACTGATAATGTCCATCGCTGTCTGTCTGAGTAACGTTCTTGGTATTTTCTCCGATAGGAGTTAAGGACACATTTACTCCGCTCAGTTTCATGCCGGAATAGCTTACATTGCCATGGAATGAATATGAGTTTACAAATTGAAAGTCAATGCCGCTGTTCCACTGGCCTTCTGTTATTTTAATCGTAGTTGGATATGTGACAACTTCTTTAGATGTGGAGATTGCCTTTGCACTATACTGTCCAGGGCTTAGCTGGACTGCATATTCGCCGCTCGTGCTGGTTATCTCCTTTGTATATTTCAATCCAGTCAGGGACATTTCATTTTCTTCGTTGAATTCTACTTCTTCAAATGTTATTGTGTAGTCTTCAACAGGTGAATTTCTCATCATTACTTTTCCTTCGACTCCGCCTTTTCCTTTAGCCAGATCATGTGAATCTGATCCAGAATTCGCGCTCGAAGATGCACCCAGGATGGGCGATGATGAATCTTGTGCCGTCAATGCACACGGCATCAGCACTGATGCTAAGAGTACTGCTAACAATGCAAATGCGGCGACAGCTGCTTTCTTCACGCCCTGCGCATCGCTGTGAGCCTAAAAATACTTAACTAATTAACTAGCGAAGTCTACCAATCTTAATTTTATAAGAAAAGCTTCAAATGAGAATACAGATACAGAGTCTCATGGCAAATGAGACTAAACACATGACATATGCAGACGCCGGGGTCAATATCGATGACAAATCAAATGCAATAAGTGCATTAGTCAGCAAACTTAACTTCAGGCGTACTGATGGTGCAAAGTCTCTCGATCTTCCAGGCCAGTTTGCTGGCTTGATTGATATCGGCACATCACTTTTAACATTGTGTACTGATGGCGTAGGCACTAAGCTGCTTATAGCCAAGCAGATGGAAAAATGGGATACAATCGGCATAGACTGTGTAGCCATGAATACAAACGATGCGATCTGTGTCGGTGCAGAGCCTATTGCCTTTGTTGATTATATGGCAGTAGATGTCCCTGATGCAGAAATACTGTCTCAGATAGCTATTGGTCTCAACAAGGGCTGTGAACTCTCCAACTGCGACTTAATCGGCGGAGAGGTGGCAGTGCTTCCTGAACTGGTAAGAGAAATTGATGTCTCCGGTTCCTGCCTGGGAATTGTTGCCAAAGACAAGCTGATTGACGGCTCTAAAGTTGCAGCAGGGGATCTTGTAATCGGCCTTCCAAGCACTGGTCTCCACTCCAATGGATATACCCTTGCCAGAAAGATCCTTGAAAAACTTGAGATCTCTCTTGATGAGAAAATTGCAGGATTGAACGATCAAATCGGAAATGTTCTGCTGACTCCTACAGAAGTCTATGTACGGAAAGTTCTGGATATCGTAAGAAACTATGATGTCCACGGCATGGTCAACATCACCGGCGGAGGACTCCGTAATTTCCTCAGGCTCAAAAAGGGAATTTCCACAGTCATAACTGATCCTCTTGCGCCAAACCCGATATTCAATGTCCTGAACAATCTGGGAAACGTTGAGCTTCTTGAAGCATATCAGACTTTCAACATGGGTATGGGATTCAGTATGATTGTGCCGGCTGACTCTGCCGCTGAAATCGTCAAAAAATGTCCAGGCTCTAAAATCGTTGGTGAAATCCGCGATGGTTATGGGGTGTCAGTGCCCTCGCTTGACTTAAAGTACGAAAAATACTGATTCTAAAATCAGTGCTTAAGAAGGTAAGCCATCGCACCTGCGGTGGCGCCCATTGCCGTACAAGTTTCCAGAGAATAACCGCCTGGTGTTATGTCCAGATGATATTTTGTCATCTTGAATACCTCTTTAGGGGCTCCCTTTGGACCAAGTCCGAAAACAAGCATCACACTCTGTCCTCTTTTTACCATTTCTGCTACTTCTTCAGCAGTTATCTTCTTTTTTTCATCTGGTTTTCTGGTTGTGAGTACAATTTCTCCCAGCTGCGGAGGGAATCCCTTGTCTGGATACGGAAAAGTCTGGAATCTGCCTTTGGCAGTCAGTTCTTTGAGGAATCCTCCATGTTCTCCTATCGAAGTAGTTGTGGCGACCCATTCTGAGATCTCAGTCGGTGTCTGCAGTTCCTGCGGAAAGGGAAATCCAAACACTGCCAGATTGTAATCAAATGCCAATGCCAGCGGTCCGGCGCGTGCCAATGCCCTTCTGTGAGCTTCCCTGAAACTTCTGGGGTCATATGAATTGTAGAGCGCTAAGGTGATACGGCCTGTATGCATTTTCAACACCATTATTCAGTTTTGGAGCGAGGCCTGCTGCATATGGATTTTGTATCTCCATCAAAAAATACATCTAAATCAGGGTTTTCAGCCTGAATCTCTTCAAGCTTATCCATAACTTCTCGAAGCGTAAGATTGTCTGCATCGACTTTGAGGTGGACTCGCTTTTCCATATTTGACCCTGCGGTAGTTTCGTGATCAGATGAGTATGTTCCTATATATCGTTTGTTGAATGAGATTGTGCCTGTTTTTGTCAATCTATTCTGTATGGAAAGGTGCAGCGCTTCATTTGTATTTATGAAGTTTTAAATAGAGTCTCTTCTTTCGACCTTAATACATTCTCGTAAACCGATGAATGATGAGGATGCTCAGCATCCGAATGAGGTGAAATAATGAGTAAAGCAATGTTTGTGCGTTTCGAAATGCCAAAAGAGCTTTCGGACAAAGCATATGAAATAGTTGAAGCTGCAAGAGACACTGGAAAAGTAAGAAGAGGAACCAACGAAGTTACAAAGCTCGTTGAAAGGGGCGATGCCCAGCTTGTGATTCTTGCAGAAGATGTACAGCCTCCAGAAATTTTAGCACACATGCCACTTCTCTGCGAAGAGCGCGGCGTTATGTACGCATACGTTCCTTCAAAAGCAGAACTGGGAAACGCTGTAGGATTAGAAAAACCAACAGCTTCCGTTGCAATTCTTGATGCTGGAAAGGCTAAGCCTGCACTCGAAAGCTTTGCTGAACAGATAAAACAGCTGAAGCAGTAAGCGGGTGATTTAGATGGCTGATATGGATGAAAGCAGTATTCCTGCAGAAGTTGTGGAATTAATCGGTCGTACTGGTATGACTGGTGAAGCCACTCAGGTCAAGGTCCGTGTATTAGAGGGCCGTGACAAAGGCAGGATTATTACTCGTAACATCATGGGCCCAGTGCGCATGGGTGACATACTGATGCTTAGAGAGACCTCAAGAGAGGCTCGTAAACTTTCAATAAGGTAAGGCGAAGACCATGGTAGAGAGAAGAGTCTGTTCCTTCTGTGGAGCAGAAATGGAACCTGGTACTGGCAAACTCTTTGTTAAAAAAGACGGCACAGTACTTACATTTGACACCAACAAGTGCTATAAGAACATGGTCGAGTTGGGAAGGATCCCGCGCAGGACAGCCTGGACAAGGGCTGCAAAGCGTGAGAAAGAGATCGCCATCGCTGCCGCTTTAGCCAAAGAAGGCGTTGTCGAAGAGAAAGACACTGAAGTCAGGAAAGTAAAGGCTAAGAAAGTCAAAAAGGGAGCCAAAGCTCCTAAAAAGAAGGTTCAGGTCACAGAGTACGACGGTCCTGCTGAAGAGCCGGCTGCCGCTGCAGAAGAACCCGTTGAACAGCCTGAAGAGCCTGTAGCTTCAGAAGAACCTGTTGAGAATAAAGAGTGAACCGCATGATGGAACGCACGTTCATAATGCTCAAACCTGACGCTATCCAGCGTGGACTCATGAGCGACATACTCAAAAGGATTGAATCCAAGGGCTACAAGCTCTTGGCCATGAAATTCCTGCGTATTCCCCGTGAGCAGGCTGAGCGTCATTATGCAGAACACAAGGGTAAGCCTTTCTTCGAGGGACTCATTGAGTATATGACTTCCGGACCTGTGCTTATGATGGTATGGGAAGGAGAGAACATCATTGCTTCTATGAGAACCATGATGGGCAAGACAAACCCTAACGAAGCCGCTCCCGGAACTATCCGCGGCGACTATGCTCAACAGACTGGCAGAAACATAATCCATGGTTCTGACAGCCCAGAATCTGCAAAGCGTGAAATTGAACTATTCTTCAATGATTACGAAATTCAGAGCTGGGAACCTTCAGTCAGCAAATGGCTGTGCGAGTAAATCTCTTAACCAAACCTCTTTTTTTTACATTTTTTTTAGATTGTGATTTTTCTATTACCTCTGAACTACTCTATTGGGTCTAGTTCAGACTTATCGTAATAGTGGCTAATGTCTATTTTTATTCTATTTTACATTAATTCATTCATCTTGAAGTTCTCTTTTTCATCATTAAATTAAAAATATAAACAAATAAAGGTAAATCAATACATTGAAGATATTAGACATGAGATTATATTCTCAGATTAGTATAAGCACATAAAAACTTCAACGATCTTCAATGTAAAACCCTTAAACATTTCTGAAGGCTCTCAAGCCTTCTCTTATTTTTCTATTCTCTAGGAAACTAGATTATCTAAATCGTATATTGACCTTTCATGGTCTATCAAATTCCTTCGGAAGGGATTTTATCTGTTGCCATTGCCGAGGTTCTTCGTCAATATGATGTAGTCTCTTCTCAATCAAAATTGGCAGACCTGACGCGGAAAAAACTCAGGGAGATAAACCCTGAATATTCAGTAACTGAAGAAAGAGTAAGGAAAGTTGCAATACAGACCGGTGTAGCCTCTGTAGAAATAAAATCCCGCGAAATACCATCGCAGAAGCCCACTTCTGAATGTCCTGTATGCGGTTCCAAGATGCGCAGAATAAAGAATAAAACTCTTTATGGCAAAGCAATAACTCTGAGATACAAATGCCCAAAATGTAAATTTTCTACTGGCATCACCAGAAGCATTCCTGTTAGATATGTATTCAAATACGCTCTGGCTAAAGAAAAAACAGACAATTCAAACTCAAATATTATGCTGTTTTAATCCCGCAAAAATTCGGCTACAAGATAATATATCTTCTCTTTTCTATCGTTAATCGGAGGTAATACCTTGGAAGAGCAAAGAATGCCGTTAATAGGTGACGATGCACCATCGTTTAAAGCTGTGACAACACAAGGACCAATAAGTTTCCCGGAGGATTATAAGGGGAAATGGGTCATTTTATTCTCACACCCTGCAGATTTCACACCAGTGTGCACTACAGAGTTCATAACGTTTGCAAGCATCATGGATGAGCTTAAAGAGATGAATACTGAACTGATCGGACTTTCAGTCGATTCGTTATATTCGCACATTGCATGGCTGAGAAAGATTCAGGAGCTTGATTATAAAGGAATGAAGAATGTAGAGGTCAAATTCCCTCTGATTGAAGATATCAGAATGGAAGTAGCCAACAAATTTGGAATGATTCAGCCGAATGCATCAAACACTCAGGCTGTAAGAGCAGTATTCTTCATTGATCCCAAGGCTAAAATCCGCTGCATCCTTTACTATCCGCTATCTCTGGGAAGGAACTTTGATGAAATTAAGCGTATCATCAAGGGACTTCAGAAAGCAGACAGCGATGGAGTGGCCACTCCTGCAGACTGGCGCCCGGGCGATGATGTAATCGTTCCTACTGCTGGATCATGCGGTGTTGCTAAGGAGCGCATGGAATCCAAAGACGATAACATGTACTGCTTAGACTGGTTCCTCTGCTTTAAGAAGGAAAAAAAGTAAATCTCTCAAAACGGCGGACCTGAAGGTTCCGCCTCTTTTTTTACAATATATTCTATGATTTTCAGAAATCCATTGTTATTTTTGCCGTCAGTTTTATCATCAGGACATATATTCTATTTTAGGGACATATAATGCGACACTGGCAACTCGGAAGAATTGATAATGGTAAAATTCACATCGGTAAGATTGGAGAATATCTAGGACTTGTAGACGGAAGTCAGATTTTCAGCGTTCTATTCAGATATGACGATGGAGAATCCAGATCTTATGAGCTAGTTCTTTCGAACTTCGGGCCAGAGAATTACAAACAGATCTGCCAGCTGACTTTTTACATCAAAGATCAGCCAGGGGCATGCGCTCAGGTTTCAAAGTTCCTGTCAGACCGCGATGTCGACATTCTCAATTCAAGTTCTTTGACTACCATTCCTCATAAAGCAATGGTCTGGAGGATGCTGGCTGATATCTCTTATTTCGGTGAACCAAGCGAACTGATTGAAGAGTTTGCCTCACTGAAAAGAATGGGTTCTGCCAAAATCGATAAGCTGAATTCAATGGAACTTGAAACATCTAAAATTTCAGAGCGTTACACTACTGGATCAGCCGGCAAAGGCAGCAATGTAATTGCAAAGACGATAAAGCAGAGGGAAAAATCCCCTTCACCAATGAAAGACGGCATGTTTGAGATTCCAAAGGAATTTCTGGAAGAAATGGGCGGAATTAAAAACGGCCAGCCGGTTCTTCTGGTGGATGACCCGGACAATTATGCACTTTCCGTGACATTTCTGCCTCTGGACATTAAGCCGGTAGGTTTCAAGTTTATTGTTCCTGACAGACCAGGCGCTGTAGGAATCATAGTTGATACACTGGCTGCTCATAACTTAAACATCATCTCGATTTCGTCAGATGTGATGATTTACAACGACTCAATGTCATTGGATATCGTTGCAGATGCCAGATATTCAGAGAATGTTGATGTTATCAGGTCTGATCTGGAATCAGCCTTTGCTTCTGCAAAGGGTAGATTTGAGCTAATCAAGATGGAAAACATCTCCATCTGATCTTTTTACACTTTTTACTTTGAAAGGGGATTATTAATTAACCCCCATTCTCCATATATCTTAAGCACATCGCATCCGGTGCAGGAGGCTACCAATGATTTCAGGGGGAAAAATCACAAATAAAGATCTTTTCAGCGCAGCTGTCAGAGGCTCAAAGGAATTAAGATCATTGGCTATGCATGAACTGGAGCGCATAGGCAATCCTGACCAGGCGGTGGAGTATCCTGAGACATGCTATGAGCTTCCAACAGTCTATGCATGGCTCGGAAGCAGCGCCAAAACAGTTCAGGATCTTCGAGATGTTCTGGACTCTTTGACAATTCCTTCCGATGAGCCGACTTTGGAAAATGCTGTTCTGGCTGGAAAGCTGGCAATGATCTCATCTGAGATTCTGGAAGCTCTCAAGTATGTACAGTTTACTGAGCCTTATGAGGATACACCGTACTGCGGATTCATTCCGGATAAGACCTTAAGAGAATTCGGCGTGGCATTTGTAGATGATACTATTCCGGGGGCGGCAGTTCTTACAGGCACTGCTTCAGACATAGACGAACTGATAAAAATCGTCAGGGATCTGCAGTCTAAAGGTATTCTGATCTTTGCTGCGGGAAACATTGCAGACCAGCTGAGGGATAAAAACGTGCAGATGGGTGCAAAACTGATGTTGTTTCCCACAGGTCCAGGCACTCAAATAATCCATGCGATAAATTTTGCGATAAGAGCCGCCCTTTCTTTTGGTGCAATAGGCAGGGGATGTGAAGAAGAGCTTGTGGATTATCTGTCAAAAAGACCCAAGGTCTTTGTACTTTCATTTGGAGAGATCGATGAGATCGCTGCCGCCGCGGCAATGGCTGCAGTAATCAACAAAGCCGCTGTAATTACTGATCAGGACGTTGATGAGATACCAGGCGTTCTTGCACAGTCAAACTCTTCCAAAATGGTGCAGGCGGCAATAGAGTTGAGAGATATAATCGTCAATCTTGCTCCCGTGGATATTCCTGTGGCATACGGGCCTGCTTTTGAAGGGGAGAGCATCAGAAAGCCTGATACATATCTGGAAGCCGGAGGATCCTCCAAGACTGCAGTATTTGAACTGCTGAGGATGCGCGGCGAGGCTGAGGTGGAAGACGGCAGGATCACTCTGATCGGAAAGGATGTCAGCGAGTTTGAGGAAGGTTCTGCAACTTCTCTGGCGATACTTGTCGATGTTTACGGCAAGAAAATGCAGGAAGATTTCGAGTCGGTTCTTGAACGAAGAATCCATTTATTTCTTAATTTTGCACAGGGGATCTGGCACACGGGCCAGCGCAATCTCAACTGGATCAGGCTGAGCAAAGATGCTGTGAGTTCAGGCGTGAGCCTCAGGCATTTTGGAAATATTCTCATTACTAAGCTGAAGGAAGAGTTCAGTTCGATTGTCAGCAGGGTGCAGGTTACCATAATTACTGATGAAGAGGAAGTCAGGAGGAGACTTCCCGAGGCTTTGGAAAGATACGCCGCCAGAGATGCCAGGCTTGCTGGTCTTACTGATGAGAGTGTAGACAGATTCTTCACATGCGGCCTGTGCAGCTCTTTCGCCCCTGGACACATCTGTATAATTATGCCTGAGAGGCTCGGTCTCTGCGGTGCCATTAACTGGCTTGATGCCAAAGCCGCACAGGAAATCGATCCCCACGGCCCCAATCAGATAATTCTCAAGAATGAAGTCATTGACTCTGAAAAGGGACAGTGGTCAGGCGTAAACGATGCAGTGTATGAAGGTTCGAACCATAAGCTGGAGAGAGTCAATACCTACAGCATGATGGAGGATCCTATGACCTCATGCGGATGCTTTGAGGTCATCATCGGCATGACCAGCGACATGCAGGCCGTTTTTGCTGTGAACAGAGAATACGGCGGAATGACTCCTGTAGGCATGAAATTCTCTACATTGGCCGGCTCAGTGGGGGGAGGAAAACAGACTCCCGGTTTCATGGGCATCGGCAGAAAATATCTTGTCAGCAGGAAATTTATTCCTGCAGACGGAGGATTCCTCAGAATCGCCTGGATGCCCAAAGATCTGAAAGAATCTATGAGAGAACAGCTTCAGGAGAGGGCTGAAGAGCTGGGAGTCCCAGATTTCGTTGATAAAATTGCAGATGAAACAATTACTACAGATACAGAGGGTTTGATAAACTGGATGACTGAAGTCAATCATCCGGCATTATCCATGCTGCCCTTATTACAGTAAAACATTGAAGGTTAATCTATGTCCGAAGTACCGATTCCTAAAGAAAAGTGGTCTGGAAAAATAACTGAAGTTCCATTATCATCCGGCATTGCTGTCGGCGGGGAGCGCGGGATGCCGTTCCTTTCTTACGAGGGGTTAGGCAGGCGCCAGCTGGTGGCAGGTGAAGTTATTGACGATCCAGAGGTAGTTGCATTCTGCAGCGGAACTCCTGTTGATCAGGCAAAGGCCTGGGTCAGCGAGTGTGGTGCAGATATGATATGTCTCAAGCTTCTGTCTGCTGATCCAGAGAGTAAAAACATCTCACCTGAAGATGCCGCTAAGATTGTTCAGGAAGTCCTCGATGCCGTTGATGTGCCTGTAATAGTCTACGGCTGCGGAAACGAGGAAAAGGATCCTAAAGTCTTGGAGGCTGTAAGCAATTTATGCTCCTCTAAAAGACTGATAATCGGCCAGTCCAATGAGAATACCTACAAGAGCATATCTGCTGCAGCAATGGCAAACGGACATGGAATCGTAGCGTTTTCTAATTTAGATATAAACCTTGCAAAGCAGATGAATATCCTGCTTAATGACTTCGGAGTGAAACTCGACAATGTGGTCATGGATCCTCTTATGGCCGGTCTGGGAATGGGACTGGAATACTCCTATTCAGTCAATGAAAGAATCCGTATTGCTGCGTTAATGAATGACCGCATGCTGCAGCCTCCGATGATCTGTGACTCTACCGGCGCCTGGGATGCCAGAGAAGCAACAGATGACAATCCCCTGTGGGGTGACGCGGATGAACGCGGAATGTGGTGGGAAGTGGCAACTGCTCTCGCGGCTTTAATGTCCGGTGCTGATATAGTTATTGTTAGGAATAAAAACTCTGCAAAGATCATAGCAGATGCCATCAGCGATCTGAGGGGTGAGTAAAGATGCCTACCGCCATTGAAATCTTTAAATTCCTTCCAAAATCAAACTGTGGAAAATGTGGATTTCCTACATGCCTGGCATTTGCTATGCAGCTTGCCAATCAGAAGGTAAAGCTTTCTGCCTGCCCCTTTGTATCTGATGAAGCAAAATCTGCGCTGGAATCTTCCTCTGCTCCGCCGATTCGTCTTGTGTCTGTAGGCACAGGAGACAAAAAAATTGAGCTTGGTGAAGAAACCGAACTGTATCGTCATGAGAAGAAATTCTTCCATCCTACATGTTATGCAGTTACAATTCAGGACACTCTTTCTGAGGCTGAGATAGACAGCAGGCTGAACAACCTGTCCAAACTGGAGTTTGAACGTGTTGGTCAGATTCTCCGTCTTGATATGATTGCAGTTGAGAATAAATCAGAAAACAGTGAAACTTTCTCATCTGTATGCAGTTACATTGCTTCCAAGACGGACTTTCCATTGATTCTCATCTCTTCTGACGATCAATCTATGAAAGCAGCCGCCTCTGCGGTATCCTCAAAGAAACCTCTGCTGTATGCTGCTGATAAAAACAATATTGACAGTATGATTAATGTCGCTAAAGAAACAAAATGTCCTTTAGTGCTGAAAGAGTCAGATCTGTCTGAACTTGCATCAATGGCTGAAAAAGCCAAATCTGCCGGTGTCGAAGATTTAATGCTTGATATGGAAACATCCTCACTCCAGCAGGTGGTGGAAAAGAATACAATTGTCCGAAAGAATGCAGTAAAGAAAACGTTCCGCGGACTGGGATATCCGATAGTTACTGATGCACGCAGCGTTAAGAATCCCATCCAGACTGCGATGGTTTCTACCATGAAATACGGCGGAATTGTTCTTTTAGAGAATTTAAAACCTTCACAGGCTCTGCCGTTATTTGTTCTCCGCCAGAATATATTCACTGATCCGCAGGTGCCGATACAGGTGAAGGCGGGCATCTACCCAGTCAATAATCCTGCAGAAGGTTCTCCGCTGCTGTTTACTACAAACTTCTCTCTGACATACTTTACTGTCCTGGGAGACATCGAGAAATCAAAGATTCCCGCCTGGCTGCTGGTGGTAGATACAGAAGGTTTGTCGGTCATGACTGCTTTCTCTGCCGGAAAGCTCACTCCTGAAAAGGTTGCCAAGTCTCTGGAGGATGTAGATGCCAAGACAAAATGCGGCGGCAGCCCGGTAATCATGCCGGGAATGCTTTCAAGAATGTCTGGCAAGCTTCAGGAGTTAAGTGGAATGAAAGTTGTGGTAGGCCCCAGAGAATCTTCTGGAATTCCGAAGATCCTGAAAAACCTTTAATTCTTTACATAAACAGGCTGAACATCCAGGAGCATGGCCAGATCAATATCAGACAGGGCAGAAGATTTACTGCGTTGATCTGTTTGATCTGTGCTATGCTAATTCCCAAGACTAATGTCAGCAGGCCGCCTACTGCTACAAAGTCATTCAGCATCTCTGGTGTTGTCAGAGGCATAATGAATTGTGCAGAGTAAAAAAATACACATAATATCAAAAACTGCGGAATGACAATTAAATTCATTGCCCGTCCGAGAGTAGCTGCAAAGATTGTGGCGGCAAAAATATCCATTACTGCCTTTGAGAGCAGTATTGTGTAATCACCTGACATTCCTTCGTATATTGCTCCGAAGATATTGGTCCCGCTGGCACAGAACGTTACTGCGACCAGCAGATAAAAACGCATATATGTGTCTTGATTCCCTTGAATTTTGAAATTGAACTTTGCAAGTACTTTTTGAACTGCTGTTTTTACCTTGCCGTCTAAATCAATCAGCTCTCCTATCAACGCTCCCAAAATCAATGCAAGTATGACAGCCGGCAGAGAATTCAGCTTTATTATTGATACAATGCCGATCGCAATCGCAGCAATGCCGAAAATGACATTCATCGGCTGTTTAATCTTCTCAGGCACATGAGTGCTGATCGCGCTGCCTAGATTTGTTCCAAACAGAACACAACCACAATCAATCAGCACTCCTATGGGCAGCATGCATTCTCACTCACATTAATTTCACAGGATAGTTCATTTGCAGAAGAGTCTGATGAAATATCATACCAGACCTGCTAATCTGAACGATGATGACCATACTGAATTTTTATTAATATCTTTTGCTATTTTCCAAAAAATTCTTTATTTTCCCTTGCAGCGCATCAGCAGATCATCTGCCATTTCTTTTACTGCCATATATGCCGGGTTGCTGCTCTCCAGTTCCAGAGTTTTTCCTTCCATTGCTAATCTGCTAATTGTTTCATCACATGGAATATAATATACTGCAGAAAAACCTTCAGGAATATTCTCTGCTTTCATTCCTTCTGGAATTCTGTTGACTACCAGAGCTGTTGTCTTGATGTTTATATCCAGGCTGAGTGCAAGCTCCAATATTCTTTTTGCTGTTTTCAATCCTACTGCTGTAGCATCTGCAACAATTATCAACGCATCCATATTTTTACAGGTAAGTCTTGACAGATGCTCCATTCCAGCTTCATTATCGATCACAACGCTGGAATATTTTCCTATTGCTTCATCCAGATAATCTCTCAATATTGAATTAATGTAACAATAGCATCCTTTGCCTTCAGGCCTGCCCATGGTGATCAAATCAAAGTCATGGCCTTCTTGCGTGGATGTCTGCAGGTAGTAAGCCACCTTTTCCTGCTTGCTGACTTCTGAAGTCTCATCAGCCGACTTCTGAAACTCTTCTCTGATGTCGCCTATTGTTTTCTGTACATCTATGCCCATTCTGTCTCCGAGATTATAATTGGGATCTGCATCAACACCGAGAACTATTTTCCCGGTTCTTTTTGCTAAATATGATATGAATAATGCAGAGATGGTTGTCTTTCCAACTCCGCCTTTGCCGGCTATTGCAAACACGCGGCCCATGCTCATCCCAGAGAATATTTTTCCTGTATGACTTTAGACACGCTGACCAGAAGATCCATCGCCCCTTCGCTGGCTTCTTCGCTCAGTCCGCTCAGTCCGCACTGAGGCGTAAGAATCGAATTTCTGAGAAGAAGTTCCCTGTCAACTCCTTTTGATTCCAGATCAGAAACTATCTTTTCAAAGTGGGCTATGATCGAATCGCAGTTTGTGTCTTTCAGAGTTTCTTCATTATTGGGTATTATTCCCCAGGACAGACATCCTCCCCTTTCAATGAATGCAGACACCTCTTCCGGGTACAGAGCTATCGTATATCCGTAATCATACGCATCGAATGACAATACATCGATGTTCATGCTCATTACCAGCGGCCAATCGGTATTGGCGCAGCAGTGTATGCCCTTCATATCTTCCAATCCTGAAACAACTTCATTGATCCAAGAAACTGCATCTGAAGGGGATATGCTTGCAAAAGGAGTTCCGATTATACTCAGATAAGGCTCATCTATGAAGATAATGGTCCTTGCGCATTTCTTTTTTAATTCTTTCTCTTGCCACATGGCTGTAAACTGCAGATTTTTCCTCAGAATTTCTGCATATGTCGGATCATATATTGCAGGTTTGTCATCCTGATCAGTCATCTGCAGCCCCAGAGAAATCGGGCCGGTAACCTGTCCCTTTATTGCTTTGTAGTCTGAAAGCTCTCTTGATATGAACTCGTAAAATCCTGAGAAATTCTCTGCAGGAAGAGGAAACATCTCCGGATCCTCGGAAATAATCTTCATGTAAATTTCTTCAGGGTCGTAGTCAAGAAGATTCACGCTGACACGCTTGTTCTCCTCGTCAATTTTGATCCCCGGTAAATTTTGTGAAAACTGGATATACATATTCTCTCTGAATCCAGTCATAGGCAGCTGCGGCCAGGACGGGATCTCATTCAGATATTTGATTATGAAGTCTACTGCTTTGGCGGGGTCCGAATGCGGCAGAGACCCTATGCAACTGGGCGAGCAATTCCATTCCACAATTATTGAGATAACAGCATCTGATATATAGTTCCCGATCAGGAGCTCATTTTCCTGCTGTGTAAAACCTTTCTTCGTTTGTGTGAGGCAGGAATAACGCCGAGGAATACTGATCAAAGAACGAGTTTGATGATGACAGATCAATGTATGTCATAGAATGAGCAATGTCCTCTGCTTTTTGTCTTTCAACTTTGGAAAGAAGGCATGACTTTGCACCGCTGAGCGAGGCGTTTCCAAGCAGTTTGAACTTTTCATACGGTATCGGAGGCAGAAGGCCAATTACCTGCGCATTGCGAATATCCAGATAATTTCCGAATCCTCCTGCAATGTAGACTTTTTCAAGATCATTAAAGTCTAAACTGACTGCATCGAGCAGAACGCAGCAGCCGGCGAATATTGCCGCCTTTGTTCGGATTACATTCTCTATATCACTTTCGTTGATGGAGATTTTTTCAGTAAGGCTGAATACGCCGTCCTTTATGCGGCCCTTCTTGTCTACTTTCTGATCAAGAAAAAGCTGTGCAACGGTATCGATTATGCCGGAGCCGCAGATGCCTTTCGGCTCCGCATTTCCTATCACGCTGTACTCCGCCCTGCCGTCTTTGATTTTTACGCAGTCTATCGCTCCTTCAATGCCTCTCATGCCGCAGGAGATATCTCCGCCCTCAAACGATGGTCCTGCAGATGTTGAACAGGTGAGAAGCCAGTCGCGGCAGCCGAGTGCTATCTCTCCGTTTGTTCCCACATCTATGAGAAGGGACGGATGCTCTGACTGCTGCATCTTTGATGCCAGAACTCCTGCGGTGATGTCCCCTCCGACATAACCTGCACAGCTTGGGATAATATACACCGGAGCATCCTGGAATGCTTTTATTCCGATATCTGACGCTCTCCAGACAGGCGGGAAGTTGGTTACGGGAACATACGGCTCAAAGCGGATATTCTTAGTTTCCAGTCCTAAGAGCATATGGATCATTGTTGTATTGCCGCCGATGCACAACGCATGAATCTCTTCTTCAAATGGTTCAATAAGACCGTTGATGGTGTCAAGAATAAGTTCTGTCAGTCTTTCTTGTCCGTTTTCTTCTTCATACATCATACGTGAGACAACATCCTCTCCGCAGACTATCTGATGATTGTAATCAGACGCCGCCTCAATTGTTTTTCCAGTCTGCAGATCTATGATTTCTAAAGCGACTGTTGTAGTTCCTATGTCTACAGCCAGACCGTAAATTGATTTATTTTTTGGAATGATGTCTATTAAGGAACTGCCGCTCACTGCAGCTTTAACATTCCACTCTTCAGCTCTGAGTGTTCCAGACAGCTTTCTGAGAGCTGCCGGCAGACTCTGCAGATTATCAGCTCCAAGGGCTCTTCTTAATCTTTCAAAATCAGCCTCTGAATTTTCCATGCTGGGTCTTTGAACTTCTGCTTCTTTTATGAAAGTCAGGGGAGAAAAGTCAGAAATCTCTGCTTCATCATAAAACGAAGCAATTTTTTTACTCCCGCTGCTTACTGATGTAAGAACTGTAAGATCTCCGCATACTTCTGTTATGCAGCTTAATCTGTAACCCTGTGCGTACTCTTCATCAGAGATATGCGGATTTTTTCCACAGGTGCAGTTTCCTTCTATGATGACTTTACATCTTCCGCAGGATCCAGTTCCGCCGCAGTTCCCGCCAGTCTCTATACCGGCCTCTACGGCTGCTTTGAAGACTGTAGTCCCGTCTTCAACCTCAACTGTTTTGTTTCCCGGGAAAAATGTAACTGTGTGTTTCACACTATAGAAATCTGGGCTATGATATTAATCTGCTTCCCTTCCCATGTATATCTTAGCTCAATATGAGCTCAACTCGACGGAGGCGTAATAATGAGAGTTACAAGCAGCGGTATTATTGATGGAATGATTGAAGACAAATATGGATGCAAGGGTGCGCATTTCAATAAAAACGGGATGCCGACATATTCCCTTCCTTTTGAGATTCGTGACAAACCGGAAAACACGAAGTCTTTTGCATTAATTCTCGAGGATAAAGATGCATTTCCTGTCACCAAGGGCTTTTCATGGATTCACTGGACAGCTGCAAATATCCAGCGTACTGAATTGAAAGAAAATGAGAGTCAGACTGCTGAAGATTTCATTCAGGGTGTAAACAGCTGGATGAGCGTCCAGGGTGGAAATCAGAGTGCTGAGGAATCAAGTTTCTACGGCGGAATGGATCCTCCCAACGGCATGCACACCTATGAACTGCATGTGTTTGCGTTAGACACGCTTTTAGACATAAAGCCCGGCTTCATGCTGAATGAGTTATGGTGGAAAATGGAAGGTCATATACTAGCCAATTATACACTCAAAGGGAAGTACTCAAACAGATGAAAATTGATGTCTATCAATGCTGGCCATCTTTTCTGCATTCTACCTAGCTAGATGGTCAAAATCCCCTTTAAATATCTAAGTAGGATTATACCATCAACTCAAATTTCTTAGAGGTATAACGATGGAGAAAAAATGCATAGCAGGTATCATCGTTGTTTTGGTAGTAGTTATTGCAGCATTTGGTGCATATCTACTTCTTAGCGACGATTCCAAAGCAGAAGATAATCCATATTACTTCTTTATCCAGACTGAAGAAGGGTATGATTCCGAAGGATTGCCTTATGAATCTAGCGTGATGCAGGAAGGATTCTGGGTAAAAGGCAATGGTGACAATGCAAGCGATGCCCTTCAAAATGTTTGTAAGAGCAATAACTGGAACATTGTAATCAGTGAAATGCCAAACAGCGGTGGAGACTCTATGAACGCTCTCTTCAGCTTAGAAATGACTGAGGTAGAAGGAGTCTATCATTACTGGGTGATATATAGCTGGGATGATGGGCTGGATTCATTTGGATTCTCTTCAGTTACATTAGACAGGATAGTCGCATCCGAGGGTCCACAATATATCTCTTTGGTTTACAAAGCAGACACATCATCTAGTGTATTACCATCTGTCACACCGGATGATATTCCGAAAGACGTACTCTAAACTCACAATGCGGCAATCTGCCGCATCACTAACTTTTTTTAATCCAGATGCACTGTAGTGATTGATGGAAGTTTTACACTTCGCTAAATATCCATTTATCAAAGATGCTGTTGAATACATAGAGGAGCGCGAAGTATCATTAGATGATGTTTTAACTCACGAATTGTACATTCCGGCGAGAGCGCGGGCCAAAAGCAGAGTCATTGATGCTCTGGAATATGGAGAAGTATTTTTTCGTTCAATGAGCAACGATGAAGAGTGTCTGGAAGAAATTTTATCTTATGCTGTTGCAAGAATTCTGGTATCCTGTGTTGGAGACAAATTCCTCATCAAGAGATATGCACTTGCTGAAGGAGTCACTCTCGCGGAGAGGCTTGAACACGAAGAGATTGAAGTCGTAGAAGATGTAGCATATCAGCTGGGAATCTCTACACATATGCCGGATGAAGACAAGCTTTCCCTTCATTTTTCAGACTATCTGCGCTTAGCATCGCGGATGAGAAGCAAAGAATGGAAACTGATCAATATTGAAATTGAAAATGGGGAAGTAGCACTGAATCAGATCAAATTTGCAAGACTGATGCAGCAGGCGCTTCAGGATAAAATAGAACAGGAACTTCCGCTGAATGTACCAGATTCTGTAAGAAAAGCACTTTCTGCAGACATTTCTGATCTGAAGGGACGTACGGACATTAGACGAAGCCAGATGACTGCTCAAAACTTTGGAAAAGTGACAGTTGAGAATTTCCCGCCCTGCATGAAGCACCTGATCGCCATGGCGCAGGCCGGTGAAAATCTGCCCCACTCTGGGAGATTTGCCTTGACAACATTCCTTCATCACATAGGACTTTCAGTCGATGAGATCCTGTCTCTCTTCGGCACATCTCCAGATTTTGACATTTCCAAATCAAAATATCAGATAGAACACATTACAGGAGAGATTTCCGGTACTGAGTACATCCCTCCTGAATGCTCTACCATGAAAAGTTACGGCGTTTGTTTCGAACCGGATAAGCTTTGCAATAATCCCAAGGCCAAGATTGTCCATCCTTTGAGTTATTACAGGATGAAGAACAACCCTAGGCCTAAGAAGCCGGTTACTCCAGCATCTTCCAGATCTTGATTGCACGCTGTACTGCAGTCAGGTTTCCTATGATTGCAAACCAGAGCATGACAATTCCGAAGATTGTTATCGAGTAATCTCCTATTGTAATCCATGCGCTGTCTGTAACTGCCATATAGATAACCTGAATGATCGGAGCCAGTGTTAAGAGCACTACACGGTCTGCTCTTCCGAGAAGCCCGCTGTAAAGCCTTCCTGCACCTATGGCCTGACACTGTGTTCCCATGTAGCTTGTGAGCAGTACTCCGATTATTGCCAGAATGCCGATGTAAGGACTGCACCATGCGCTTACCGCTACAGAACCTATCATGATCACATCTGCATATCTGTCCAATACGTGATCCAGAAGGTCTCCGCGTTTTGATGATTTAAAAGTCATCCTTGCAACTTTTCCATCGATTGCATCAAAAAATCCGCTTAAGATTACAACGACTGCCGCTAAAGGCAGCAGAATATACCAATAGTCGCCGTAGCTGAAGTAGATAAGCAGTCCTGCTACGATAGCTAATATAAAGGCTATCCAGGACAGTGTGTTCGGATGAAACCTCGACAATGCTTTTGAAAGGGGGTCCAGTATAAATTCAACGCTGTCCCTTTTAGAATCTAATACCATTTTAATACCTCTTCGCTCCAGTCAATGCTGCCGGGGGCATAATTGCTGGTGTCTCCGGATTTAATTCTCAAAACAGCATCGCACACTTCTTCAGCCGACATCTCGGTTGTATTGATCTCCGAAACTTCAGTCTCGGTCTCGGTGGCTTCAATCAGGATAACATCCAAAGCTTCAGCTTCCACATTTTCTCTTACCTTGGATTCTTTCCATCCCCTTGACTTTAAACGATCTGCCAAAACCTCAGGACTGCATCTTAGAACAATTATCCTGTCGCAGGATACGAAGTGTGCCAGATGTCCGATGAGTACGCAGTCTTCCGTAATGTTCATTGCAGAAACTGCGTCATCCAACACGTCTGGATCAACGTCATAGCTGCCTCTTTCGGAGTCAAATGAGTCATACAGCTTCTTCTCTTTTACAAGGTCTCCAAGCTCTATGGTTCTGATCCCCCTTTGCTGCAGTAATTTTCCAACCGTGGTTTTACCAGTGCCGGGTGTGCCTGTGAGTGAGATTATCACAATTGCCCAATGCAACTCACTTAGTTATATGTTCCCGATTTAACAGAGAATCTAAAAACTCCATGCGGCACAAAACATCGTCCCGGCAGGCATTCAGTTTTTTCACCAGAGGTTCTGGATTTTCTTTCTGAAACTCAAAATCATAGATTACATCCATGAGAATGAGAGGTTCCGGGGGAGCGAGTCCGAATGTCTTGTCTTCCCCTTCCAGTGCCTTTTTGACATCTTCTATGTCTGTATGTCTGAGGGAAACATCATCTATCGCAGCAACCATCCTTCTGATCATATTTCTGAGAAACTCTCTGGAATGAATGTCGATGATATATGCTCCGTTTCTGTGCTCAACATCGATTCTTTTTATTGTTTTGACTGCATCCTTTCCATCTGGTCTGCAGAACCTTGTGAAGTCGTGTGTTCCCTCAAACAGACTGGCGCAGGCTCTCAGCAGTTCCTCGTCTTTATTGCGTTCTGGAAGAACATACCTGTACCAGCGCTCCTTTGCGTACCGCGGATAAAACGTATCTGGAACTTCAGCCACGGCATAGTAATATATGTTTTCTGATGCTGCATTCAGCGCCTGCAGGAGGCATTCTCTGCGGAACTCAGTGTCGAATGCCACTACATTTCCGAGAGCGCTCACACCCTTGTCGGTGCGGCTTGCGAACCCGAATCTGGATTCATCGATGGTGGAGATAGCGCCTATCTGTGTAAGTGCAGAAATAACCTCAGATTCCACAGTCGGCAGGTCTGGCTGCCTCTGCGATCCCATGAATTTCCTGCCGTCATATGCAATCTTTACTGCGGCTCTCCAATGCATATAACTTAAGTATCGACCCAGTATTAATGCCCCCCGTTATTATGGCTGCATATCGTGTCGTTCTGGTCTCTCCGCTCTATGATGGAAATGTTGGAGCAATCGCACGTGCTATGGCAAATTTTGGGCTTTCTGAACTTGTCATGGTAAATCCCTGCGAGCTCACAGATGAAGCTTTCAGACGAGCCAAGCATGCCCAGTATATCTTGGAGAATGCCAGCATCGTTTCTGATTTTGAGACAGCGGTTTCCGGCTGCGATCTTGTTGTCGGGACTTCCGGAATCGTCACCAGCGGTCAGAAAAATTTCACGAGGATTCCTGAAAGCGCCAGAGGCTTTGCTGATAAAATGAAGAGTTATACTGGAAAAGTGGCTCTGGTCTTCGGTCCTGAGGACGATGGGCTTTCCCAGCATGATCTGGAGCACTGTGATATTCTGGTGCACATTCCGTCAAGCGATAGCTACCCCGTTCTGAATCTTTCTCATGCAGTTTCCATCATTACCTATGAAGTGTTTTTAGCAGGCAACTTCGAGCATAATCTGTCTGAAGCTACCGATGAAGACAAGGAACGTCTCTTTGAATTTTTCAACTGCCTGCTTGATTCAGTGAATTATCCAGAATTTAGAAAAGAGAACACATCAACAATGTTCCGCAGAATAATCGGCAGAGCCGTCTTAACAAAATGGGAGTTCTGCACTCTGGTGGGAGTAATTGCTGATGCTCATAGAATAATCGAGGGGAAGAAGCCTCTTCCTCCCTGATCAATTTAAAGCTGATCTTCCATTGCCTTAGGAATGCGTTTTCTGGTGTATTCTCTGACTGCATTTCTGATGGCATCATCAATTGAAACAGAGTCACCGTCTTTGACAAGGCATTCAAGCTCTACCACATTTCCCTTGGGAAGATCGATGGTGATGCGTTCTATATATTCAGGAGTAAAATTCGCATCTACGAACTCATCGACAGCTGTCCTGATCGCATCAGACACTGTAGGAAACCTACCCATTTCCACAAGTTTTTCCAGCGCTTTAGCTCTGTCATTCTGGAGTCTCACGGTGATTCTTTCAGTGTCCGCCATACTTACTACCTCGTCTTTATTGTCAGACAAAACATGCATTAATGTCAGACATATGTCATATATGGCATTGGGTATATAATCATTAGTGTCTGCTCAAAATTTGTTTAAACCCTGTTAAACACGATTTTATTTGGCTTTTTTGCAACATGAGTATTTAAGTAAAATGCTGGTTTTTTGCCTCTTTCAAGCACAAATGCTTTATAAAGGTATATAAATTCCATTGATTGGTGACCTAATTGGCCAGAATAAAAATTGAGAATGTAGTAGCTTCCACTTCTCTTGGTGAGGAGCTTGATCTGCAAGCGATTGCTCTTGCATTGGAAGGTGCGGAATATGAGCCAGAACAGTTTCCGGGACTTATCTATAGGCTTAAGGAACCTAAAACAGCTACTCTTTTGTTCCGCAGCGGAAAAGTTGTATGTACTGGAGCAAAAAGTCTTGAGAATGTCAAGGTAGCTATCACAAAGGTCGCCAAACAGATTGAGAAAGCCGGCATCAAAGTACAGATCGAACCTGATGTTGTAGTTCAGAATATTGTCGCTTCTTCAGACTTGTGCCAGGAGATCAATCTGAATGCAATTGCCATTTCTCTTGGACTTGAAAGAGTAGAATACGAACCAGAGCAGTTTCCGGGTCTTGTATACAGGCTCGATGAACCTAAGGTAGTAGTTCTTCTCTTTGGATCCGGAAAACTCGTATGCACCGGTGCCAGACAGCCTTCTGATGTAGAAGAGGCTGTATGTAAGATCACTGAGGAATTACGTTCAGCGGGGCTTCTGCGCTGATACCTATTTTTGACAACCACATGCACCTCCAGCCTGCAGGAAAAGGCGTGGAGGCGGTCAACATTTTTCATAAGTACGGCGGCACACATGCAATTCTGTGCCACATGCCTTATTCTGAAGTTCAGATTACATCAGGCAGCAGTTTTCTTGAATCTTACAACATCACACTCAGAATGGCTGAAAAATGCAACTCTGAGACTCCAGTTAAGCTCTTTACCGCTGTAGGACCTTACCCAGTTCTTCTTATCGGACTCGCTGAGAAATACGGCATGAGCAGGGCTGTAGAGATCATGAAAGAAGGAATGGAATCTGCTCAGAAACTGGTATTGGAGCGCAAGGCCGTAGCTATCGGAGAAATCGGGCGGCCTCATTTTGAAGTCAGTCCTGAAATTCTTGAAGCCTCCAATGAAATCATGGCTTATGGGATGTCTCTTGCTAAAGAAGCAGGCTGTCCCGTCATCCTTCATACTGAAAGCGGAACTTCTGAATGCATGGCGGATCTGGCTAGAATTGCGGATAGTGCAGGCCTTCCAAGATCGCGCGTTGTCAAACATTATTCTCCTCCATTGGTGCTGGAAGAAGAAAATTTTGGTCTGTTTCCTTCAGTTCTCGCAACCCGTCCTGCAGTTTCTGAAGCTCTGGAAAAAGGAACCAGATTTGTGATGGAAACTGATTACATGGATGAACCTTCGAGACCCGGGGCAGTTTTGGATATAAAAACAGTTCCTAAGCGCACCATGGGTTACATAAATTCTAAAAGGATGACTGAAGAACAGGCCTGGAAGATCCACAAGGATAATCCAGAAGAGCTTTACGGGTTTAGTCTGAACTTTTAATTTTAGACTGCATTTTCTGTCTTTCTACCCATTCTTGTCCTCTGGGAGACTTATGCCAAGAAGATAGTATTGAGGACAGATATTCATCGCCGTTCACCGCTGCAGTAATATTTTCTTCTATGATGTCGGGTTCAGTGTATGTGTCTAAGACTTCTTGTGTTCCGTGTACAAGATCCCATCTTTCTTCGATTGCAGGGGAAATCTCTTTGTTGGTATTCTTCAGTGTTTTTATTGTAAATTTTATCCCTGAGCGGTCTGAGAGCTTTTTCATCATGTAGTGAATGGCTGGAACTGAGTATACTGATAATTCCCCTTTTTCCTGATGAATGAATAAGTAATCAGGAACCTCAACATTCTCGTTCACTCTTTTTGCCCAGCTGATTTCGGTATTTCTGACGATTTCATACTTTTCCAATTCTTTTTTGGTATCTGGATGGAAGATCACAGTTCTCAGACTCGTACCGTACTTGTCTTTTCTCATGACGCATACATGATCTTGATAGATGTCATTCACGCACAGGCTGAGCATTTCTCTGTAACGCAGATTCAGCTGAAGTCCCATGTGAAATATCAAACGCTCAACGCCTTCTGCTTCATTCAGTACCAGCTGGACCTCTTCATTTGTAAGTTTATCCTCTTCGTTCGGTTTGCTAGGGTGTTCAGTTATCTTCATTATTTCAAAAATCTTATTTTTGTTAAATGACGCATATCTTGAGGCAGTGGCATAGTACTCTTTGTTTATACTGGCTGGAGATCCTCTGAGCAGAACATCCCTTATAAAATTAACAACGTCTCCATCCCATTCCTGAGGCGAAGCGCTCATTCCGTTTTCCACCAACTTTGTGCAGATCCATGAGAGTATACATTTCCGCTTATAAACAACCAGTTCAGAGAGTCCGCTGTTCGCTAAATGCTATATGTAATTATTGAATGTAATTTCAGGATTCCACTCCTTCTCTGTACCGTTATTTTCTTCAGTTGAGTATTGGGTAATGTCACTCATTTGATCCGAATATTGATATTACATCTGATATTAATTATTGTCTAATCTATTATTTAAGTCCCAGACTGCTGAATATTATTATAATTTATAGTATTATCCATATATTTCATTGATCTGCGGTTGCATTTGAAGAATATAGATTTTGAAAACTGGTACAAAACGTTATAATACACAAAACGAAAATGGGCCACGATTCGTGTCTCATTGGAGCTAGTATATGAAAAGTAAAACAGTCAAACGTTATTCTAAAAAGCAGATCCTGTCCATGTTGGATCCTCTGATTGCAGAGTGGTTTACCAACAGGTTTGAAGATTTTACAGAGCCGCAGTCTTACGCTGTGCCTTTAATACACCAGCGTAAAAATGTTTTAGTGTCTTCACCGACAGGGTCCGGCAAGACTCTTACAGCTTTCACGTCAATTATCAATGAGCTTTTTAAATACTCCAAAGAAGGGAAGCTGGAAGACAGGGTTTATGCGGTTTACATCTCTCCGTTAAAGGCTCTGGCAAATGATATTGACAAAAATCTTGAAGAACCCTTGAGAGAGATGAGGGAAACGGCTGAAAGACTCGGAACTGAGTTTCCCAACATCCGTGTAGGGGTGAGGACTGGAGACACATCTCAGTCCGAAAGACAGAAAATGCTGCGGAAGCCTCCGCATATTCTGATAACTACTCCTGAAAGTCTTGCTTTGATACTGGCTGCTCCAAAGTTCAGGGAGAAGCTCTCCGGTGTAGAATATGTAATCCTGGATGAGATTCACGAAGTATGTGATTCTAAGCGCGGGGTCTTTTTATCTCTCACCTTGGAACGGCTTCAGGACATCTGCAGCAAACCGTTTGTGAGAGTCGGATTGTCTGCAACACTGGCACCGATCAATGAGGTGGCTGAATATCTGTGCGGTTATGAAAACGGAGCTCCCAGAGACTTCAACATTGTGGAAATTATGAGACAGAGGGATCTGGATATACAGGTCATATGCCCAACGGAGGACATGACAGCTCTGCCTTATGAGGTGGTCAATGCCAAGATGTATGACCGCCTGAGCGAGATGATAAATGAGCACAGAACCACAATTGTCTTTACAAACACTCGTTCCGGTACTGAAAATATCGTCTACAAACTGAGGGAGCGCGGACTGGAGAGCGTTGAGGCGCATCATGGTTCATTAGCCAAAGAGACCAGGCTTGACGTTGAAGAACGTCTGAAGAACGGGGAGCTGAAGTGTGTTGTTTCTTCAACATCTCTGGAACTTGGGATTGACATAGGGTTTGTTGATCTGGTGGTGCAGATTGGTTCTCCCAAGTCAGTTGCCAAAGGCTTACAGCGTATTGGCAGGAGCGGTCACGGCCACGGGCTTACTTCCAAAGGCAGAATACTTGTCTTTGAGAAGGACGATCTTGTGGAATGCGCGGTTCTCTGCCGTGCTGCCCATGATAAGCATATTGACAGAGTCTCAATCTCTGAAAACTGTCTGGATGTACTTTCTCAAAGCGTTGTCGGAATGTCTCTTGAGAAAAGATGGGAAGTCGATGAGGCTTTGGAACTGGTCCGCAGGTCATATTGTTTCAGAAATCTCAAAAAGGAAACTTTTCTGGAAGTGCTTCGTTACCTCGGCAGCAAAGATGCCTTTGAAGGCGTTTATCCTAAAATTTGGTATGATGAGGAAGAAAACATCTTCGGCAGAAGATCAGGTTCCAGGATGATTTACTTCCTGAATTTAGGAACGATTCCTGAGGAAGCAAATTACAAGGTGTTTACTGAAAAAGGCGGCATGATTGGGGACCTTTCGGAAAAGTTCGTAGAGAGGCTTTCGTCCGGTGATGTTTTCGTTCTCGGCGGAAAACCGTATGAATATGTGCGTTCAAAGGGAATGAAAGTCTTTGTCAGGGATGCCGGAGGCCGCAAACCCACCGTCCCGTCTTGGAGTGGAGAGATGCTTCCCCGTTCATTCGATCTTTCAATGGGGGTTGCTAAATTCCGCAGGGAAATGGCTGAACGCATTGACAGAGATGACAATATGGAATGGCTGATGTCGTTCGGTGTAGATGCCGGGTCAGCTCAGTCTATTATTTCATACTTTAATGAACAAAAAGGCAGCTGCGGATATATTCCGGATGATAAAGATTTGATCATTGAAGGTTACGTTGATCCTTCTGGAAAATACAGCATGGTCTTCCACTTTCCTTTCGGAAGAAGAGTCAACGATGCTCTTTCTAGAGCGTATGCATTCGTCATAACCAGAGAAATGAACTGCAACGTCTCAGTATCTGTTACTGACGATACATTTATGATCTCTTCTCCGGAAAGAATCAATCTTGCAGTAGTGAAAGATCTGCTGAAAGAGAGCGCTCTGGAAGACACCCTTATGCGTGCCATCAAAGATTCTGAGCTGTTTAAGCAGAGATTCAGGCATACAGCATCCCGCAGTTTCATGATTCTTCGTAATTATAAAGGAAAAGAAGTATCCGTGGGAAGGCAGCAGATACGTTCTTCTTATCTTTTAGATGCTCTGCGCAGCATTGACGGCGTTCCGGTAATTGATGAAACTTACAGAGAAATCATGGAAGATGTTATGGACATAAACAATGCAAAACTGATTCTCCATAACATTGAAAGCGGAGAGATGAAGGTTCATACTATTGACTATAATTCTTCTCCGTCTCCGTTTGCACACAACGCTGTCCTGGCAGGAATTTCAGACATGGTTCTGATGGAGGACCGCGGAGCTCTCCTGAGGGAACTGCACCGTAAAGTTCTGACCAAAGTGCTTGGAGTGGATATATCAGAATTCGAGTTCAAGGAAGATCAGGTAGTACCTTACTTCCGTCAGAAAACAGGCACTGCCTCAACCAAGCAGGAACTGTTCAGTCTCATATCCAGAATTCAGCCCGTAAGGGTATTCAAGGAAAAAGGAAGAAATGTGTATCCTTTCTGTCTTGCCAACCGGGAAGACATAGATGAATGGACCAGGGAGCTGCTGGAAGACGGAAAGATCTCCACTATTTTCCTTGATGATGTTTATTTCGTAACTTCTAAAGATCTTCCTGTATACCTGTCTGCGTTGTCCTCGCAAAGAACGCTGAACGAGCTTGACAACAAAGTCCTTGAGTCTCTCGATGAAGAGCATATGATTCCTGAGCTGGTATCATCGCTGGAAGTTCCTAGAGAGAAGATTGCGCAGTCTCTGAGAAAGCTTGAAGTATGCGGCTTGGTGAAGCGTACAGCATATCAGAATGGGAAGTGGACCTATCTCAAGCAGGAAGAGCTTTCTCTGCCGTCAAGAGAAGAGTCCATTGATACAGCAATCCTGAATTATCTGAACTGCTACGCTCCTGCGGATGTAGAGGATATTGCATTTGCATTAAGCCTCTCTTCTAAGGAGGTGCAGACTGCCTTGAAAGGCATGATGCACAGAGAACTGGTGAGAGAAGGTAAATATTTAGTTTCTGAAAATAATCAATATATGCTTAAGAAAGATTATCTGAGATTGAAGACGGATAACCTGCAGGCATATGATTATTCAAACGTGGAGGCACACCGCAGAAATAAGCAGGACGGGCCTTTTGATACGATTGAGGAATTATTCAAAGCGAATGTTACACTCGGCTCACCGTTAGATGCATTTTACCGTGTAAACAACTTCAGCATGAAAGACTGGGAAGAATTGAGAAAGTCTGGAAAAATTCTTCTGGGCAGGTTTATGCGGGGGCGTGTAAGGTATATACTTTCAGAAGATGCTCCTCCTTATGTATCAGCATACCGCAGAGATAAACTGAATGCACTGGATACCAGAGTTTTGGAAATAATCTCCTCTGCTATGGGTGATGGAGCGTCACTGAGGCAGATCTCTGCGATTATGCCTGACAGAAGCAAAGATGAGATCAAGGAATCCATCGACCACCTTGACCGCAATATGTATGTTGTACGCAGGTTTGAGGAAAGAGAAGAGCGTGCATCCGAGAACACATACATCAGGTATGACGCACCGGAATTCGATGGCGATCCTGTCAGAGATATCGTTGAGCAGTACATCCGGTCCTATGGTCCCATTTCTGTCTATATGATTTCAACTGCAACGCAGTTTACAAACGAACAGATCATGAATGTCATTAAAGATCTGGACGTGGAATCAGTCTCAGTCGGGGAAGGGCGGGAAGAAATGTTTGTCTTCCGCGATGAACTCGAGAATCTTGGAAAAGCAAGTACCCAGCCGCAGGGATGCAAAGTCGTGTCTCTCTATGATCCAAGTGTTCAATCAATCTGGGCTGCAGTTGCTTCCAGGTTCGGAGACAGATGGATTTACCCGATTATCCGCGATGGAACCCTGATCGGCGGGGCAGAAAAATGGAATATGAGCGGTGTCATCGAAATCCGTGAGCTGGATGTAGATACTGTTGAAAACATTCCCTCTGTTCTTGATGCGTTAGATGTTCTCATGCAGTATCATAAGATGGAAGGATATGATGTCATCAGAATGAGAGAAGTTATGGGAAATACCCCTTCCAACTCTCCGCAGGAGGTACGGGACATCTTTTCATCAAAAGGATGGATTGAAGTCGGCGACATGTTTGCAAAAGGGAATTTGGTCCCTACCCGCTGTTCCTTCGATTCAGCCCTTTCCTTAGTGTTCACAAAGCAGGGATTAGGCAAACGCTTCCAGAATGTAGCAGATGCCATCAAGGTTCAGGGAGGTCTGCGTTCTGATGCTTCAACTTCAATCAGATGCCGCAACAGGATTCCTTTGAAAAGCATGTTTGACATGGGTTTTGTAGTCAAGGTTCAGGCGATTCCTGATTACATTACGTACACATCTCTGGAATTTGCCAGTCTCTGCAGGGCTGCAAAGAACCGTGAGATTACTCCTGATATGAAACTAATTCTGAAGATGATTGAAAGCGGAAAACCAATGTTTAAAGGTACGATCTTAAACAATTCTCCGCTAAGCAAAGATGCCACCCAGGAGGCGCTGAAATCTCTGACTTCTGGAGCAATCATCTATACTGATCAGAATAAGCGTTTCAGAATTATCCCAGATTCAGGCATGGATGTTCATGACGCAAGAAAATCAATAATCATCCACTTCTTTGAGAACTACGGCCTGTTTAGCGCAGAAAACCTCTCTCGTTTCCTGAGATTCCGCATGCCGATGAGAGACATCCGGCAGATCCTTGCAGAACTGGAGGATGAAGATTTCCTTGTGAAAGGATTCTTAGTAGATGGTACAGACACGATGTACTGGATCATGAAGTCTGAACTGGAGAGCTATGGAGCTGCAAATTTCAAAGGCGAGGTGGTCATAACACCGGACGACAATCTGCATACATATCTCTCAGATTGGATTAAAAAACTGAGAGGAGGAGCTACTTACTCCGTTATAATGGACGGCTCTAGACTGGCAGGATCTTTCCGCGGCAGAGTCAACTCCAAAGATGAAATGTCTGTCGAAGACTTTCTCGGCTCTCGGGAAGCAGAACTCATCTTGGAAAGATATGCCCGGTCTAACGGGATCGTGTGCAAGCGCACCACCGATTCCGAAGATGACTGGGACATTCTTTCATTCTATGAGAAAACAAATCCAGGAACTGTATAAAGTATACATTTGTACGAAACGTTTAATATCGCCCAATCAGCTTCAGGGTCATGAAGATTCCATGTGAACTAATTGTTTGGTATGTGCTTCCTGCCATACGAAGAGAATTAGCTCGAGAATTGGTTGACAAACATGGCATGATTCAGGCAGAAGTAGCCCGTAAGTTTGGTGTTACTGATGCAGCTGTTTCACAGTATCTAAAATCAAAAAGAGGCAGCAACAAAGAGCTTGAGGCCAGCGGCAGATATGATGAATTCAAAAATGAAATTACCATATCCGCTCAGAGAATCGTTGATGGTTCAGACATAGTTACCGAAACATGCAGGATCTGCGAAATAATCAAAAAAAGCGGAATGCTAGTATCGATCTATGAAGTGCATACAGGTCTGAAAGCGCCAGACTGCGTATGTCCAGACTGCTGCCATATCGATGATTAAATCTTATATTCAGGGCTCATGCCGATATAGAAGTATTCCTGAGCATAGCCGGCATACGGTCCGAAGTGATCTCTTGCATAGGAGCCGACCTTTGCGTAGCTTCCTTTGATACCATATTTATCTTCCATGACATGACTTATTCTTGCGTCAATAGGGCAGGCCTGCAGATGTCCCAATGAGAATAAAGCAACACAGTCTGCGACCTTTGGACCTATTCCATACACAGTCATCAGTTTCTGGACAGAATCTTCATAGTTCATATTTTTCAGTTCTTCCAGATCAAACTCTCCTGAATAAACACTCTCAGCGTATTTTTTCAGTCTTTCAGCCCTGAAACCGAGTCCGCATTTTGACAGATCCTGTGAAGCAATCTCTTCAGGTAGAGGAAATGCAAATAAATCCTCTTCAAGTTCCTGTCCGCATTTGCGGCATACTGTTTCGATCATGGATTTTATTCTCGGCACTGTGGCGTTTGTAGCAAGCATGTATGATGCAGAGCACTCCCACAAGTCCTGTCTCAAAATCCGCATGCCTCTGAATCTTTCTACAGCAGCTGCCACCTGATCGTCTTTGCATATGCTGTCATAGATTTTGTCTAAGTCGTCATCAAGCCTCAGATAGTTGCAGATAAATTCTTCTGGTGCTCCTCTGAATGAGATCTCATCATCTTTCTGGCAGATGTAAATTATTTTGTCCCGACACACTCCCCTCCATTCCTCTCCTACCTTTTTCCATCGAAAGGCCTGACCATTGTTGAGTGTGTATTCTACATTCACATCTGCTTTCATGAACCTAAATTATTTTGCAAGTATTAATCATAAGTGGCTGTTTTTATAAGAGATATTCTATGCGAATGTATAATGTCTTCAGATCTTTGAATTGCAGTCACTCTGCTGCATTAATTGGTTTTAGCTCTGAGATGTTGACTCTTATGCTGGTCGTTAACTTATTATTAAATGACGCACATTCAAGATTAAAAACCATGACTTAAGTTGGAGGAATGCGAGAATGAAAAATGAAATTGTTGAGATGACAATCAAAGAAGCAATCAAAGAACGACACATGGTACGAAAATATACTGACAAAGCGATTCCTTCAGATTTAGTTCAGCTTTTAGACGCAAGATTAGAAGAAACCAACAAGGCAAATGACCTTAATATAAAACTTATAACAGGAAAATCTGACGGTCTTTCTAGCATCGCAAAACTGCTTCTAGCAAAAGGCGTAAACAACTACATCGTTCTTGCAGGACCTGACCGTGCAGACCTTGACGAGAAGCTTGGCTATTATGGTGCAGATATCATGTTGTATGCTCAAACACTGGGGCTTAATAGTTGGTGGGTTGGCGGTATGTTCAACCCAAACGGTGCGAAAAGCAATCTTGAAAATAAGTCTGTTAGAATAAACGGCATTATCGCCATTGGTTATGGCCAAACTAACGGAGTTCAGCACAAGATGAAAACTGCCGATCAAATTAGTAGTTACGAAGGTGAAACTCCTAGGTGGTTTGCTGAGGGTGTTGAAGCGTTGCTATATGCCCCTACCGCACTGAACAAGATGGCATTTACAGTTAAGGGCAGCGGGAACAAGGTCTCCATAACTTGTGACAGCGGACATTTTTCGGGAATCGACTTGGGCATTGGAAAATATCATTTTGAGGTTGGTGCTGGAAGAGATAATTTTGAATGGATTTAACAAATTAATAATCAAAACTTTTCTTTTATCGGGTTGATTTAGTACGCATTATTAGGTGTAGTGCATACTTGCTAACTTCAAGTTTGCTTGTGCTTTCTCTAAGTTTGGGTGGTTGTTAGCTTTTGTAATTGTTTTCAATTTGAGACCAATTATGACAGGACCTTGGAGGCATGAAAACGTTGTAATTTTGCGTTTTTTGTGATACTAACTAAAGGAATTATCAGCACGAATGATTGCTGACTTCGGAAAGGGGTTTGATGAAACCAATCTTAGAAAAATGCGACAATTTTACCTTACATTTCCAAATCGAGACGCACTGTGTCGCGAATTAAGCTGGTCTCATTATCGTTTGCTTATGCGTGTTGAAAATGAATCTGCAAGGCAGTTCTATATTGATGAATGTGTAAAATCAAATTGGAGCACTCGTCAGTTGGAGAGGCAGATTAACACATTTTCGTATGAAAGATTGCTTGCAAGCCATGGCAACAGGGCTGGACTGACCGACACTGAAAAGCGTGAACCTAAAAAAACGCCGGAAGATATAATCCGAGATCCGTATGTGCTTGAATTTCTCGGTTTAGAGCAAGCTGCAAGTTTTTATGAGTCGGATATTGAGCAGGCCCTTATTGACCATATGCAAAAATTCCTTCTTGAACTTGGACGCGGTTTTTCTTTTGTCGCGCGACAGAAACATATCAACTTTGATGGTAGACATTTTCACATAGACTTAGTTTTTTATAATTATGTTCTAAAATGTTTTGTTTTAATAGATTTAAAAACTGGAGACTTGACGCATCAGGATATTGGACAAATGCAGATGTATGTCAACTATTACACACGCGAACTGATGAATGAAGGTGACAATCCACCTATTGGAATTGTACTTTGTTCAGATAAAAGTGACGCGGTGGTAAAATACACTTTACCGGAAGGCAATACACAGATTTTCACGTCTAAGTATAAACTCTACCTTCCTACAGAAGAGGAATTGAAACAAGAGATTGAGGCAGAGCACAGGGCACTTGATGTTAGAGTTACTGAATAAATGCAGCTTTGATACAATCATCTGCCGTATAATTCATTCAGATGCGCTCTTTCACATTATATGCTCAGGATGAATGGAACGCGTATTAAGCATAGATCGCCTTGCATCTTTCTTATCAAAATTGGGACGCGATGATTGTCCAGGGTATGCAAAATATCATAATCTGTGTCCACCACTCAAAACAATGTAAATGGCTATACCAAAAACATATAAACCAATGGAGCCTTGCCTTATTTCAGTGCCACTGTAGCTCAGCGGTAGTCTTTTAAAAAAAGACCGTTAAGGAGCGGCGGTTTCGTAAACCGCAGGCCGAGGGTTCGAACCCCTCCAGTGGCTCTTTTTTTGTCTTTACTTTTTGAATATGGATCGTGTCTTCTCTGAAGCTTATTATAGTTGGTTCATGATACATCATCAATGATCCAGCTGGACAATCTGGTACTTCTTCTCATCGTTTTTATCGGAGGAGGCATAGGTGCAGTTTTAAGATGGTCCATTTCTACAGCGGTCTTAAAGAAAACCAATCACATATTCCCGATTGGAACATTTATCATAAACATATCTGGATCATTTCTCATAGGTGTCATTTCTACTTTAGTATTATATAATAATTATCAATTATTAAATTTATTTTTGATAACAGGCCTTCTTGGAGGATATACTACATTCAGCACGTATGAATTGGAAACAGCCCAGTTGTTTAAAAAGAATAAGTCTGCAGCAATAATTTACTGGCTTGGTTCAGTTGCTGCCGGCATCATAGCAGCATGTATCGGAGTATTTTCAGCAGGGGGATTTGCTTGAAGTACGACATTCTTCTGGTTTTTCTGGGAGGCGGATTCGGTGCAGTGATACGGGAACTGCTGGTTATGCTCATTCCTTCTGAAAGCCTTCTGTCCCTGCCTGTTTTTATTGCCAATATGACCGCTTCCTTTTTCGTTGGAATTCTAGCCGGCTTGATCTCTAAAAGTAAAATCACTGGCAGCCAAAGTGCATTTTTATCAGTTGGTTTAATGGGCGGGCTTTCTACATTTAGTACGTTTATTTATGAAATAGTTCTGCAGATAAAGACAATAGACGCAGTGCTCGTTGTGTATGTGTTTTTAACACTGGCTATTGGTCTTATGTTTGTTATGGCTGGACTCAAAATCGGATCTTATAAATCAAGATCTGTTCTTTAAGTACTCATTTACAATTTTTATTGCGCAGACATCCCCGCACATGGAGCATCCCTCATCCTCGTTAGTGATTCCTCTGGAACGGTATGCCCTTGCTTTTTCTTCGTCTATTGCCTCTTCGTACATAGCTCCCCAATTGAGATCTTTTCTTGCCTGCGACATTCTAAGGTCGCGGTCTCCTCCTCTGCCTAACGCCAAATCTGCTGCATGGGCGGCTATTTTGCTTGCTATCAGGCCTTCCTTCACATCTTCAGGGGTAGGAAGGGACAGATGTTCTGCAGGTGTTACATAACATAGGAAGTCTGCTCCTTTCCAGGCAGCATATGCGCCTCCGATCGCTCCTACAATATGATCATACCCAGGTGCAATATCCGTCACTAATGGTCCCAGTACATAGAATGGAGCGTGGTCACAAATCCTCTTTTCAAGCCTGACATTAGCTTCAATCTGGTTCATTGGAACATGTCCCGGCCCCTCAACCATTGCCTGTACGCCGGCGTCTCTGCAGCGGTGAACCAGCTCTCCAAGGTTTATCAGTTCATTGATCTGGGGGCCGTCAGTAGCATCATTTGTCGATCCAGGCCTGATCCCGTCTCCCAGTGATAATGTGAATTCATACTCCTTCGCCAGTTCCAGGAGGTAGTCGAAGTTTTTGTAGAGAGGATTTTCCATCTCATTGTGAAGTATCCAGGCAACTAAGAATGATCCCCCTCTGGAAACTACGCCTGTGACCCTCGGGGACCGTTTAAGGCGGTCCACAAGCTCTTTGGTTATCCCGCAGTGGACGGTCATAAAATCCACTCCGTCCTTTGCATGCTGGATTATCCCGTTGAAGATGTCGTCTTCAGTCATGTCAACGACAGCTCCTTTCCTTGCCAGTCTGATTCCCGTCTGATATATGGGAACAGTCCCTACAGGAATAGTGCATTCAGACAGTATTCTTTTTCTTATGCTGTCTATGTCGCCGCCTGTACTGAGATCCATCAAAGCATCGGCTCCGTATTTTAGTGAGATCTGGACCTTTTCCATCTCTTCTTCTACCTCAACGCGGTCTCTGGAGGTGCCTACATTGACGTTGACCTTTACTGAAAGTCCTTCTCCGATTCCGCAGGCTTTTGGTGAATGGATTGGATTGCGTGGGATTACTATCCTGCCGGCCTCTACGCCGCGTGCTACAAACTCTTCCGTAACGCCTTCGGTCTGTGCTACATTTTTTATCTCGGGTTCAAGCCTATTTTTCAGTCCAACCATGGAGCCCATAGTAATCTAAATTGCACTCAGATAAATGAGGTTTTGGTATAATCAGAAAAAGGCCTCGATTTTCGAGTATAATACACCTTAAAATGCCATATCCAGCATATAATATTGAGATACGTATTAGTATTAGGAAGCCATTAGGGAAGAGGTCAGAATAGCGGCAGGGATGCATAATTCTGCTAAGTTGCTGGCGAACGAATCGATGTTCGACGCGTCAGAGGTTTAATCATGGTTGAAAATGATTACGGTGCGGACCAAATCCAGGTTTTGGAAGGTTTACAAGCAGTTCGAAAACGACCCGGTATGTATATCGGATCCACAGATATCCGAGGACTACATCATCTGATTTATGAGGTTGTTGACAACAGTATTGATGAAGCAATGGCAGGTTTCTGTACAGACATCAGTATTACAATAAATGCAGACAGCAGCGTAACTGTGTCTGATAACGGCAGAGGTATTCCTACCGGAATCAATCACAAGTACGGAAAGTCGGCGGTAGAGCTGGTTGCAACAGTATTGCATGCGGGAGGTAAATTCGACCGCAAGAGCTACAAAGTATCAGGAGGGCTTCACGGTGTAGGTCTGTCAGTGGTTAACGCTCTTTCTGAGTACCTTGAAACGACTGTTAAGAGGGAAGGACACATTCATGTTATGAAATGTGAGCGCGGAGAGGTAGTTCTCCCGTTGAAAGTGATAGGAGAAACTTCTGAGACTGGTACCCAGCAGCATTTCAGGCCCGATCCCGATATTTTTGATACACTTGATTTTGACAGTGAGATTTTAGCCAACCATTTTCAGGATTTAGCGTACCTGAACCGCGGAGTTAAGATCACATTTAAAGATCTGAGGGAGGAACATCAGAGAGATAATGTGTTTTATGCTGAAGGCGGAATTGTTGAATTCGTCAAGCATTTAAACAGAGGCAAAACTCCGATGCATGACAATCCGATCTATCTGTCTTGTGAAAAGGACGATATGATACTGGAAATCGCCATGCAGTATACTGATGCGTATTCTGAGAGTGTTTATTCATATGTCAATAACATCAACACGATCGAAGGCGGAACCCACCTGATGGGATTCCGCACTGCACTTACCAGATCCTTGAACGACTATGCAAGAAAGAACAAGCTGGTCAAGGATAATGAGAGCAACCTTTCTGGAGAAGATGTCAGGGAAGGTTTGACCGCGATCATCAGCGTTAAGATTCCAGAACCACAGTTTGAAGGACAGACCAAGACTAAACTGGGAAACAGCGAAGTAAGGGGACTTGTGGATTCCTGTGTCTATTCAACTCTGGCAACATTTCTTGAAGAGAACCCGAAAGTGGCCGAGGCCTGCGTGAAGCGTTCTATCTTAGCCTTCCAGGCGAGAGAGGCAGCCAGAAAGGCAAGGGAACTTACCAGAAGAAAAGGAATTCTGGACGGGGGCGGACTGCCCGGTAAACTGGCGGATTGTTCTGAAAAAGATCCCTCGAAGTGCGAACTGTTCATTGTGGAAGGAGATTCTGCAGGAGGCAGCGCCAAGCAGGGAAGGGATCGTAAGTTCCAGGCGATTCTGCCTTTGAAAGGTAAAATCCTCAATGTGGAAAAATCAAGAATCGACAAGATTCTGAAAAATATAGAAATCAGAAGCCTGATCACTGCCATCGGTGTCGGTGTCGGTCAGGAGTTTGATCTGGAAAAGATACGATACGGAAAAGTCATCATCATGACCGATGCCGATGTAGACGGCGCTCACATCAGTACGCTTCTCTTAACTCTGTTTTACAGATACATGAAGCCGCTGATCGATGACGGCCACGTCTATCTGGCTATGCCGCCTTTGTATAAAGTTTCCAAGGGCAACAAGATCTCGTATGCGTATAATGAGAAAGAGCTGGAAAAGCTTATGGAAGAATTTGGAAAGGGTTTCGCTGTCCAGAGATACAAGGGTCTCGGAGAGATGAATCCCGCACAGCTTTGGGAAACGACAATGGATCCAAGTGTTAGATTGTTGAAAAAGGTCAGTATTGAAGATGCCGTGAGAGCAGACGAGCTCTTTACGATTTTAATGGGAGACCAGGTAGAACCCCGCAGAGAGTTTATCATGTCTCATGCAACCGAGGTTGCGAATCTGGATATCTGAGGAGGTCTGTGAATGTCTGATGAAATAGAAAACAACGCTGCAGAAAATACTTCCAAAGAATTCAAATGTCCCATTGAAGCAGAGATGAAAAAGTCCTACATCGACTACGCAATGAGTGTCATTGTAGGAAGAGCTCTTCCTGATGCCAGAGATGGTCTGAAACCTGTACACAGAAGAATCATCTATTCCATGCATGATCTTGGTGTATTCTCCAACAAACCTCACAAAAAATGCGCCAGGATTGTGGGAGACTGTCTGGGTAAGTACCATCCGCATGGAGATTTAGCCGTGTATGATGCCCTGGTGCGTATGGCGCAGGACTTCTCTCTCAGATACCCGATGATTGAAGGTCATGGTAACTTCGGCAGCATTGACGGAGACTCCGCGGCTGCTATGCGTTACACCGAATGCCGTCTCAATAAGATTGCAGAAGAGATGCTTCACGATATTGACAAAGACACAGTTGATTTTGTTGATAATTTCGATGCATCTCTAAAAGAACCTGCAGTACTGCCTTCCAAGATCCCCAGTCTTCTGGTTAACGGATCTTCCGGTATTGCTGTGGGAATGGCCACCAATATTCCGCCTCATAATCTGAAGGAAGTTTGCGATGCCCTGGTACATTTGATTGATGATCCGTCCGCAGACACGATTGACTTGATGACATATATCCCAGGTCCTGATTTTCCTACAGGCGGAACAGTCTATGGTACAAACGGAATCATCGAAGCATATTCCACTGGAAAAGGCCGCATCAAAGTCAGAGCAAACACCTCTATCGAAGAAATGGAAGGCGGAAAGAAGCGTATCATCGTTTCAGAGATCCCCTACCAGGTCAACAAGTCCAATCTGATCGAGAACATTGCAGATCTTGTAAAAGATAAAAAAATCGAGGGAATAACAGATCTGAGGGATGAGAGCGACAGGGACGGAATGCGTATTGTAATTGAGCTGAGAAAAGACGTAATGGAAGAAGTAATTCTCAATCAGTTATTTACACATACACAGATGGAAGTGACATTCGGAATTATTAATTTAGCATTAGTAAACAATGAACCGAAAATCCTGACTTTGAAAGATATGCTCTCTGTGTATCTCGAACACCGCAAGGAGATAGTCACAAAGAGAACTCAGTATGATTTAAAACAGGCACTGGCCAGGGATCACATTCTGCAGGCTTTAATCAAGGCTGTGGATGCAATTGATGATGCCATCGCAATCATCAGGGAAGCAGAGGATGGAGAAAGTGCAAAGCAGGGCCTTATGGCACGCTTCGAAATTGATGAAATTCAGGCCAAAGCTATCCTGGATATGAGACTGAGATCCCTTACGGGTCTGGAAATCGATGATCTGAGAGCCGAATTCGATGCCCTTCAGATTAAAATACAGAACCTTCAGGCCATTCTCGGCGATGAACATAAGGTTTTTGATATAATTAAATCCGAAATCCTTGAGATGAAGGAAGAATACGGGGACGAGCGTAAAACCCAGATCGTGATTGACAACGGAGACCTTGACATCGAAGATCTGATTCCAAATGAGGAAGTAGTCATCATGATCTCTAATGACGGCTACATAAAGAGACTGCCTCTGAGTACATACAAGCAGCAGCACCGCGGCGGACAGGGCCTTATGGGTATGGAGACCAAAGAGGAAGATGCCGTTGTAGACCTGTTTGTGACAATGACTCACAGCTACATTCTGTTCTTTACAGACAGAGGCAGAGTTTACGTCCTCAAGGCTCACCGCATCCCGATTGCAGGAAGACATTCAAAAGGAAAGGCTATAGTCAATCTCCTGCCGAAACTTGAAGAAGGAGAAAAAATCGAGGATAACCTTCCGCTTGACAATTTCGATGACGATTACGACCTCATCTTTGCTACAAAGAAAGGTCTCATCAAGAGAACCAAGCTTGAGAACTACCGCAATATCAGGTCCAATGGTATCATTGCCATCAGTCTTGAAGAGGGAGACTCTCTTGTCGATACAAAACTGGGCAAACAGGGGTCGGAGATTATTCTGGCCACTCGTGACGGCCAGGCTTCAAGATTCGATATCTCTGAAGTAAGAACTGTCGGAAGACAGGCAATAGGCGTCAAGGGAATCACACTAAATCCCGGTGATGAAGTTGTCAGCATGGCCGTGGTAACTCCTACAGACAAGCTGCTCAGCATCACAGAGAACGGGTTCGGAAAGATCTCCATGGTCAGAGACTATCGTAAAACCCACCGCGGCAGCAAAGGAGTCGTCACGATAAAAATGACAGACCGCAACGGGCACGTTGTTTCTGCAAAGCCCATCTCAGACGATAACCAGCTGATCATCACGACACAGCAGGGTATGGTCATACGCGTACCGGCTTCAGAAATCCGTACCATGGGCCGCTCTACTCAGGGAGTGAAAATCATGAATCTGAGTGAGGATGACAAGGTCACTGCAGCTGCCAGGCTGATAGGAACTGAAGACGAGGCTATGGTGGCAGAGCTTGAATCCCATGAGGATCTGAGCTTTATGCCCGTAGACAACTCTGATGAAGAATGAGCTTCCATGAGGTAAATTGATGGCTGGCAATCCAAAATATCAGGGCGAGAAAATAATCAAGGATTACGGCAAGTTGTCATTTGATTACGTTCCTGAGGTTCTAGTCCACAGAGAGGCTCAGCTGCAGCGTCTGCAGACAATCTTTAAGCCTGTACTGCACGGGGTCAGAAGAACCGCGCTGCTTCTCGGCAGCGTTGGTACAGGCAAGACTGTAACTGCCAAACGCTTCTGCCAGAATATTACAAGCGAAGGCACTCTCGCCGGCATCAACATAACTTCCCTTTTGATAAACTGCAGGGAGAAACGCAGCGAACATGCTGTTCTCCATGCCATAAATTCTTTTTTCAATCCCGGCTGTCCAGACAGAGGGCTGGCTCCTGAAGAATTCCTGCGCTCCATCCGAAGAAGCCTGGAAGAGAGAAAACTGCACATGATCATCGTGCTTGATGAAGCAGATGAGATTCTGCGCAGAGGTGCAGACGATTTAATTTATGTCCTTACAAGATTCAATGAGGAGTTCTGCCAGGATTATTCATTGTCATTAATTTTGATCTCTCAGAGATATCTTCTTGATCAGCTGGATAAATCTGCATTGTCTACGTTTTGTAAAGCAAACATTGTAAGTTTTGAGCGATACGATGCAGCAGAGCTGCGTGACATTGTGCTTTCAAGAATTGATCTGGCATTTTACCCGGGAACAGTGGAAGAGGAATGCATCGATCTGATCGCAGAATCTTCTGCAGACTGGGGTGATGCCAGATTTGCAATGGAACTTTTAGAAACCTCAGCGCTCATTGCTGAAGAGAGGAGATTATCTGGAGTTACTCCCGAGTGCGTCCGCGAAGCTAAGAATATGACCTGCAGCGATGGAAGCTACGAAACAAAACTTTCTAAAATGGATTATAATCATAAATTGGTGCTGCTTTCAATCTGCAGATCAATAGGCAGGAGTGCTTACACTACTTCCATTGCCACAGAAAATGCTTACAAAATCGCATCGGAAGAATGTAAAACTGCAGCTAAGGGAACCACCACTTTCTGGAAATACCTCAAGGATCTGGCCAAGGACGGCTGGATAGAGCAGAAGGTGATTACTGATCCAAACGGTTCCGGGGGACGGACGACATGCATATACATTTCTGATTTCCCGATCGGCGAATTGAGGTATATTATTGAAAAAGAATTCAATCTAACCATCTGAAGAAAAACTCCTTTATTGATTGATTACTTTTTTATTTTGATATCCTGCATTCTAAATGTATTGTCTTTCATATAATTAAAAAACTGAAAGAAAATATAATTGGAATACGATGCACTCAGTATTCCCGATTGTTCTCATCCTTTACTATCTTGGAAAGATATTTCCCGGTTAAGCTTTGAGGATCATTGGCAATTTCGCTTGGCGTGCCAACGGCCACTATCTGACCGCCTGCTTCCCCTCCGCCGGGTCCCATATCTAAAACGTAGTCAGCGTTAGCGATCATGTCCAGATCATGTTCGATTACAATGACTGTTGCCCCGTTTTCAATCAGCCGCTGGAATACGCCGATCAGCACCTGCACATCCAGCGGGTGAAGCCCTATTGTCGGTTCATCAAACACAAAAACCGCATCGTTCTGAGCCTTTCCCATTTCAGCAGCAAGCTTGAGTCTCTGAGCCTCGCCTCCAGACAAAGCAGGAGTGGACTCTCCCAGAGTGAGGTAACCAAGACCTAAGTCGGCCAGCACCTGCAGCCGGTCTCTTATTTTTTTCACATCCTTTAGAAATTCCAATGCCTGTTCAACAGTCATCCCCATCAGCTCTGGAAGAGAAACTCCGGGGGAATCCTGCGCCGCCTTGGGAGAACGATAGCATATTTTCTCTGCTTCCTTCATATATCGGGAACCGCCGCAGTCTGGACATATAATATTCACATCAGGAAGAAATTGCACATCCATTGTAATCTGTCCGGTTCCATCGCATCCAGGGCAGCGCAGGGAGCCGGTATTGTATGAAAAATCACTTACCTTGTACCCATTGGCTTTTGCTTCCGGTACAGCAGCGTAAAGCCGCCGCAGATCATCCAATATGCCGCTATAGGTAGCCACAGTGGAACGGACGTTGACTCCTATCGGTGTGGCGTCAATGAGATTCACTCTCCCAATCTCCGGAGCTTCTACAGACCTTACATGAGCGGGCAGCGGTTTTTCATCAATCTGTGCTTTTAACGCCGGCAGCAGGCTTTCCAGAATAAGAGTGGTTTTACCTGAGCCCGATACGCCTGTAACGGCTGTCAGCCGTCCCTTAGGAAGATCCAGTCTGAGTGCACGAACAGTATGCAGAGGATCGGTATTAAGTTTGATATGTCCATGCTCAAACATTGCCTTGGGATCTATGCGTTTCCGGATGACGGTATCTTCATCATCAGTTAGAAATCTTGCAATTAGAGAGTTGGGAGATTTTGACACATCTTCCACGGTGCCTTGGGACAGCACCCGCCCTCCGTGTTCTCCTGCTCCAGGTCCCATCTCAATAAGCCAGTGGGATGCTTTCAATACTCGTACATCGTGATCTATCAGCACAACAGAATTGCCGTGGGCAATGAGATCGTCTACGACTCCCAGCAGACCATCTACATTGGAAGGATGCAGGCCTATCGAAGGCTCATCTAACACATATAGAACGCCGGTTGTGCGGTTCCTTACCGCTCTGGCAAGCTGTACCCGCTGGCGTTCACCTGTGGACAGAGTATATCCAGCCCTGTCAAGGGAAAGATATCCCAGTCCCAGATCTGTGAGCCTTTTGGCAGTGTGAATGAACTGGTTTTTAATGCTTTCAGCCACATCCCGCAGCTCTTCCGGCATGGCTGCAGGAACTGCCTTCACCCATGGTATGAGTGCATCCAGCGTCATGGCCGTTGTCTCAGCAAGATTTTTGCCGCAGAGTAATGTAGAGCGAGCCTGTTCACACAACCGTGTACCGCCGCAGTCCGGGCAGACATCCTGCTTCAGGAATTTTTCCACCCGTTTCATACCTTTTTCGTCTTTGACTTTTTCCAGAGCGTTCTCTACAGTATAAACTGCGTTGAAATAAGTAAAATCCAGTTCGCCTGCCTGATTAGTCTTCTTTGCTTTGTATAGAATATGCTTCTTTTCTGCCGGGCCGTGAAAGACAATCTCCCGTTCCCGCTCAGTCAGTTCTGAAAACGGCACATCTGTGCGAACCCCCATTTCCCGGCATACATCCGTCATCAATGACCACATCAGCGAGTTCCAGGGTGCTACCGCTCCTTCGTCAATCGAAAGAGTTTCATCAGGTACCAGCGTGGTTTCATCAACTGCTCTCACAACACCTGTACCGCTGCACGTTCTGCAGGCGCCTTGACTGTTGAATGAAAAGCTTTCTGCACTAGGGCCGTCAAAACGAACACCGCATGTCGGGCATTGAAGCGGTCTTTCAGCTGCAACATTTAGTGATGGCGGCAGCATGTGTCCATTGGGACAGCGGTGGCTGCCCAGTCTGGAAAACATAAGCCTGAGCGGATTCAAAAGTTCAGTGGATGTTCCGAAAGTGCTCCGAACCCCTGAAACTGCCGGTCGCTGATGAAGGGCCAGAGCAGCAGGGATATACTCGATGCTGTCTATTTTAGCTTCAGCGGCCTGAGTCATGCGTCTTCTTGTGTACGCAGACAGAGCTTCTAGATAGCGCCTCGAGCCCTCTGCATACAGAACGCCCAGCGCCAGGGAGGATTTTCCTGATCCAGATACGCCAGCCACTCCTACGAGCTTACCAAGCGGGATATCCAGGTCGATATTTTTTAGGTTATGAACCCGGGCACCCCGTATTTCGATATGATCTGGTGCATTATTGCCATTGGAAGAACTGTTCATTGACTCCGCTCCCTGATTAGTGGATACTGCATATTAATCATGACTCTGACCACTCGTTACAAGATGCCTCATGAACTAAAGTGCAAATCTATTTTAATTTTGTTCTTACTTTTTATTTATTAATAGGTCTCAGCAGTGAATGCCGGGGCTGCTTGGAGACATGTCACTTTAAAATTATAGTCTCTTTAAATACCTTAGCTTGGCACCTGAAAAACCTCTGAGGTATAGTTATGATTGAAGTGCTAGCCACGATCATCCTGGTATTTTTAGGCGGGGGCATAGGCTCTTCGCTCAGATGGGGTGTAGGCAAAGCAGTCGGAAAAAGATATCACGGCAGTTTTCCCTGGGGCAATTTTGCAGTCAACATAACCGGTTCATTTCTGATAGGATTCCTTGCAACTCTGTTTCTGATTGACTGGGATAACAGGTATGGAACTTTCATGATCGCTCTGGTTATCACTGGACTTCTGGGTGGGTATACAACATTCAGCAGTTATGAGCTTGATACTGCAAAATTGATTGGAAAGAAGAAAACAGGCATAGCCGCGACATATTGGATAGGATCTGTCGTAGCCGGTCTGATTGCCGCGTTGGCAGGTATATTCCTTGCAGGGGTGATCCGGTGAAGCATGATGTGTGGCTTGTATTCGCCGGAGGCGGAATTGGAGCAGTCGTGAGAGAAGCATTGATGCTGTCGGTGCAGACTGTCGGCGGATTTCCATTCTCGATATTCTTTGCCAATGTGATTGCAGCATTCTTGATAGGTTTAGCTACAGGACTTGTTACAAGGGGCAGTTTAGGTGCAAGCGGAAATTTATTTTTCTCCACAGGTGTCATGGGAGGAATGTCAACTTTCAGTACTTTTATGCATGGTACCGATCAACTGTTGTTGGAATCTGTCGATTTTACAGCTTTGATCTATCTGGTCATCTCAATGATTGTCGGTTTAATTCTTGCTCTGGGAGGCATTAAACTCGGCAGCGGAAGAAAGGCTGCAAACTAAATTTATTTCTTTCTAATTTTTTATTTTTTTCGTTGCAATGTCGGAGAACGGTTAAATACACTCATCTCAAGTAGAATTCTATCAAGCAACGTGCTTGAAATGTCAGAGGTGAATGGATGAGGTTATCGCCAAGAGACGTAGATAAATTGCAAGTTTTTACCGTAGCCAGAATAGCGGAAAGACGTAAAAATGATGGTGTAAAGTTAAATTATCCAGAATCAGTAGCTTTGATAGCTGATTTTGCATTTGAAAGAATCCGTCGCGGAGACTCCGTTGCAAAGATCATGGAAGAAGGAAGACATGTTCTGACAACAGAGGATGTTATGCCCGGCGTTCCAGAAATGATTCCGGTAGTAGCAGTGGAGGGAACATTTCCGGATGGAACTAAATTAGTAAGCATTCACAACCCGATTCAACCTGCAAATGGAGGGATGAAATGACCACGACAACTATGCAGGAAAGCGTACAGAAAAACAGCTTAAAGCAGGGAACATCGAACAAAGAGATAACTGTGGGAGCTCTTATTCCTGGAGAAGGAAGCATTGAGTTATTTCCCAACAGGAAACATATCACTCTTAAAGTCACAAATACTGGCGACAGGCCGATACAGGTAGGTTCTCACTTTCACTTCTTTGAAGCAAACAGAGCCTTAGAGTTTGACAGGGAAGCAGCCTTCGGAATGAAGCTCGACATTGCTGCTGGATTGTCTGTAAGATTTGAACCAGGACAGAGCAGAGATGTAGGTCTGGTAGAGATCGGCGGCAAGAGGTATGTCCACGGATTCAACATGCTCACAAATGGAAGTACAAGAGCGCAGGATACCAAGACAATGGCAATGGCAAAGGCCAAATTATTAGGATTCAAGGGGGCATGAACTTGCAGATTTCGAAGAAACAGTATGCAGATTTATTTGGACCCACTGTAAATGATAAACTGCAGCTCGGAGACACCAACTTATTCGTTGAAGTTGAACATGATTATGCAGCATACGGAGATGAACTCTGTTACGGCGGCGGTAAGACTGTCAGACAGGGAATGGGAATGAGTCCGGGAGCTACACAGGCCGATGGAGCTCTTGACCATGTGATTACCAACGTAGTGGTTATGGATCCTGTTTTAGGAATCGTAAAGGGAGATGTAGGATTCCGAAACGGAAAAGTAGCAGGCGTAGGCAAAGCTGGTAATCCCGGAGTCATGGACAATGTGGATGAGAATCTGGTTGTAAGCGCCGCCACTGAAGTATCTTCAGGAGAAGGTTGCATACTTACACCTGGATTCCTGGACTGCCACATTCACATGATCTGTCCTCAGCAGGCTTATGAGGCATTAGGAAACGGAACTACAACATTCATAGGCGGCGGAGCAGGTCCGGCAGAAGGTACTGCAGGAGTTACAGCTACTTCAGGTCCGTTAAACATGCGCAGAATGCTGGAAGCATCTGAGGAGATTCCAATCAACTGGTGTTTCAGCGGAAAGGCCAACGACAGCAAGCCTGAGACTTTGGTGGAGCAGCTGGAAGCAGGTGCCGGCGGATTCAAGCTACACGAAGATTTCGGTGCTACGGCAGCCGCGTTGGACAATGCACTTAATGTCTGCGATGAGTATGATGTACAGCTTGCCATTCACACAGATACACTGAATGAAGGTCTGTATGTGGATGACTCAATCAGTGCCATCAACGGGCGTACTGTACACACATATCACACAGAGGGTGCAGGCGGAGGACATGCTCCAGATCTGATGAAAATTGCAGGAGAGCCTAATGTTCTGCCGTCTTCAACCAATCCTACAAGGCCTTTCACAGTCAATACCATCGATGAAACATTCGATATGATCATGACAACCCACCACCTGAATTCTCAGATTCCTGAGGATGTGGCATTTGCAGAGTCAAGGATTCGTGCAGAAACCATCGCTGCCGAGGATGTATTCCATGATCTAGGACTGCTGTCAATGATAGGTGCAGACAGCCAGGCTATGGGAAGAGTGGGAGAAACAGCTGCAAGGTGTTTCCAGAATGCTCATAAGGGGAAAGAAGTTCGCGGAAAGCTGCCTGAAGACTCTCCAGATAATGATAACTTCCGTGTGAAGAGATATCTGGCAAAGATCTCAATCAACACAGCCATTACATGCGGTATTGCTGATTATGTCGGATCTTTGGAAGATGGAAAGATGGCCGATGCAGTTCTCTGGGATCCGCAGTTCTTTGCAACCAAGCCTAAGCGTGTGTATAAGGCAGGATTCATCGCATATTCAGCAATGGGTGACCCGAATGCATCTATTCCAACACCAGAGCCGGTTTACTGGAGGCCAATGTTCGGAAGTTTCGGAGCAGCAATGACAAACTCATCTGCGATCTTCGTTTCCAAGGCTGCAATGGATGTAAACATCAGGGATAAGTACGGATTGAAAACAATGCTCAAACCAGTCAAGAAAACAAGGTATCTTGGAAAGCAGCAGATGCTTTACAATGACAGGATGGGCGATATTAAAATCGATCCAGAAACACACAAAGTGTATCTTGACGGGGAACTTATCACTACAGAGCCGTCAAAAGAGCTTCCTCTCACACAGAGATACTATCTCTTCTGAGTTGGAGTTTTCAACCACCCCCCAAACTTTAAAAAAAGGTGGGGAATATGGAAAAATTTGAATCAAAATCTGAATTTAGTGGAGATGCTGAAGTCTTAAAGATAAACAGATCCGATGCGTCAAAGGGAAGAGTAAGAGAAGGAGACATTGCTATCGATCTTCCGCGCGGAGAGGAGATCAAACACGGGGATGTTTTCGGACCTTCGTCTGACGGTAAATATTACAGAATTGAAATCAACCCTGAAGATGTTCTGAAAATAAGCCTTATCGGAGACTCAAAAGATCTGGGAAGCGCACTGCGCCTTGGGTACATGATGGGCGGGAGACACATGGAGGTTTTGATTGACGGAGATGAAGCCTACATACCTCTGGATCTTCCGAGAACTAAACTAGAACATTTCATTGAGCACACTGGTCTGAATGTTGAGACTCAGATAATTCAGAAGTCAATAACCTCAGGTTCAGGATACTTTAGAGGAGAAGAACATGAACATTCGCACTGATTCCCTGATGAATCTGATGCGTATATCAGACTCATTCTTTCCAATAGGGTCATTCACAACTTCTCAGGGAATAGAGCAGTTTGTTGCTGATAAGCTTGTCAACAGTAAAAATTTAGTGCCTGTTCTTGAAGCCTATGTCAACAATGTATGGTCATCTCTAGAGGTGCCTGTATTCAGAGAAGCTCTGGAAGCTGTTGAGGCTGATGATCTAGAAAGACTGATAAATGCTGATCATGTATGTTATGCATCTAAACTCGCTGAGGAAAGCAGAGACTCTTCTGTGAAAATAGGAAACAATCTGCTGAAGATGACAGGCAGCTCTGAGCTGGGATCCAAATTCCGCAACTATGTTGATGATCATAAGTCTCCCGGAACATATCCTGCAGTGCTGGCGGTTTTATCTCATGAATTGGAGATAGGCTCATCCGGTGAGGTTTCATTATTGTATGTGAATTTAATGGAAATAGCTGCCGCAATGGTCAGAATGGGTGAGATCGACTATCTGGCAGCGCAGGAAGCAGTTCAGCATGTCATTGACAGCGTGCCGACACCGCCTCCGTTTGGTGAAGAATATCAGTCATTTCCTCTGGCTGACATAGAGTCTATGAGGCATGAGTACAGCAATAACAGGATGTTTATGAGTTAGGTGAAAATTAATGTCTAGAACGCTTAGAGTGGGAATCGGGGGTCCGATCGGGTGCGGGAAAACAGAACTTATTGAGAAACTGACACCCAGGCTTAAAAATGAAGGCTTAAATGTTGGAATCGTAACAAACGATATTTATTCAAAGGAAGACGCCAGGCGCATGTCCATAAAGCTCGATGGCGTCATCTCCCCGGATGAAATTATCGGGATTGAAACCGGTCTCTGTCCTCATACGGCTGTAAGAGACGATCCCTCCATGAATCTGGAAGCAGTGAACAGGCTGGAGAGCGAGAATGGAAATCTGGACATCATACTCATAGAATCAGGCGGAGACAATGTAACTCTGACATTCAGCAACAAACTGGCTGACATGTTCATTTACATGATTGATGTGGCAAGCGGAGACAAGACAGTAAGAAAAGGCGGTCTGGGAATTTTAAAATCTGATCTTCTTTTGATCAATAAGATTGACTTGTCTCCGTATGTTGAAACAACAATTCCTGAGTCAGAAACAAGTACTGCAAATCTGCAGATCATGAAAGAAGATGCTGCCAAGATCAGACCTGACAAGCCGACAGTTTTCATTTCGCTGAAAGAAGACAATGGAATTGATGAGATTGTTTCATATATTAAAGAAAAGGGGTTGTACCTTTGAACGATCTTCCGCAGTGCTTTGATTCATACGCTCTTGAAGAATGCGTACTTCCTGTAGGTTCTGCCGGCAAAAATGCCGTAGCAGATCTCTGTTTTACCAAAAGCGGTGAAAAAACCTACCTGTCCAGAAATTACAATGTAACTCCGGCAAAGGTTCTTCATGCACTGTATTACGATGAGCTGCGTCCGGGAATGCCTTACGTGATATTTGTCAATCCCACAGCAGGTATAATCGAAGGAGACAGGTACACATACGACATCAGGCTGGATGAGGGTGCTGAAGCGTTCATTACTGATAATGCGGCAACCAAGATTTACAGGATGGACAGCAACTATGGCAGCAGGATCACCAACGTTTCATTAGGTGCCGGAAGCCGTCTGGAATACATTCCTAAAGAGAATATTGCATTTGCCAGGTCAAGATGGCATCAGGACGTGACATTTAATCTGGAAGGCGATGCAGCGTTGTTTTATTCTGAGATATTCTGCCCCGGGAGGATTGCCAGAGGAGAATCATGGGATTTTGATGCATATTCTTCCCGTACCAAGATCATACAGGATGGAAAAACTATAGCTATTGACAATCTCCTGTGGACTTCTGAAGATAAAGAACGTTCTGAAACTTTATTCGGCGGCATGAATTACTATCTTACTGCATATATGATTTCAACATCAATGCTGTCTTCTAAAGACAATCTGGATTGCTGCTGCGTGCACGGAGGCATCAGCGAACTTCCATATGAATGCGGATTGGTTGCCAAGGCTCTCTCTAATGACATTGATGATCTGAAGGATTTCCAGCTGAGTCTGTGGAATGCATTTAGAAAAGCTGAAACTGGCCAGGAGACTCCGAACTTAAGAATGCAGTATGGCAGGTTTGGATTTTAAGGTATACAACAATTTGAATGATTTTTATGGTCAATATGTTATCAACTTATTGACTTATATAATTTTTAAAATTTGCATGATAAAAAGATCTTTGATTAAAACAGCATCACGAATGCACCAGCTATTGCAAATATCATGTATGTAATTGTTATAACTATCAATATTATTATTGACGTTCTGTACGTTTTCTTTGATTTTTCGTCATATTGTGCACTGTTTCCACTATATGCTTCTATATGAAATGGAGTATCATCTGGAGATATTTCAGACCATATGTATAGTTGAGTATCTTTTACGACATCAATATATTTTTCTGTTTTCATATATCATTGTTCTGACAATTTTTGGAATGGTCTTATCACTGTTTAATAAGATTTAATCGATGAGATTACTCTTTACAATCTTTGTAAGCAGTTATTGTAATTTTAAGGCTGTCTTCGTATATTGAATATTATTGCGGCAAACACGCTGGAAAATGCTCCATACATTGTCATTACTGCTGCTGATGTAGTTAAGTCTGGTACTGATACAAATGCCGAGGAATGTTCTTCAACAGCATTGCTTATGGCGTCAACAGAATAGTACAAGCTGTACCACGGTTCTCCAAATTCTCTAGCACTCTCAACAATTACCATTCCCAATACAAAAAATATCAATAGGCCTGCTGCTATAGATACTAACCCTTTATTACTTATTGAGCTGAATAACATGCAAACTCCTACTGCTGCAAATATATATAGCATCGTTAGCAAAAACGAAATCCACAGATTTTCTGATACGTAACCTAACTTGTATGATGCAGCTGTAATTATTATTGCATAGCATATTATTGACATCATAAATGTACACAAATATGCGGAAATAAATTTTCCAATAAACACTTGATTTCTGCTTACTGGCTTTGTGAACAGAACTAAACCACTTCCAGTTTCAAATTCTGAAACTAATGAATCCGATGCGAGTATTATTGATGAAAATGATATCCCCATTGTGGCAGCTCTGATAAGTCTTCCTACATAATCGCGGTCTCCAAAGGCGGATGATATAACAAAATCTACCTTTATTAATGAAATACCCATTATTAAAATTATTACAGCCAACGCCAATAGCAGTTTTCTATCGAACAGTGATCTTTTAATCTCAAAGCGAGATACGGATGCGATTCTCTCAATGTATACTTTGTAATTAATGTCAATCACCCCTTGTTGCTTCAATAAACACATCTTCCAATGAATCAAGAGATTCCATGCCGTATACAGGTATATCCATTTTAATCAGAGCTGCTAATAGCAGTTGCTGGTCTGTGATGGATCCATTTAAACTGATTTGTATTCCATCACTTGTCTTTAGGGCAGAAGTTACATTTGGCAATGCCTTTACTTTGAGCAAATCATCTTCTGATGGAATATCGACAGTTCTTACCAGCAAGTTTTTGATACCGTTTTTTGATAATAATCTTGAGGGTGCACCTTCTTTGACAATTTTTCCATGATCCAATATGAGTACTCTATCACATAGCATGCTTACTGAATGCAAAACATGAGAGCTTAGGAGTATTGCGGTACCAGCACTGTTTAAATCCTTTAACAATAAGGATATATCATTCATACCTATCGGATCCAATCCCGAAGTGGGTTCGTCAAGGATGAGCATCTTGGGGTCATTCATAAGTGCTTGTGCAATGACAATCCTTTGTTTCATCCCTTTTGAAAATGTTCTAGTTTTTTTATCCTTCCATTCTGTCATGCTTACTTTTTCTAGAACTTCATCTACTTTTGAATCGAGCTTTGATTTTTGGATATTAAATATTCTGCCTACATAATTTAAGATATCTGATGGCGTGGCATTATGATATAATTCTGGAGTACCTATTACGCAGCCCACACAATTTAGTGCATCGCTTGGATTTTGAGTCACATCAATTCCATTAAGTGTTACTGTGCCATTTGATGGGAGCATCAGCCCAGAGAGGATTTTAAGTGTAGTTGTTTTTCCTGATCCATTTGGGCCAACTATTCCTACAAACTCACCCTCCTCTACTTTGAATGTAATATTGTCAATGGCCTTGAATCCTTTATACCCGGCAGTAAGATTTTTTATATAGGCGACTTCGCTCATGGAGCTCCCCATCCATAGTTTGCAGATTGGGTGACTTCTGAAGTGATGTTGCCATTATTGTCATAAGTCACTTCAGTTAGTGCATATTTAACTTGGATTGATAATATCTCAGTATTGAAAGGGTCTTCAGATTCTGTTTCCATCAGTATTGTAATATTTCCAAACTCGTATCGATTGTTTGCACATGTGTTACCTATCTTCTCATCAAAAATTCGATATAATCTACCATTGATGTTTGTAAAATCTGTATCCATTACCCCAGATGGATAGAATCTTGCATAAGTTGAGACTATGACACTGCCCCCATCGTTTATGAGCGATACTCGACAGTATTTACTTACGTCTTTATCTAGCAGTAGATAATCTCCATCTGCAATCCTTGCTGATGAAACACAGTCAATTTTTAAAGTTGATTTTAATTCTTCGTTCTGTAAATCCTTTAGACTATACTCCCATGGTCCAACGGCTTTACCTTCTATTGGGATGCCACTTTGTGGATATGTTATAACACTTAGTCTAATATTAAACTGCCCTATTTTATCACCTAAAGTTTCATTTAATAAGAGACTATTATATCTGCAAAATATATTCATGATCCGCATATCTGGCTCATAGATATGGAATTCGAATTCTGCACCATTTTCTTCAAAAATGTACATTGAGTAATCAGGATTAATTATGTCTTCTGGGCCTCCTAGGATTGTATTCTCAATTCTTTTAGATCCAATCGGGGCGCTATTATATTTATTGAGATGAAGATCATGCATGTCACACGATTCCGAATTTCCAAGAACAACATTTAGATGTAATTTTGAAATAATCTCATCCCTGTCTGTATATATGCACTCTAGGCTTGCATTAGAATTCCGTAAGTCTACATATTGTTCATCATCATCTACGGTTATACTGCCACTAATATTGTAACTCACATTGTATGGGGGAGTAAGAGCATCACGTGGGTGTACTGATGAATGGTATTCTGAGAGCACTGTAATTGATGCGATTAGTATTATGATTGTAATTGCAAATGCAATCATTGCTTTTTTCATTTTTTTCATCATGTTCTGCTCCCTCCATTAGATGATAAATAGTATCATATTAAAAAAATACGTGTCTAAACATTGGACACATTGATATAGTATTATGCATCATTGCAACAGCCAATATTATTTTTTCATGAATCATACCTCCATCTTTGGATTGATTGAGGGCTGCACATAATCTTTGGGCTTCAATCGCATTAATTAATACTACTATTCAATTATAAATGTTACATATAATTTCTCATTTTATAGATTATTTAATATTTGTTAGTAAGATGCTGATGTATAATACTGGTTTTATGCAAATCATTACTGGATAATCTAACACTATTTATAGAATCTATAGTATTTCATGTTACTGAAAGATTTATCAAAATTTTTACATCTCAACATTCATTGTTCATTTTATGACAAAATATATATATATATATATATATAAATACCTATATAATATTATATGGTGTGAGATCGCTCTGTATATCTATATGATTACAGAATAAGCACACATCTTACATAAGAAGAATCTAAATCTGTTTCAATCTCTATTTGTTATTATTCTTCCAACATCACTGAGACTGTTTGATGCTGTAGATTTCATAAGTTAGATTGTTGTAACTTAATCTTGTATCTGTTAGTTTTTACTATTCTACAAGCAATACTTAATTTAATCATGTGAATCAAAAGCATAGCCATAAGCACTGAACTACGATATAGTATATCGTAATATACTAAACTGAGGACAGATATGTTTATAGGTAGAGAGCAGGAACTGAAAAAACTAAACAAAATGTACCAAAGCAGCAAGCTGGAAGTAGCAGTAATCTACGGCCGCCGCCGAGTTGGAAAAACAACACTAATCAATGAATTCTGTAAAGATAAAAAAACAATATTCTTCGCATCTTTGGAGAGCAGTGTAGAACAGAATTTAGAATCTCTTTCTAATGCAATTAATTATGCTGATACCGGAATTTCATCCAATGCCATATACAAAAGTTTCTCTGATGCCTTTGATAAAATCAAAGAAATGGCATCTTCAGAACGATTGATTTTTGTGATTGATGAATTCCAATATTTAGCTCAAGCAGAGCTCAGCATTTCTTCTCTTCTTCAAAACTATCTTGATCACCATTTCAAAAATACAAAGCTGTTTCTCATCATCTGCGGTTCTTCAATGCGTTTCATGGAGAATCAGGTACTGCGGTATCAAAGTCCTCTTTACGGTCGTTGCACCGCTCAGTTCAAAATTATGCCGTTTGATTACTTTGACACGGGAAAATGGTTTCCCAAGTATTCGTATGAAGACAAAGCAGTAATGTATGGCATTACTGGTGGCATACCCATGTACCTCGAGCAATTCTCACCTGAGAAGAATGTGAAAGAAAATTTACTGGACTGCATATTTGATAAAAATGCAATGCTCTTTGAGGAGCCGTCAAATCTTCTGAAACAAGAACTCAGAGAACCTGCCACATACAATGCAATAATCACTGCAATTGCATCTGGAAAAACAAAACTGTCTGAAATATCTTCGACAGTGGGGCTGGAAACCGGGTTATGTTCTAAATATATTACAAATTTAATATCACTCGGCATTCTGAAAAAAGAAACTCCTGTGACTGACCCGAACAGCAAGCGTCCCATATATCTGATTGAAGACTTTTTCTTCCGTTTCTGGTACACGTTTATTCCGAACAATATGGCTGCAATCCTGTCAGGCAGAATCAGGCAGGCTTACAAGGAATCAATAGAAAGCAGACTTTCTGACTATATGGGTCTGGTCTTTGAAAAAATGTGTAAGGATTTCATGCTGTTTCATGATGAGAATCTTCCATTCATCATAGGAGAGATAGGTCAATGGTGGGGAGCGGACTCTAAAACAAAAAAACAGGTGCAGATTGATATCGTAGCCGCTTCAATAAACAAGCAGGAAGGAGTAATTGGTTCCTGCAAATACTGCAATAAGCTAATCGGCGAAGATGATCTGAAACTAATACAGGCGTATGCTCAAACGATGAATCGATTTGACAGATGCTACTATTTCCTATTCTCGAAGTCAGGCTTTACTTCTTCTCTAAAGAAATGTCACCAGCCTGATGTGAGACTGATAACTCTTAGTGATCTGTACTCAAAATGATCACTCGTTATCATATGGTGCCTATCGCAATCAATATGCAGCTCAGATATTTCTTCATCTGATTGCTGGAGAGCGCTCAGACTGAGAAAGAGCTTCATCGTTTCTGCGTGCTCTCAAGCCGAACAGATACACTCATCCGTGTTGTATTCTGCAGCTTCGATACTGCATTTCAATCTCTTTTAGACTAAAATCAGGCGAGACAGAAGCTCATAGTTTTTTTTGATTATCTTGAGCAGTATAACCGCTTTGATCTCCGCTGTTTTTTTGGTATCATTCATCAGCAGCGCGGGAATCGACACATCAATTTTACTGCTCTCCGATGATTATGCAGATCATAAACAGAAATATTCATTTTCTGAAAAACTACAAATAGCTATAGAAAGTATCAACCAGTATGCCCACCAGACAGCCTATTGTAAGCGTTCTTGGTCATGTTGACCATGGCAAGACCACATTGTTGGACCAGATCAGAGGTACCGCTGTGGTTAAAAAAGAAGCCGGGGCTATCACTCAGCATATCGGTGCTACCGAGGTCCCGATAGAGCATATATACGCTGTCTGCAAGCAGATGATCGGCAGCAAGAAGTTTGACATGCCGGGTCTTCTTTTTATTGATACGCCGGGGCATCAGTCTTTCACATCTCTGCGGGCAAGAGGGGGCTCCCTGGCGGATTTGGCTGTACTGGTTATTGATATCAACGAGGGAATAATGCCCCAGACTCTCGAATCCATCTCGATTTTGAAACGTTTCAAGACTCCTTTCATCATTGCAGTCAATAAAGTCGATCTGATTGAAGACTGGACTGTTAACAAGGATGAGCCGTTTGCCTTGAATGTAAGAAAGCAGTCGGACAAAGCGGCTGCCAGTTTTGATGATAAGTTTTACAAAATAATCGGGGAGCTGTATGAGCACGGCTATACTGCAGACCGCTATGACAGAATCGAGGATTTCACCAAGTCGATAGCGATTGTGCCCATCTCAGCTAAAAACGGCATCGGGCTTCCAGACCTCCTGCTGATGCTGATAGGACTGGCCCAGAGGTTCCTGGAAGATACCTTGGAGAAGGAAGAGGGACCAGCCAAAGGTGTGATTCTTGAAGTAAAAGAGGAGCGCGGACTGGGGCAGACAGTCGATGTAATCATCTATGCAGGTACCCTGAAAAAAGGAGATACAGTCATTCTCGGTACCAAGGGCAAACCGCTGGTGACTAAGGTAAAAGCAATCCTCAAGCCGAAGCCTCTCGATGAGATCAGAGATCCCAAGGACCGTTTCGACTCTGTAAAAGAAGTCAGCGCCGCCATCGGCGTGAAGCTGATGTGCCAGAGCCTGGAGGGTGTGGTCTCCGGCGGTCCGCTGAGAGCCGCAGGCGCAAATCCAGATGAGGCCAGAGATGAGGTCTCCAATGAAACTAAAGTCAATATAGAACTCAAAGATGACGGCATTTACATCAAAGCCGATGCACTGGGATCATTGGAGGCTTTGGCATATGAATGCAACAAGGCCGGCATTCCGATCCGCAAGTATGATACAGGGCTCATCTCCAGAAAGGATCTGATTGATGCCTCCGCATACGGAGAGTCGGTTCACCGGGTCATCATGGGCTTTAACGTAGGTCTTCTGCCTGACGCCAAAGATGCCCAGCCTAGCTATCCCAACCTTAAAGTTTTCACCAGCGATGTCGTGTACCGCCTGATTGAAGAGTACACCGAGTGGATGGAAGAAGAAAAGAGGCGCCTGGATGAGGAAAAAAGGTCAGAGTTCGCCTTTCCGGGAAAAGTCCGTCTGCTGCCCAACTGCGTCTTCAGGGCTTCCAAGCCTGCCATTGTCGGGGTCAGGGTACTCGGGGGAAGAATCCGTCCCGGACAGTCTCTGATAGATATAGGCGGCAATACTGTAGGCAAGATCCGTTCCATCAGGGACGGGGAAGAAAGCATAAAGGAAGCTATCCAGGGTGATGAAAAGGCGGTTGCCATTGACGGTCCTACGGTCGGCAGGCAGATCAATGAAGAGGATATTCTTTACGTAGACCTCAGGGAAACATCCATCAAGGAAATGGAAAAGATGGATATCACTGAGGATGACCGTATGGTAATCGAAGAACTCAAAGAGATAAAAAGGAAGACTGACAAGTTCTGGGGAATGTAAACACCTTATGGATATTTATTTATCTGAAAGTGTATTCTAGGAACGAACACTATTTAAATGGTTTAATTAATGCGGGTTGGGTTTACTCAAACCCATGTGTTATACCACATATGTTACACCGTGGGGGAAAATGAATGACACTTTTTGTTGAGGACACCGGACTGCGGGGAGTCAAGGCTGCCACAACCAAGATCAGTAAAGTTGATGGACAAAACGGCATCCTGCTCTACCGAGGCTATCGCATAGAAGAACTGGCAAGAAAGTCTACGTTTGAAGAGACTGCATACCTACTTCTTTATGGGTATCTACCGAATAAAGAACAGCTTGAAGAATTCTCTGAAGCTGTAAGAGAGTACAGAAAACTTCCCGATGATTTAGGAAGTTCCCTGAAATCGTTGTCCCCCGCTACAGATCCGATGTGTGTGCTTCAGTCCAGCATACCAGCCCTTTCCGCCCATGCTCCCGCCAGCGGAGAAACAAAAGAGTGTAACATGAAAAAGGCGATTCACATAATTTCCTCAATGCCGGCAATCATTGCCGGATGGAAGAGGATAAAATGCGGAGAAGAGCCTCTGAAGCCTAAAGAGGAACTCTCGACCGCAGCTAATTTTCTTTATATGTTTAACGGCGAAGTCCCCGATGACAATCTTGCAAGGTTCATGGACATCGCCATGATTTTACACGCCGACCATACTTTTAATGCCTCTACGTTTGCAGCCAGGGTTGTAGCGTCTACAGGTGCCAATATGTATGCGGCTCTTTCTGCCGGCGTAGGCGCCCTTTCCGGGCCTCTGCACGGCGGTGCGAATGCCCAGGTCATGAGAAACCTCATTGACATGAATGATCCTGATAAAGTGGAAGAATGGGTTACCAAGCAGTTTGAGCGCGGCAAACGTGTAGCCGGAATCGGACACGCTGTTTACCGCACCACCGATCCGAGGGCGACAATCCTGCAGGAAATGGCATATGATCTGCTTAAAGACCATCCTGAGTTTCAGTGGTATGAAATGACTGAAAAGATGGCTGAGGTGACTCAGAAGCTGTTCTATGAGAAGAAAGGCAAGGCAATCTATCCCAATGTCGATCTCTACAGCGCTTCAATCTATCACGCAATGGGAATTCACCATGACTTTTTCCCGCCTGTTTTTGCCATGGCAAGAGCTGCCGGCTGGACTGCGCATGTGATTGAAGAGAAGTTTCCTGATCCTCCTGTCAAGCCTGTTCTGTACAGGCCTTCCAGCATTTATGTCGGAGAGGAGATCAGAGAATACACTGACATTTCTAAACGGTGAAGCCCCGGCATGCCTGCAGATTTCTTCGCGGCTCTGCGTTCAGCAGGCGGCAGTGCGACTGAGATAGACATAATGGTCACTCCCAACGCCAAAACTGCATCTGTCTGTACAGTCGATCAGTGGAGAAAGAGGCTCATCATCAAAGTTCAGGATCTTCCGCTTGAGGGAAGGGCAAACAATGCTGTTGAATCCCTGCTGAAAGATTTTTTTGGAGTTCCTGTTGAAATTATCAGAGGACATGCAGATAGACATAAGACTGTACTCGTCCATCAGGATATCGAGAGCGTAGCTGCGCTTTTGGTGGAAAATGAAAGACTTAACAGATGTTCTGGAAAGAGTTGAAAAGATTCTTTATGAGCTGAGGGTAAGACCTGAAAACGCTATTATCATAGTTGAGGGAAGGAAGGATGTAGAAGCCCTTCACAGTCTTGATATCGGAGGGGACATCCTCAAGATCCAAGACTCAAGGAAAAGTGTTTTTGCTGCTGTTGAAGACCTTGCAGCCCGCGGCAAAGAGGTTTACATCCTGACAGACTGGGACCGCAAAGGCGGACAGCTTGCTTCTTTACTCAGAAATGCTCTGAAAGCTAATGACATCCCGTATAACGACAGTGTGAGGACTGAGCTTTCAAAGCTCTGCAAATCTGAGATTAAGGATGTCGAGTCTCTGCCTTCATACATCGCCCTTCTGAAGTCTCGTATCTATGGGCAATAAATAACACCTAACCGATACCTCCTCAGATGAATTCTGCAGCAAAAGGGCGTTTTATCGTATTCGAAGGGATAGACGGTGCCGGCAAGAGCGAGCTGTCGCGCAGGCTCTCAGAATACCTTGCTTCTCTGGGAATCGATACAGTTTTGACGGCAGAGCCTTCAAACTCCTGGATCGGGGACGTCCTGAGAACTGAGTCCAAGACTACGGGGCCTGTTGCCAATACCCTGTTTTATGTTGCAGACCGTGCTGAACATACTTCGCAGATCAAGAAGTGGCTCAATTCCGGCAGATGGGTTCTCTGCGACAGGTATGTCGGCAGCACTCTTGCGTATCAAGGAGCTCTTCTTTCTGACAAAGTTGAAAACGCTTGGAACTGGCTGAAGGAGATAAACAGGCCTGCCGCCATCTCTCCAGATGTTACATTTCTGCTGAAAATCTCTCCTGAAGAAGCGATGAACCGTTTGAATCTCAGGGCAGGCATTCCCGGCAGGTTTGAAAAGTTCAATTTTCTGAAGAAAGTAAGCGATAATTACGATCTTGTCGCTTTTGAGGATTCTTCTTATGTGATTGTTGATGCTTCAATGAGCCGCGATGACGTTTTTTCGTATGTTCTCAGCAGGCTGCCTGAAATTTAGGCATTTATGATTCTATTTTGATTTTGTGATCATTGCAGACTTTGATCTGATCATGATCATTGGCACTTTTCAGCATGCTGCTGTAGACCTTATTTAATGAATTTTATAACCGGAGGAAGCTTGATTTCTTTGATTTTGATGTTTGTCTCGATCAGAACTCATCATTTTCGATGAACAATAATTTCTTTGTTTTTTTAGTCAAATGAATAATGAGCATGAGAGCAAGATAGTTTGATTTTTTGATTGATTTTACGAGTGTGTAGTGAAATCGCAGTCTTGAGAAATTGCGAGAGAATGCAGTCTGCTGTGTTGAGTGTCTGCATATGCTTTCTGATCGATCTAATGCTGCCTGCAATGCGTTTTAAGCCGTTTTCAAGCCGTTTTAGGCTTTTGTTGTTAACTCGATCAATGAGATGCGCTTCTGAGAGAGTCTGCAAAGCTTAGGAAGGCAGAGAAGCAATCAATCGCTTTGATCGTTACAATCGATTTAATGACGCGTTTAAGCTTTGCATATGTGATTTATCGCGTACGCGCGCAAAGCAGGCGGAGAAGGCGTTTATGAAGCGTTTTAAGTGTTTTTAGCAGGCAGATTACTGTCTGTTTTCTTCTTGAAATTCGAAAGGTTATACGCGTAATTTCTCATCAAAAAGCGTCGATTTTTTGAAAAATTTCGAAAAGCGAAAAGGGGGCAAACTTGACTTAAAAAGACGGGCAGGGGGCTATGCGTATGCGCACGCGCGCGCACATTATAAGCAACCTTTGCGAAAACGATCCCTGCAGGAAATTCATATTTAATGATTTTCCCGTTTAGATATTACACATTCAAAGGCTGGTACAAAGACGCAGCATTAGAAACAGAATGGGACTTCGATAAAGACGTAGTCACAGCAGACATAACCTTATACGCCAAGTGGGAAACAAAGGACCCTGACAGACCTACTTACTTCAAAGTAGAATACAATGCAAACGGAGGAGAAAGGGAAGTTCCGAAGTCGGAACTTCACTTCTCAGCGAATTTGTAACTGTCAAATCGTCAGAGCTGTCAAAGAATGGATACATCTTCAAGGGATGGTGCGACTCATTCACTCAGCAGACATACTTGCCTGATGAAGAATTCAGAATGCCTAACAGAAATGTCTGTCTGACAGCAGTATGGGAAGAAAGCAGTCCTCCTACTCCTGGAAAAGAAGTCACAGTCACATTCGTAGTAGACAACGCTTTCTACGGAGAATCAAAGACTCATATCAACACAGCATTAGGAGAATCAATGCAGCCTGATCCTGTCAAAGAGGGATATGACTTCGCAGGATGGTATACAGAAGACGATCAGGTCTTCACAGCAGATTCAATAGTAAGCAGTAACATGACAGTCTATGCAGACTTCAAATTAAACAAGGACTACGTCATAGTTACTTTCGTTATAGATAACGAAATTTACTTGGAGAAAGTCTGCAGGAAAGACAACATTCAGGAACCTAATATCCCTTACAGATTAGGAAAGGAACTGAATGCATGGTATTCAGACAAAGAGTTACAGAACAAATTCAGTTTTGATTCAGTAGTATCAGAGGATCACATAACACTCTATGCTGAATGGAAACAAGACGAGAATGTAATGATCTGGTTTATTTTCATACTCTTCGCAGCATTCATGGCAGCAGTGATAGCATCAGCAAAGAGAGTGTCATTCTTCATCAATGAGAATGACGAAGAGAAGTATGCATCAGTAATCATGTTCGGAAAGGGAACTCTGGGAGACAGACTTCCTCAGATTCCTGACAGTCAAAACTTCTCAGGCTGGTACTCAGAATCAGGAGAACTGATAACAGAAGAATCAGAGATCACTCAGAGCATGAAAGTCTATGCTCACTGGAATGAGTGATCTCAAACCTCTTTTCTTTATTTAGCAAAAAGGTTAAACAAGATAACTCAATGCAACAGTATGCATCCATCCAAGGGAATCCAATACACTAAAAGCAGGATTCTAGAAGGAAAGAAGATCATTCTCGGCGTAACAGGAAGCATTGCGGCAGTGCAGGCCTTTGAGTTATCCAGAGAGCTCATGCGGCACGGCGCAGATGTTCATGTAGCAATGACTCAGGATGCAGAGAAGTTCATAACGGCAGTCTCAATGCATTTTGCCACAGGCAATGAGGTTACGACAGAGATAGACGGCAGAACTCAGCACGTATCATTTTTAGGAGAATATGAAGGACAGGCAGATCTTCTGCTGATCTCGCCGTGCACTTCCAATACAATCTCGAAAGTTGCAGCGGGAATATGCGATACCTCAGTAACAACAATGGCCTGCGTGGCTCTGGGAACAAAGGTACCGTTAATGATCGTGCCGGCCATGAATCTTGCAATGTATGAGAACCCGGCAGTGCAGAGAAATGTTGAATTTTTAAAGGGTGCAGGAGTGACATTTGTCGGTCCAGACATCTCAGGCAAGAAAGCTAAGAATGCAGGTACGCAGGAAATTGTGGAAGCGGTCATAACCAAATTGGGAAAAAACAGACTGGCGGGAAAGAAGCTGCTCGTCATAGGCGGAGCTGCAAGAGAAATGATTGATGATGTCAGAGTGATCTCAAACATCTCATCAGGAGAAACGGCAGTGGAACTGGCATTGGCAGCCGCGAGGCAGGGAGCAGAGACAGAACTGTGGCATGCATCGATGTCGGTAAGCATCCCGGACTTCATAAAATCGAAAAAGTTCGAATCCGTAAATGACTTAATCAAGATGATTCCAGACGAGAACGAATACGACATCGTCCTCGTACCTGCAGCCTTGTCTGATTACTCACCTGTAAGGCAGAAGGGAAAGATCTCATCAGATGAGGAGCAGATCACTCTCACTCTGACAAAACTTCCCAAAGTCCTTCCTCAGCTGAGAAGAACAGCCAGGTTCCTTGCAGGCTTCAAAGCGGAAAGCACAGGCGGGGAAGAGCTGATCAAAAAAGCAAAAGCACGCATGGACGAAAACTCGCTGGATATGATAGTGGCCAACAACATTCTTGACGTCTCTGAAGGAAAAACAAAATCAAAGATAATTCTCAAAGACGGAACGATAGAAACTTTCGAAGGAAGCAAAGCAGAGCTGGCAGAAAGGATCATCGAAAGCATCGCGGAGCATATTGAATGAAAGCAACAGCTTTTTGCCCGGGACACATCACAGGTTTCTTCTCGCCGAAAAGGCACCGGGATCCTTTAAGATCAGGATCGCTGGGGGCAGGCATATGCATAGACCAGGGGGCTGTAACAACTCTCTCTGCAACTGAAGGAAACAGAAGCATCAAGGCAGCTGTGGATGGAAATGCAGCGCCTGTAACAGAAACAGCTTTAGACCTGCTGCTGGGAGACAGAGAATTACAGATCAGGTCGGAAACAGTCCTGCAGCTTCCCTGCGGTGCAGGCTTCGGGACAAGCGCAGCGGGCACGATTTCGGCAGCTGCTGCATTATGCTCAATTCTTTCATTGAGCAGAGAAGAAGCAGTAAGAGCAGCACACATAGCAGAAATAAAGCACAACACCGGCTTAGGGGATGTAGCAGCCATTTCCAGATGCGGAGTCACATACAGGCTGAAGGAAGGAGTGAAGCCTTACGGGAGAGTGGAAAGACTGGACTGCACACCGACAATCACCGCCTGCGTCTTCAAAAATCCCCTCAGCACAGCGGACATTTTAACAGATAAAGAAAAAAATAAAATAATTTCCAAGGCAGGGGAAAAATGCATTGCAGAGATGAGGCGCAGTCCCAGCCTGGATAACCTATTCGCATTGAGCAGAAGATTCACAGACGAAAGCATGTTGGCTTCAGAAGAGGTAACGGAAGCCCTCAGAGCCCTGGGAGACACTCAGGCTTCAATGATTATGCTGGGAAACTCAGTCTTCGCTCTCGGCAGCGGAGCAGAAGATATACTGAGCTCATTCGGAAAAACGTTCGTTCTGCATACAGATACAACAGGACCGAGAATTCTCACTCGTACAGAGTGAACAGGACAGTATCCCCCTCGACATCAAAGAGGCCTATTCTGGCGCCGCAGTCCAGCCACCCGTGGGCGTAGTTGACGCTGGCAAAGGCATTGACATAGTCGCCTGTTTCTTTGAAGTGCACGGCATCGCTGTAGTAGGAGCGGGCCATATTCTCAAAGTCTTCAGCCATTCGTCTTGCGAATGACTTTTCAGGAGCAGCAATTTTTATCTTGTCTAAGGCGCGCTTTGTTATGTCAAGATATTTAATGATTTTTTCATCAGTAATCACATTCATCAGGAATCACCGTAACGCTTTCTCCGCCATGCCTGCTTTCGCGGGGGCGGACTTCAACAATCAAAGGCATCTGGATACCGCCGCCGACACACATGGCGACACCGATGGGAAGACGCTGAATCTCATCAGCCATGCTGGCGGTGAGGCCTTCCACAGAGCCGGAAATGGCTTTGAGGTCATTGGGATTTGTAACTTTTAAAATGATCTGGGTATTGCACTGGCTTAAGACATTCTTGTCGATCTTGGCAGCTCTCTGGCTGATTATCGCCAGACCGAGACCGAACTTTCTTCCCTCAGCGGCGATGGTCCTGAAGATCTTCGAAGACGCGACAGTGCCCTGCTGCGGGCAGAAGTTGTGGGCTTCTTCGACAACAAGCATCATCGGCGGAACTGCATTGACTTTCCTCAGTTCAAACAAGGCAGTGCAGATTCTATTGACAATTAATTCTGAAAGCTCCGGCGGAGTGCCTTTGAGATTGACAATCGTTGTCATGTTCTTCTTGACAAGCTCGGAGATCTTTGTTCCCGAAGGCGCGAAGATCTTAGCATCGTCAAGATACTGCAGCTCGCAGATCAGAGCATAATTGTTCATGTCGTCCTCTCTTTCCAGCACGCTTATCACGTCTTTGAGGGAATAGTCCTGTTTTGAGTTTCTCAGCGCATCAATGGCTTTCTTGAGGAAGCTGAGATGCATCTTGCTGTTTTTTATGTTGGTCAGAGAAAGAATGTCGTTGGCCTCAAGATTGGAAAGGGTGAATTTAAGAGGCAGCGCATCAGGATTGGACACAGGGTCTGTGGCAAACTCAATTATCCTGTCTGCGTACCCGTGGGGCTCGACATGAAAATCCCTGGAGGTCTCAAGCACGCTGCCAGCCTCCTTCATCGAACCGTACTCGCCGTGCGGATCCAAAACCAGAACGGTAACGTTGTGCTTGATCAGCTCTTCAAGCAGATCGCCGCAAAGAAAGGATTTCCCGCCGCCGGTCTTGGCAAGAATGCTGACATGCTTCTGTACCAGAGAGTTGATGTCCAATTCCACCCTGATGTCATGCCCGTACAGCAGACCGATGTAAGCGCCTGTTTTCGTATGCTCCCTGAGTCCGAGGGACTTCTTGATAATCTCATCTTCAGCATGATACACATACTGCCCGGCCCTGAAGGGAGTGCGGGGAGTCTGGAGAAGTCCTCTTTCATCGCGGTAGCCGATGATCTCTATTTTGGCAGTGGTCTTCTCATGAATATCAACTTCCTGCCTCTGCCCGATCATCCTGGCTTTTTCCAGGGACAGGTCGGTCTTCCGCTGAATATCAGCAACCTGTCCGATCACCCAGCCGGCTTCCTCATGCTCAATCTGCACATACTCCAGCTTCTGCAGCTTGGAAAGAACGCTGATGTTAAGCACAGCGGTTCCGACATCGCCGTAGATGATACCGGCGGCTTCATCAGACAGACATTCAGAAAACATTTAGCGCATCCCGTCTGCTTAATCGAAATAGAAGATTTATAGCTAACGACTTGGAAGACCGCAGGCATTCCAGTTCTGACTGGAAAATTATAATACTTACATTCTTGTTGCCTTATCAATGATAGTCATCGGTGGTACATCCTCTAAGAAGCTGGCGCAGGATCTGGCTAAGGAATTAGATTCAAAATATGTTCAGGCACAAGTTTCAAGGTTTCCGGACGGAGAATGCTATGTCCGTATCGAGGAAGATGCTCTCGATGATGATGTTATAGTCGTCCAGAACACTCATCCCGACAACAATCTGGTGGAGATGCTCCTGATTCAGGATGCCGCTCTCGGCCTGGGAGCAAAAAGCGTCACCAGCGTTGTGCCTTATTTTGGATATTCAAGGCAGGATGAGCGCTTCAACAAGGGAGAGGCGCTGAGCGCCAAAGTCATGGTTGACATCATGGGTCTCACCTCGACAAGGCTGGCTTCAGTGGATGTCCACAAGCCTGTGGTTCTTGACTGGTTTGCCGGAAAGACCTACAACATCTCTGCAGCACACTGCATCGGGGAGTTCTTCAAAGACAGCGGCATCGATCTCGTGCTTGCTCCAGACGAGGGAGCTCTGGACCGCGCAGCGGCAGTCGCAGAGGCCATTCATGCAGAGTTCGACAATCTTGAGAAAACAAGACTGTCCGGCGAAGTGGTGCGCATGGCTCCCAAGAATGTTGATGCCAAAGACAAGAGCGTTCTGATCGTTGATGACATCATCTCCACCGGCGGTACGATTGAAGCAGCCGCCAACCAGCTGAAGGTGTTGGGCGCCAAGAGCGTCATCGCCGTCTGTACACACGGGCTGTTTGCCAAAGATGCGTTAGACAGGCTGCGCAAGTGCTGCAATGCTGTTTACTCAACCAATACAATTGAAAACGAAGTGTCTGTGATCTCTGTGGCTCCCGAGATTGCCAAAGTTTTGAGGGATTGAACTTGTCCAGCATTAAAAAGGATGAGAATTTCAGCGAATGGTACAATGAGATTGTGGAGGAAGCCGGGCTTACTGATAAGCGCTATCCCATCAAGGGCATGAATGTCTGGCCCGCTTACGGCTGGAAGATCATGAGATATGTGGACTCCTACATCCGCGAGGAACTCGATGCCACTCACCACGATGAGGTATGCTTTCCTCTTCTGATTCCGCAGACGGAGTTCCAGAAGGAAAAGGAGCATATCAAGGGCTTTGACGCCGAGGTATACTGGGTCACCAAAGCAGGCGATAACGAGCTGGATATTCCCTTGGTGCTGCGTCCTACTTCCGAGACGGCGATGTATCCCATGTTTTCTCTCTGGATACGTTCCCACTCTGATCTGCCGCTGAAAATCTACCAGCTGGTGAACACATTCAGGTATGAAACGAAACAGACAAGGGCGTTTATCCGCGTCAGGGAGATTCATTTCTTTGAGTCGCACACCTGCCACGTTGATGAGGAGGACGCACAGAAGCAGATCGAGGAAGACATTCAGATTCTTTCCAGGATCGCTAAGAAACTGTGCATGCCCTACATGCTTCTGAGAAGAACCGAATGGGACAAGTTCCCCGGAGCATACTATACTGTGGGAATCGACACCACTCTTATCAAGGGCCGCTCTCTGCAGCTGGGTTCAATACATCACTATCATGAGAACTTCTCCAAGCCCTTTGACATTAAATATGAAGATCTGAACGGGGACCTGAAATATGTCCATCAGACCACTTACGGAATGTCTGAACGTCTCTTAGGCGCTGTCATCGGCGTTCACGGAGACGACAAAGGTTTAGTGCTGCCTCCGGCCATTGCTCCGTTCCAGGTTGTTATCATTCCTATCCTGGCCAAAGGCAATGTGGAGGAAGTCGAGAAACAGGCCTGCATTCTGCGCGATGAGCTCAGAGCCGCAGGTATAAGAGTGGAACTGGATGACGGCGATGAGCGTCCCGGCAACAAGTTCTTCAAATGGGAGCTCAAGGGAGTTCCGCTGCGTCTCGAACTCGGAGAAAGAGACATCAAGAACGGCGTAGTGGCATTTGCCAGGCGCTTTGACGGTCAGAAAGGATCGTTCCAGCGGTCTGAGGTAACAAGCCTCGTCAAAGCTGAGCTGGATAAGATCGCTGAAGAAATGGACGCTAAAGCCTGGGCAAAAATGAAGGAGTCCATTATCTCCGTGGATGATCTGGAAAATCCTCCGGAAATGATCCTGCGCTTCGGCTGGTGCGGCGATGAAAACTGCGGCAAGGCCATTGAGGAGAAGACAGGACTCAAGATCCTCGGCACTCCGTACATTCACGAGGAGTTCCACGGCAAGTGCGCCGGCTGCGGCAAGGACACAGACATCGTGGTTTACTCTGCCAGGGCTATGTAAGCCCTTCAAAACCTCTTTTCTATGGAAATCAGAGGTAGTGATGTTTAATGACGTATGTAAATCTCATTGCGACTGAATTCCCTCTGCCGACCAAAGTTACTTTGGTCGATCCAGAGATCAACAACGGCGAACCGTTTGAATATCGCACAGATAACTCTAGATGCGGTTTCAATACATATTTGGTCGAAAAGGAAGAATGTTTAGAGTTCGGTGCTCTTTCCAATCTACCGCCGATTCTTCCTAAATACATCTATGCATTTGAGACATCTAGAGACCAATTTCATGAAAAATATGATTCCAAAGAACGAGTAGATGAAGCCAGACTGGAGCTGAAAAAACTCAGAGCATTCATAAGACATGTTGTTAACACTATGGGCGAAGTGTGCATCGTTTTTCAGTCTTTATCTGCTAAGTTACTCTGCGCTGAAAACATCGATTCTGTAACAATGTGTGTGGATGATTTAGACCTGGATGGAGAGTCGTTTAGCTTTAATCGCATAACTCTCCATCGTTTTGTCAGGCGTGAAGATGCGCCGGTACCGGTATTCAAAGGCAATATGAATAGAAAAAGCCGTGCCTGTTGCATAACGCTTTTAGCATGTTCTCAACGACTTCCCGAAGGATATGCAAAAGATCATGGCATAAGACAAGGGTCTTATTATGGTCAAACTGAACTGGATTTGACTAAAGAAAATTTTGGTTTAGATGATGGTATTGAACATTATGCCCCCGGCTTGTCTGATCTGGATAAGATTCTTCCACCACACATTTACATTTCAGGATTTAATCCCTCAATCTATCCATGGGGAGATCCGGAAAGCAGGCAGAGTCAGAGAAAGTCTGTAGAAAAACTGATAAACTATCTGCAGTCAATTGTTGATGACCAAGGAGAAGTCTGGTACATCAGACACTGGATGCCAGATAATCTTGCAAAAGCAGATTCAGTTGAAATAAGAACGATGAAAGTCAGTGATCTGGATCTCAGCGGTGAAGTGTTTGAGTTCGAACTCTGTGTGCTCTATCATTTTGTGAAATGAAGCACATGCATGAAAATAATAAACTCTTGGCTGCAGCAATCATCTCTTTGATATCATCTGCAGCATTTTTTAAGTTCTTCTGAATTATGTCATCAGTTATTTTTCCTAAGCAGTTAAAAAGATGTGAATCTAAAATAAAAAAAGAGTTATCCAGGCTCTAAAGCCGGATCGGATCATTCAGATTTTGATTTAGTCTTGGTTAATAAAAGACCACAAATTCCGAGCAGGATTAAAATGATCATTATTGAATAGATTGGAATGTACTCTGCACTGAATATATTCCAGCTTCCATAGGCAACTCCCCAGCCGATGTATATGGCCAGTGCCAATATTATCAGTATGAAGGAGAATATCCTTATGGCTTTGTGAGGAAAGTCCGAATCTGCCATCTTAACGTCCAATAACGCAGACCTATTAAACATTTATTATGCAGTTTTTGGAAAATCAGCATCTTAACAATGGCGGACTTTCAGTCTGCAGCCGTCATCTGATCATCTTCAGAATTTTCTCATTTATAGATTGTCAGCTCAGATGCTAGCGGATCAGCATCAAGTGTAGACTCTATGCAGGCTCCCGTAGCCATTTTAAATACTGTATTCTTATTCCGCAGTATGCTCCTTGAAGGGGATTTAATCTATCTGCTTGACTCGAAAGGATACCGCCACTGGCTGACTCTTGGAAACGGCATGGTCCGCGTCCAGGGGCTGGGAGTTGTAGACTCATCAAAAATCATCGGCCAGGAGGACGGATACGCTCTTTCGATTGCCGGCAAGACCTTTACAGCCCTCAAGCCGATGATCGGAGATCTTATGCAGTCATTAGAGAGGGGTCCGCAGATCATAACTCCCAAGGATGCAGCCACGATAGCTTTCCGTCTGGGTCTGAGAGCCGGAGAGACCGTGGTAGAGGCAGGCGTAGGCTCTGGAGCATTGACAATGGCTTTGATCAATTCAGTAATGCCGACTGGAAGGGTAATCTCCATGGAATTCAGGGAAGAGTTTGCCAGAGGCGCAGAGAAGAACATCAAAAGAGCCGGGCTTCATGAATTCTGGGAAGTCAAGATCGGAGACATCAGAAAAGACAACCCGGGAGTGATGGCAGACGCGGTCTCCCTGGACATGCCCGATCCCCAGCTGGCTCTGGACAATATCGAAGCATTCCTGAGGCCGGGAGGAAGAATCTCCGCGTATGTTCCCAATACAAATCAGCTTGCTGATGTAGTTCACGGGCTGGAAGACAGGAATTATATCGAGATTGACGCACTGGAGAATATTCAGAGAAGAATGGAAGTGCACCCAGGCGGAGTGAGGCCGTCTTTTGAGAATCTCGGGCACACAGGATACCTGATCTTTGCAAGAAAACCATCGAGAAATTAGAGCAACTTAAATTACATGGAGTGCGTTGCCTCCCACGGTACTAATCATGGTTAATGCAGAGATCAGAATCGAATTGAAAAAAGGAGTAGCCGATCCAGAGGGAGCCAACACCAAAAAAGCGTTAGAGCTTCTGGGATTCAAAGGCATTCTGGGAGTTAAAACGGTCAAAGTGTTCTCTATGGAGCTGGATATGAGTGCCGAAGAGGCCCTTGCAGCCTGTGAGGAGATGTCCAGAAAACTCCTTGCCAACCCTGTGATCCAGTCATATAAGATTGAGCTCAAATGAGGGATTTAATGCTCGATTTGAAATTGGCAAAGAAACGGGATGTTCCCTTCTCGCTTTATGATATTGATATTTTCTCAGCTTCAGACGAAGAACTCAAGGAGATATCCTCAAAACTGGGACTTAATCTTAGTCTGCAGGAAATGAAGGATGTCAGAGCATACTTCCAGTCTAAGCAGAGAATGCCGACAGATGTTGAAATCCAGTCGATTGCGCAGGCCTGGAGCGAACACTGCTGTTACAAGTCTTCTAAAGTATTTCTGCGCGAGAACATATTCAACACTCCTACCACTGATGTTCTTTCAAAAGGCGATGCGGGAGTAATGAATTTTGATGATGATTATGCCTACTGTCTGAGAATAGAGAGTCATAACCATCCGTCTGCAATTGAACCATACGGAGGCGCAGCCACAGGTATCGGAGGCATTGTCAGAGACGTTCTGGCTATGGGTGCCCAGCCGATTGCCCTCGTAGACCCGCTGTTCTTCGGAGAACCAGACTTAAAAGAGGTTCCGGCAGGGACAAAGCTTCCCAAGTATCTGATCAAGGGAGTCGTAGGAGGAATAAGAGACTACGGCAACAGGATCGGCATTCCTACAGTGGCAGGAGGAATGTTCTTCGATAAGTCATACACGGGCAACTGTCTTGTCAACGTAGGATGCATCGGCTTCCTGAGGAAAGACAAGCTGCTGAACAACTCCGTCAAAGGAGTCGGAGATGTATTGATCCTCGTAGGAGGAAAGACAGGCCGCGACGGCATTCACGGAGTCAACTTTGCTTCAGCAGAACTTCATGAAAGATCGGAAGACGAATCGAGAGGCGCAGTGCAGCTTGGAGACCCGATCATGAAAGAGCCCACAATCCATGCCTGCCTGGAAGCCAATGACAAAGGCCTGCTTTCAGGAATAAAGGATCTCGGCGGAGGAGGACTTTCCTGTGTGGTGGGAGAGATTGCCCTGGCAGGAGGCTGCGGAGCAGTGGTCCAAGTAGATGCAGTGCATCTTAAGGAAGAGGGATTGGCGCCCTGGGAAATCTGGGTTTCAGAATCGCAGGAACGCATGATGCTGGCAGCTCCCAAGGAAAACACGGAAGCCATTCTTGACATCTTCAAAATGTGGGACGTTCCGGCCGTGGTGATCGGCGAAGTAGTCGATGAGCAGAAAGTCACACTTTATTACAAAAATGAAATCATTTACGAATTGGACTTAGACTTCCTTACCAAGGGGCCGGAGTACTGCCGCCCCTGTGCGGAAGCGGAGGATATTCCGAAGACTGCAGTGAAGAAGCCGCAGATCCCGGGCGATCTGAGCAGCGTGCTTTTGTCTTTATTATCAGACCCGAACGTGGCATCCAAGGACTGGGTCATCAGACAGTATGATCACGAAGTGAGGGGAAACACTGTCATCAAGCCTCTGCAGGGAGATGTTTCTCATCCTGGACCGGCAGATGCTACAGTCATCAGGCCCCTGCCGGGAAGCTGCCGCGGTCTGGCAATCGCCATTGGAGTCAATCCGTGGTTTGCAGGACTTGACCCTCTGAAAGGAGGAAAGTCTGCCATTGATGAAACATGCCGCAACATCACGGCAGTCGGAGGAAAGCCGCATGCTCTCACAGACTGTCTCAATTTCGGAAACCCGGAGAAACCTGAAAAGCTCTATGAGTTCCGCGAAGCCTTGAAGGGTATCGGCGATATGGCAAAGGCTTTGAATCTGGCTGTTCCCTCGGGAAATGTTTCATTCTATAACGAAACAACTTACGGCTCTGTGCTGCCGGCACCGACAATTCTCGGAGTCGGCATTGTGGAAGATATCAGAAAATGCGTTACCACCGACTTCAAGGACGAAGGCAATCCTGTATATCTGGTAGGAAAAACGAAAGATGAGATGGGAGCCTCGCTGCTCTGGCGCAGGTTCGGAGGAGAAGGCGGAAACGTGCCGGACTCTGATCCTGAAGAGCTGTCAAAGAATTCTGACATCGTAAGGGAAGCAATCAGCTCAGGACTGGTAAAAAGCTGTCATGACTGTTCAGATGGGGGAGCCGCTGTTGCCGTGTCTGAAATGTGCATCGGCGGGAACGTAGGCTTTGAAGGAACACTGCCTGAAGACATGCCGGCTGAAGTCTTCCTCTTCTCTGAATCGAATTCAAGGTTCATTCTGGAAATCGATGCCGCCCAGGAATCAAAGTGGAAGGAGCTGGCGGGAGACAGGGCACAGAAGATAGGAGAGCTCAGGGGAGACAAGATTGCTTTCGGCAGCAAAGTAAGCATTTCCGTGCAGAGTGCCAGAGATGCCTGGTCTAAACCTTTGTGGAATATAATGGGGTGATTAAGATGGATACAAAAGACATAAAAGTCTGCGTACTGAGGATAGAAGGCACCAACTGCGAAGATGAAACGAATGAAGCCTTCAGAATGCTGGGTGCGTCTGTAGAAACAATCCACCTTAAGCAGCTCACATCTGATGTCTCTCCGGCATTGAGGCGCAGTCTGGAAGACTATCACATACTGGCATTTCCCGGAGGCTTCTCAGCTGGAGATTATGTCAGAGCCGGTGCGATCTTCGCAGCCAGAATGAAATCTGCTCTCGCAGGGGACCTGCAGAAGTTTGTGGAGTCAGGCAAACCTGTGCTGGGAATCTGCAACGGCTTTCAGATCTTAGTCGAACTGGGACTTCTGCCGGCCATGGGCAAGACAATGAGTGATTTTCCTCAGTCTGCCTTGTATACCAACGACTCTGCCAGATTCGAATGCCGCCCGACATTTCTGAGACATGACAACAGGGGCAGGTGCCTCTTTACATCTCAGATTCCGCAGGGAAAGGTGCTCATGATTCCCTCTGCTCATGCAGAAGGCAATCTGAAGTTCCCGTCAGACATGCAGAGCAAGTATCTGGAGAAGCTTGAAGAAAACGACCAGATCGTATTCAGATACGTCAATCCCAATGAGGATGAAGTCTCATACCCCTGGTGCCCGAACGGTTCGATCTCGCAGATCGCCGGTATCTGCAACGAAGGCGGAAATGTACTTGGTCTGATGCCTCATCCTGAAAGAGTCATGTTCAGATTCCAGCATCCTGACTGGACAAGATCAAAAGAATGTCCGGATGGAGCTGGAGACGGCAGGGCAGTCTTCCAGTCTGTACTGGACAGCGTAAAAAAATCTTTCTGAGAATTTTTATTCTACGCTGATGTGGATCTCCACCTGGTCTCCATCGGAGATCCCCAGCGTATGTCTCAGATTATATTTGCATAAAACTTCAAGTGTGTCTGTGTAGTGGGAACGTGAAGGAATCGTAACGGCGCATTCGAGGTTCTTGATCGTTGCCGGATAGCATCTTACGTCTCCAAAGGTTCTTTCTTCATGCTGGAACCCCTCAACGACAACGCTCCTGCTTCTGCGCATTATTTCTATCTTGGGAAGATCTTTCTGTCCCACTTTCAGATTCAGAGTTCCATCGAATGGTATGTAGCCTAATTTTTCTTCAAACTGGCTGCGGTAACCCGGCTGATTGACATAGTACTGGCCTTCACCCATGCCGGTTACGAGGGTTCCTGTAATCGTTATGCTGTTTTTAGAATCAAAAATCATCTGATATTCAGAGTATTCCTGTCTTAAGGCTTCTACTCCCAGCGGGGTAATCTTAATCCTCTGTTTTCTGGCTCCCAGATCTCTTTCGATAAGGTTTTCATCAAGCAGTTCCAAAATCCTCTTTGAAGCAGACTGCTGGCTTATTCCGAGATCTTTTCCGAATTCCCTGGAGGACATGGAAACATAATCAGTCATGCCGCCCATCACAGCTATTCGCCTAAGAGCAATTGAGAATTTCTCATTCATAAAAAGCCTCTGAACGATTTACAACACCATTTCATACAGATTATTTATAGATTCAGCTGTCAGTTTGGACGTTCATGAAATTAAAAGTATGTCAGATGCCTGAGCATCCGACTTTAAAAGGTTATTCTGCGTCTTCGCCGCCTTCAAAGTACTGCTGGACGGCATTGTAGATATCTTCCATGCCGGTCCCGTTCTCTGCTGAAACCGGAGTGAGTTCGCGGTACATTCCTATCGACTCCATGGCCTTCAGGAACTCAATGTTCATGACAGACTGAGAATCAATATTTCCGTCTGTGAGGGCATTATATAGAGCGTAGGGGTCTTTTGCCCAGCTTTCCATTTCTGCCAGCACATCGTCGCTGAGAATATCTGACTTTGAGAGTATGTTGAGAATTGGAATTGAAAATCTAAACTGAGTGATGGCGCAGAGCATCATATCAGATACAAACCCGTTGGGGCTTTTAGCCAGCATCGGGTCTGAAAGGAACAATAAAAATCCAGAGTCGCGTCCGAGCTCCTCTATTATGGCTGTAGATGACTGCCTGAAGGCAAAAAGCTCCATCTGGCCAGGGGTATCGACCAGAGCAAACCTTGCTCCCATTTCCTTAACTGTCGGACCCCATTCTTTGATGTTTACCGCCATCAGATCTGCCGCGGCAATCTGGGCGCCGTTGGGGCCGAGGGAATAATCTTCCATTACCTCGCTGAGGTTTACCCAGTCTCTTATGTCTACATCGGCATCATAAGGCAGGTAATCGGCGCCTGGATCCAGATTGACTATGATTGATTCAAGGCCTATGTTGTCCAGCCATTCCTGGTATGCCCGCACCAGTGAACTTTTCCCGCTGCCGGCTGTCCCTGTAAAATACAAATAATTCATGAGCAGAGCGCTAATGATTACGGGAGATCAAATATCTTTCTACAATTGTATTATCTCTGCGCATCTATGAAAATAATTCTGCTTTGAAATAAGCTTCGATAGAGTTTTTAATACTGCGCACTCATAATATGGTTATGACTAAAACAAACATAACTATAACACTCCCAGAACAGTTGATCTCTAGAATAGATGAAGAGGTAGCTAAGAACGGCTACAGCTCAAGAGAAGAATTAGTATTATTCGTTCTTCGTTATTATTTTGATAAAAATGGGAAAATCACAACACCTATGATTTAAATATTATAGACCTTCCTGGTTACTTACAAGTAACTCATTCAATATATTTCTTAAGTCGTATTCTATACCTATGACAGCACAAACGTCTAAGAAATATCCAGTAAAATCAAGCGTTTCCAAAGAGTTTCTGGACATGATCGACAAGGAAGTGGCTAAGAAGGGTTTTAACGGTCGCGGTGATTTTGCGCAATTCTGCATGAGATACTATTTTGCAGATCAGGATCATTATGACTGTATAAATAGCGAGATAATCTTATTAAACTCTAAGAAGCAACAAAAAAAGTAAAGTATAATTGGAGGCCGGTGCGGGTATAATTGTTTGACTGAACGTCTGGTCTTCATATATCTTTGCTGATTTTTCATATATTGGGATGCGAGTATCCTGCCATTGCTGTTTCTGATTGATTGATGTGTACATTTTTGTAACTTATAAGTAACGAAGATAGTAAGTTATGGATGATGTTAAAGGCATGAAGAAATGGCAACTGGATAATTTTTATCAAATGATGTCAATCCACCTTCACTCAAACATTCATCAACAAACGCATATGCCATTTCTTCGCACATTTAGCTGCATGAGAATTCATCACAGGTCTCTTTCAATCATGTTCATCAGGTGCCTTGCATGATTCGTATCATGAGGAAATGATATCCCATGTTCACATTTAGCACAAAAGTGTATATGCATAAAAAGCAGTATACTGTCTAAGGTGGAGGTGGAACATCTCCTGAAAAGGAGACGGGACATAAAGTCCAGAGTTTAATATCATAAGCTAGATGCTTACGATATTTCGATACTTATCGACAATTTGCCGATGCGTATCTCAACTTTGAATCCTCTGCGGACTCTAGTAATTCTGGCACAAGCCAGCATATCACCTCCCGCCCAGGAATCCAAGCCCGCGGAGCTGGGTCCAGCCACCTCCACGCGGCTTGGTTTTTCCCCAACGGGCACTTTTAGATGGACATTTTAATATTTAATTGGCTTGCAAAACGAAGAGTGGAAACTAAGGATTATCTTTGGATACATCAGACTCAACTATTGAACTCGTTCAAATGTGAATATATAAAATAGTGAGATGAAAATTAGGTCGTGGCACCCTCCAGATCTATCGGATGAATGCAGAATCTGTAAGAAAAGAACTCATCGGGAGCTCTTGCTATGCTGTTTATAAGACTGATAAAAATTCAGGTTTTCAAGCTCAGATACATTCATCAACACACGCATATGCCATTTCTTCGCACATTTAGCTGCATGAGAGCTCATTACAAGTCTCTTTCAATCATGTTCATCAGGTACCTTGCACGATAATCGCTGAAATTATGCACATTTACCAGATGTTTTATGACAATACTATCTGAAGAAAAATTTCTGTTGCACACAGGGCAGCGGTGCGGCAGGTGTTTATGATCCTTTATAGGTATTTTGCCATGCAGGTACAATGCTGATTCAGAAAGTGTTGCTGAATTTCTGCTTAATAGATTAATGCAGTCGTTTCTCTCTGCAGCTTTCCAATATCTTTCTGTCATGTGGGAATCTGTAGGTATCCCTCTCAACCAGCTAAGGATCTTTCTGAATTCTGTCTTTGTAAACTCATCTTTTCCATGCTCTTTGTAAAGCTCTATCATGAGTGCTGAAAGCATCTTGTTGAATCTGCATAGCTTGCAGCTGCAGCTCATCAAAACTCCCCCTGCTGAAGTTCTGTTTTGAAGTTTTTGGATTTGATGTTACAAATACGTTTTAATCCAAGTTCTATAAACATCCAAATTTGTGCTTGGGATTCAAATTGTATACTGCTCTCTGCATCTGGATTTAGAGATATATCGAAGAAGTTCATTCTTTCTTTAGCTCTGATTAGATAGTGGCGAGCATATCGTCTGCATCTTATTCCATTAGATCTTTCAGGAAGTAGACCTGCTAATGCTGGTTTTATTTTTATCAGTTCTTTTGACTTTTTGAGAAAGATTAGATATTGCAATACTGCAGAGCTACCGCTGTATTGTATGTATATTTCTAGCATTTTTTTCCTCCAAAAATTTTAAAAGATACTTAGCCTGAATTGATAAATTTCAAAACTTTGATTTTTCATATCTTCCTATGTATGCTGTGAAATGAGCCATTTTTGTACGCATGCAGCTTCTGACATACTTCTTTTGTTAACTCTGTGTGATTGCCAGAGGGCACCTTTTTAGTCACCAGTATTTCATTCATATTCTCTTCCATCCATTTCATATTGGTTTGTGAAAAATCTAATTACTTCAATGGAATATTAGTATATAGTTATATTGGTTAATGAAAAATGCAATTATCACTAACATGGCTTATGTTGATATTGCATATTGCCTTGTGTAATAACCAACATGGAACTAGATAAACACCAGCAGGCAATGATTAAACATCTCTTTAAAAACGGAAGAATGAAAAAGAGTGAGGTATACACAGTTGTCCCTACTGGTGGTAATAGAGCTAGAAAGCTAGATGAAATGAAATCATGGGGATTTGTTACATACGATCTCAGAAAATACGAAAATAATACAACTTTTGTAGAGTTGACTGAAAAAGGAAAAATGATAGCTCAAAGACTGATCGAAATCGATCAAATCTCAGAAGGAAAAGTTCCAGAAAATCAAGTTTTATGAATGCTATAGAAATCATTTAAATTTCTATTTAGAAGGGGAAAGCACAACAATCCCTGATAAATATCTGTTTTGAAGTTTTTGGTTTTAGTTTTACATTGTTTTTTGGCGTTTATTCGTGATCCATCACTACATTCAAAATTGTAGCTTATGAAGTTCACTAAATAATCTTAAATGTAATCTTTAATATCTTTATTGGTAATTCTCTGTTGAATATGTTACAATTGAAAACAGTCTTAGATATGAGCGGTGCAGTATCAATAATTACTTATCTTTTAGAATGTGATGATGAGCCATATATCTCCGACTTGCATTTTATCAATGATAACCACAAGTTTCTAGTTTCAGTTCTAGAACGCCTGCAGAACGATGGAGTCATAGTTCTCAAAGAACAAAAAGTACGGAGAAGTCGTAAGGTCTCCTTAACAGAAAAAGGAAAACAGGTAGCAGAGCTGCTTAAGCAGGCTGAGGATCTCATCAACGATTGATTTTATTTTTCTGCATTGATAAGCAACTTTTCAGACTTTATGCAAATTCTCATACATCATTGTTTATTCATCACTCATTGATACGAACATAAAGAGTCTCTATGTTAGATGATGATTACAGATGTATTCTGGTTATGTATGGAATATCGCTGATTTTGAAATATTCACTCAGCTATAACCTCTAAAATCTTTTTAAGTTCTTTTTCGAACATATCTCTGCACATTTCATATTTGTTGCTCCAGTGATATACTCTTTTACGCATGCCATTGCTGTATGTAAGACAGTAGTAATCAGGCAGTATTAATCGCTCTGATCGCGTTCTGATCTTTCTCAGAATATTAATGATTCTCTGTTCCGGCATGCCGGTTTTCTGTGCGATTGCCTGAATATTTTGATGCAGAACATTTCTGTAAAAAACAATCTGGAGTTCAATGGGATCAATACTCATTGCCGTCCCCCGTTTCATTCAAAAGTTTATTTGCCTGTTTCAGATGCTCAGCTATTTCTCTGCCTTTGTCTGTAAGATCTATATATCTTGTATAATGAGGTCTCATAACTTCTTCAATCACGACCAGACCTTCCTTCTCGAAAGCAGACAGCAGAGAATTTAATGTAGAATAATTTGTCACAAATTCATTCAGATCACTGAATTTGCAGCGTTCTTTAGATTCCAGCACCGTCACTAACACATCAGTTGAATAACGCATTGAAAGGATGTTGCGATGCTGACTTTTCATACAGCGTAAGGAATAAGCGGTCGGTTTTTATTAAATTGTTTTTTATCCGCTGTCCGGCGTATGAAATTCAAAACACTGCTGGCAGTAGAAATCTCATAAAACTGCTTTCATAATTTAGGACTCGACTAGGACTCTGCAATCCTGATTTTAAACCTGTAACTCTATGATTAATTATGAAAACATGCAGTCTAAAGAAAATGAATTACTGGATGATAAAAATTAAAGAATATTTTCAAATGATGATCTCTTAGCTGTAAAAAAGATAGACTGCTGAACTCTTCAATTCATATAATAAAAAAAGCGAGGCGGGCTCGGAGGGATCCGAAACTCATGTTTATATGGAATCATAATTTCATATTTCATCGCAATCATCAATTCCCTTTATTCTCATCATTGACATGCCGTCAATCATATCGTCCATGTCCAAACCAAGATACTTGACAGTCGTAGCAGTATCTTCATGTCCAAGAAGTTTAGAAATGGTCTGGATCTTAACATTTGATCTATGCAGAATACGGCCAAATGTGCGGCGCAAAGTATGATGACTGAAATCAAAGTAAACCAGATTAGAAATTCTTGCAAGTATGCCGTCTAATCCAGAACCTGATTCAATGTTATACTGAAACAGGCCTCTGCTGTCATTTGACCAAATCAGCAACTGCTCAGGAATATCACAGATTCCCCATCTGGCAAAATGAGTATCAATTAACCATCGACGGTATTGTAAAAATCTGTCAAGAACCTTCTGCGTATCATGGTGGAATGGAATGCGCCTGAACTTGCCTCCCATAGAACCTTTGCCGTGAACATCCAAATATCCGTTATGGATATCTGACACCTTCAGACGACCTACTTCAGACCTTCTCAGACCCATGCATAACTCAAGATGCAGAATCAATTCCTGTACTGGAGAAAGATCAAGACTCAGCAACTGAGCAGCCTGAGACTCAGTAAGCCAATTAGCAGCAGGACGAGCATCAACAGACCAGCGAAATGTAATATTATCAAAGATATTGTTATGATAAAATTTACAAATCTTCTTCAATCCAGTGATCAAATGCTTACAATACTTCACAGAATATCCACGAGCTACAATTTCTGAAACAAGATACTGAACATGGCTTCTGCAGACAGTATAAGGCAGTACATCAGGATCAAATGCCTGTATGATAGTTAATGCAAGATCTGCATGAGTCGTATAATATACAACAGTAGATGGACTGTACAGAGCAGGTTCAGACTCTAAATAATCTGAAAACTGCTCTATGCAGCCACTAAGAGTAGTTGAATAATCAGCCTCATTAAGATCAATATCGCTAACTAACAATACAGAATTATTGAAAGGCATAGCAATCAACACAGATCAAACTTAATTGTATATCCGCATTCATCGCAAACAATAGCAATCCAGGTATGATCTGAACTAACAAGTTCATAAAAAACCCTGCAATCACAAACAGGACAGCATTGACTCATAAAAGCACCTCATATGCATGTAAAAAGCCAGAACTTTCAAAATCCCTAAGCCAATTTTTAACAGAATTAGGATGCATTTTTACTCTGAAAAATTCCCAGTCTTTGATTACTTGATTATAGTAATAGACAAGGTATTTTCTCATGATCAATCACCAGAATAAATAGAATCAAGATCAACAATCACTTCGTCTTCATTGCCTGTCTGTGTATGCTTGCAGTATCCGCACCATCTTCCACGATTCAAAGAAGAATCAAAAGCCAAACAGTCCCTGGCACGGTCTACAGCAACATTACTTCCAATCCTATAACAGAACACTTTGCTTTTTGTCACTTTCACCACCTTTGATTTGTAAAAGGTTTAATGGGGGTCTAGCCCCCAATATTCTCGGGATAACTTTGGCTCCGGGCAGAGCCAACTTAGTTTCATCATTACCGTGAAACATATTTATATCTTTTCACTGAAAAGATGAAAGATAGAACGATTTAAACGATTAGTTCACACTCTTAGTTTTCATGAAAACAGGGAATCCTCTCTTGGTCTCTCACAATCTAGAAATTCTGACTATAATCAGAGACAACCCTGGCATCAAAAAATCAGATCTTTATAGTATGCTCGAAGGATCAAGAAATACAAGACAAGAAAGAACTGATGAATTAATAGATCTTGGATTAATTGAAGAAAAACAGCAAGGAAGGTACAATGTAAAAGCATTGTACATAACACAAAAAGGAATAGACGCTCTAAAAACAATGGAAGATTTAAACAAGATACTCTCTAATGAAACTAAACAAGAAGAATCTGAAAAAGACTTCGTGGAATCCCATAGAAGAAGTGTTCCGAATACCTTAGCTGATGAAAAACAAGATCAATCTTAAAAATTTTCAAAAAGATTAATCATATTGGATGTATTACCCAACTCTAAAAACTCAATTGGGATTCATGATCTTTCATTTTTGGCTATCAAAATATCCAAAAGTACTATTTAAATGAACATCTAATACTCAGTGATGAGCATATTCGATAAGTTTTCACGTAAAAAATCTGATTCTGAAAAATCTGAAGAAATAAAAGTTCAAGAAGAAAAAGTAGAAGAACTCTTAGAAGAAAAAACCGCAACTGAAAACGAATCAAATGAACAGAAAAAAGAAGGCAATTACAAAAAAGGAACAGATTTTGAGAACTATGCACTGTCATTATTTCCTGAAGATGCTTTTAGTATGGTTCAAAGAGCAATATCTTTTGATCCTCTTACAGGTAGGAGGATGGAAGGATGCTTGAATCCAGATTTCAAATTAAGAGATAAAAATACCGGTGCCATATTCTGGGTAGAATGCAAATATCGATCACATACAAATCCGGATAAATCTCTTACTTGGTGTACATATGAAAAAATGATGAAGTATAAAGACATTCGAGAAAAAACAAATCTAAATGTCTATATAATTATTGGACTAGGAGGATCTCCATCAGATCCAGCAGAATTATTCTGTTTTAATCTTGACGATATGAAATACAGCAAAATGTATCAGTCAGTTTACATGAAATATAACATTGACAAGAAAGCATTTTATTCTCTCGATAATCTAAATAAAAGAATAAATCACTGATTTTTCAACCAGTATAAGAATTAATGCAGCATATCAGACCAAAGCAAGACCGTGAGAATCTGACATAATATTATTGCGGTAAACCTCAAGCTGCTGCATGTTGTATTTTTCAATCCGCATATAGAATTCTGCATATTCCTGGATACTCGCAAACTTACGTGTACCAATATAATACCATTTTATATTTTTGAGTCTGCGGAGCTCCTCCTGGAGCTCTGCCTTTCTTTCATATAACGCTGTCAATTTTTCAGGAAGATCGCTTGTAAGATAACCAAAATGATCTTTCAGCTTCTCAATTCTCTTAATTTCTTTTATGGTACGTTTTAACTCAATCTCTGTCTTATCACGTCGGTTAAGTATCACGTCTAAATCTGATAAAAATTTAGAGCTGAAAATATCCCTGACTCCAAAGAATTTTTGGAGAGCATGAGTATTGACGGACTTGGGATTTGATGCGTCAACATCTTTTGTTACATATTTCAGAACATAAGACATAACAGACCGCTTAACTCCAGTATCTTTCTCAGTGATGCTTGCATCAACTATTGCCTGAACATCACAATAGGCTGACTGGCAGCCTACAGACTCAGCCCACATCTGTTTAATCGGCAGCACAACATCTTCATAAGGAAGACGCCAGGACTGTGATTTCTTGTGATAGTATGTATACACAGGCTCTGATAATATTAAGATCATGTGAACATGAGGATAACCTGACTCATGCGCTTCTTTCCTGGCATGACTGCTGTATGTTACAGGATTGTTAGATCTGCGGTACATATACCTTGTTTTACTCCTATTGCCTTTTACAGAAGAACTGAAAAACCTATTCAGTTTTGCTTTGAATAAATTGAGATCTGATCCCTTTCCTTTCAAACTTAACCAAGCATCCTGTAATGATATCTCATGAGGGTTATATTCTAAAGTAAGAAATATTGCTCTAGTGTACCTAGATGTGTACTGTCTTGCATCTTTAGATGCAGTATCAAACTTTCTTTCATACATCGCGCGAGTAACAGGTAAGATTTTCCTGCGCTGTTTCTTTGAATAAGCCCTGTTGCCTCTTTTAACCTGAAGAGCTGGTATGATTTCTCTTGTTTCTTTATTCTCCAAGATGCTGTATATATCTTCTTTTTCCCATTCAATATATGCTGCAGCAACATCTTCTAAAGGGAATACTTCTGATGTGATTGCTTTTTCCCATTCGTTAGGGTCTGAATATTTCCAAGACATAGTCTATACCTTCTACTTTTATTGATTAGTTTTTAAATTGAAATAAATCGAGAGCTTACACTAATTGGTTAGTGTCTAAGGCGGAGCCTCGTAAGCGTCTGGCTCCAGCTCAGACGCTTTACTGCGGCTCCTTATTGGATCCGCTGCCTGACGGCTGCGGATCATCAAATATGATAGGATCTGGTTTAGAGGGTTTGATTACTCTGACAGGCTCCGTGTCAATCATGGCACATATGCGATCAAGCGTAGCTGCTTTTGTCATAGCTATTGAAACAGCATCATCTCTAAGCAGCGACAGAAGCTTATCTGCAAGCAGGTCATTTTGCATTCCTAAAAGGCTGTAGTACTGTAAGGCCTGACGGAATGGCACAGATTCCCCAGCTAATGCAACATCAAGCTTCAATTTCAGCTTAGATGAGGCTATACTTGATAAAATGTAATTTGCCTCCGAATCCGGAGTGATCGTAACATTCATTCTGATTCCTCTTTCTTCTCTTTTCGTAACTTATAATATCTTAGTGCATGCGATTGATCATAACCGTACCAGGATGGAGGTTTGTCAAGTATCAAGACTTGATCAAAATCAGGTAAGTATGATACGTAATGATAAGGCACATTGTACTGAGCAGAGTACTGATCTATCAAAAGATTAGCACGCTGGCAGTTTACTTTGAATTCATCACGTTCATATGATATGGCTGTAGGATTCATTTTTTTATGTAACATAACTACATTTTGATCCCTGAAAAATGCCAGGTCTGTATTGCTTGTGTTCTGGACTGTGAGCATTACTAGAATATCTTTGTGAGAGATTATGCCCATCCATTCCTGCAGCTCAGATGTACGGGCTGAAGACCTCGAAGGGAAAACCCTGTTAGCGTCTTCAATTACGCAGATGCTGTCAGGATCAACATCATCGAAGTCATTAACAGTATATGATTTAAGGCTGGATGGGAATAAATTATCTACAGACGGAAATTTGTAAAACGCTTTACGTCTGGACATCAAACAAGGACAGTAATCAAAAAGTGAATACAAAGTACCAGATTTAAAAGTCTTACCAGATCCCAATATTGCTATGACGCCGTGAGGCATCTCATTAATTGCATTTATGCAGTCGATGGCCTCACTCATCTTTCACACCGTCCTCAAGCTCCTGCAGAGCCTTATCAGGATCGACTGTAACAACAGGATCAGATATACCCAGCACAGTGCTCATGATCTCATTGTTTTTGCGGACTACAGACAAACCAATCTTAGTACCTTCAAGCATTGGAATGCTTTCAAGCTGTACAACCCTTCTTGACTTATCTGCATAGTCTTCTAAAAGAGCGTTGTATGATTCCCTGGATGCGAAGACCTGGTCAGGAGCTACTGATGCGCTGTGGATCCATCCAAAATCAATAACTTTCTCTTCAGGATCATAGCTTTTACAGACATATTTGATACGGCCTGTTTTAGTAGCTATGGGGTTGCAGCATCCATTTTTCTTGGTTAAATGGTTAAAATATGTGTACGACAGCTTGTATTCAGCATCGCCCTGTGTAGCATTAGGAACAGATAGAATTATTGGCTGGTAAACATAATTCTTATAGACAAATCGGCCGGCGATGGCCCCAAACAAACCAGGAAGGATGTAAGGCTTGACAGAATCAATAAAACTATACAGAGTATCCATCCAGTCAGCTAGTTTTTCAGGGAATGCAAGATCCATAAAAAAATAAAAAGTGATGGCTGCAAGAGCCAAAAAGGAATATTTGTACTGGACTAAGACATCCCAGCCGGATCTGCCAATTAGAGGTGCTGCAGCTTCAGTAGGTTTGTTCAGCACGGCGGCCACCTCGCAGCATGTAATAGGCAAATGCGACTGCAAAGCCGAACAGCGTTGACAGCGTGGAATATAGAATGACAGTCATATCCATCATGCTATCATCCCCGCAATCCAATCCGCACCAAACAGACCTAACAGAAGCAGGATGACAGCAGGCAGAAGCAGCAGAAGATCATCCATTTTAAACAGCTCCCAAACCAAGAACCATATGGCAGCAGCTTCTATGAGAATCCATGCAATGTACGGCGATAAGTCAACAATCTTTGGAATGACAATCGGACTTGGACCAGGCGTTACTTCTATCTCGTTCCATTTTTCAACTTCCTGTACAGTAAGCGTTGCAGACGATACAAGAGATTGATTATGCATGATCTGAGCAGCATCAAAAGAATATCCAGCAGATACTGAAACGAGCTGAGGAGTATCTGAAGATGCAGACCAATTGCGAAGATCGTTAGACTTGCCCCAGACTGCTATGTATCCAGACTGGCTGAATGCATTTGATCCTTCTATAATATTCATGCCATCAAGCCATAAATACGGCGTAAACACAACTGAATCGTAGATCTTAGTACCGTTAGCATCATAGATGCTGCCTCTGATGTACAAATTAAGAGACTCAGAAGAGACATTAAATCCTGTTTTGGAAAGATTAGCATTAGTGCGTTCTTTATAATCTGCAATCTGAGCGAGATACAAAACAGTAAGGGTATAGAGCTCTCCAGATGTCACATCCATGCCAGCAGGAACTAAAGACGAAGGAGACAGCAGAATATTTGATTCCTGAGCGGCAGTATATACCTGCCATGCAGCCTGTGCAGCCACATGAGCTTTTGTAACAGACTCATACACTGCATTAAGCAGAGCGTCATGCATTGATAAGACTGTAAGAAGATTAACGCTGTCTGATGATGTGCCGTCTCCTGTGTCTGCGTATAATGTGAAATCGGTATAATTTGTACCGTCAATCAGTATCTGATTGTTATAATACTGACCAAACTTGAGATCGCTGCCTGATTCAACAACTATGCCAGTATGCACAGTCGCAGCATTCGTTGCAACGATTGGTACTATTGATCCTGTATATGTATGACCTGATGCAAAGCTGTATACGCCCTCAGGAATGTTCATTGCTGCAAGATTATTATATCCTGAATTGAGAGTATACCGAGTACCGTCTTCTGAAGTAATTACTGCATTGCCATTGCTGACCCAGAGTTCTCTTGCATCAATATATGCAACATTAGATGATGCTGAAGATACAGAGATTGTATTTCTGATCTTAATATCCATAGAATTATTAGACAGCGTATTGCTGCCATACTTGATGACAATGCTCATCTTATTGTAATCTGATGAACTTTGCCATGCAGCAAGTCTGTCATTGATAAGCTGAAATGTCTTATCAGGACCTTCTTCCACATTTTCAAAGAGCTGTGATAAATTACCAATCAGTCCAGACCTTTCTAATATATATGGAGCGTAGTACTGAGCATCTGCAGCCCATCTTTCTGCTGCTGCAACTTCTGCCTGTCTCATCCAATAGCTGTTTGTAAACTTCCAGATATCAGCATATCCAGATATGCTATTTTCAAGTAATTCTACATTTGAGTGTAGTATAGAATAAACTAATTCTGACTCATGAGCCCTTACTGTTTTTGCAAGCTCGTCAGGATCACCCGATCCGCTGCCTGATCCACTGTCATTTGAATAGTAATATTTGCTCAAATGCCAGCCGAGACCTACAACAGGGCAGAGCATAACTAGAACATCAGCAGAGGTTAGATCGTCCCAATAGCCTGACAACACTATCTCTTGGGCAGTAAGATCCTGAGCAGAAACAGTCTGCTGTTCAGCATACTCGGAATCTTCAAGGAAAAGAGGGGTAGCTATTGTGACAGCAAGCATACATAATGCAGCAATGAGAGCAGCAATTGTCAGAAGCCTTTTTCTGTCTCTCATTTTTTCACATCCTTTGCTATTGCAAATGCTGCAAACAGTACGACAACAAGAATGATAAGCATCATTGATGAACTGCCAGACGTCTTAGTTTCATCCCATTTTGCATATAATGTAGTATTTTCATTTATTTCTGTATTAAAATCAAACAGTACTGTAAGATCATTGTCAAGATACCAGCCGATAAAAGAATAGCCATCTTTAGCCGGGTCTGCAGGCTTCGTTATTTTCGTACCTATCTCTACCTGCAGATTATCTAGTTCAGACCCGCCGTTGCTGTTAAATGTGACTATAACACAGCTGCGATCTACCCAGCCAGCATAAATTACTGTATCTGCATGTATCTTTGTATTAAAATCATATTTAGAATTTAATAAATCATCTGTATACCAGCCCGTAAACCTATAACCTACTTTTGATGGCTGTACAGGTTCGATAACTGTTGCACCGTCTGCTATGACCTGATCTGCAATCGCAGTACCACCAGCAGTGTCAAATGATACTGTATATTGTGATACATCAGATCCACCAGCATTAGTGATTGTGACATCAGACTGAGCTGATACAGAATTAGCAAGATATGTTGACTGAACGACTATCGTATAATCTGCATCAGCAGTATATCTGTGTACAAGCTGATCACTTGATATATTATCAACAACAGACTGCTGACCGTCTCCCCAGTTTATTTTATGAGTAAAATATTTTGATGCTGAAGAATCAAACACTACAGTAACAACAGGGTCCGAGAATGTGAGCTTGAAATAATTTGTAAACACAGGTGTAATTGTAGCATCTGCAGACAGAGTATACTCAAAACCCAATGCATTGCCTGCAGCATCACGCCATCCGCTGTTTACCTGAATCCAAGCATCAGATAGCTTATACTCAAGCATAGGAAGAGTAACAACCGTACCGGCTGTAGCTGTAAATACGTTATCAATACAGTCTATTGATCCAGTTGCAGTGTCAACAGCACTTATGATCACATCGGTGTCAAGGGTAATCTGTAATGGTGCGAGCTCCCAGACTGCATAAAGAGTTTGATTAGACCTAATCAACTGCATAGATCCGCCAAGTGAATAGTTTGTACCTGTCCCGTCTGATTTAGTATTCCAGCCGGCAAGTATATGTCCTGTTTTTGTAAAACCTTCAGACGGCAGCAGCACATCAGATCCGTATGTGACAGACAGCGGCGAGATTGTACCAGTGCCGCCGTTGCTGTTAAAAATAATTGAATATGTTTCAGGAGCAGAAACCGTCACAAATACTCCGAGAGTCTGTGACTTCGTCTGCCCTTCAGGAGATGTAGCTGTAACAGACAGCAAATAGCTTGTTTCGCTGCTTATGCTAGGTGCTGTACCACTCAAACGCTTTAATGATGGATTGTAAGACAACCAGGATGCGTTGCTGAGATCAACGCTGAATGTTACACCAGATATGTTGGATGTGAATGTATGGCTGAATGACGACCCGGCTTCAACATATTTTGATGCTGATGAGGTGATGCGCAGAGTAGGTTCAGAACTTGCTTGGGTAATTGCAACAGATGTTGACTTGCTGCCTTGTGACTCAATGAAAGAACCGCCGTCTGCAGCATAAACTTCCAGGCTGACCGTAATCGTATAATTGCCTGTAGATGAATATGTATGCCCAACTGTCTTTGATGATCCATTTTCTGTTGTTGCAGCAGATGATTTGCCGTCTCCCCAGCTTATTGACCACTGCAGCAGCAGACAAGAATCACCCGATACTCTTACAGATGCAGAAGTATCAGAAACAGATATTGATGCGGTGCCTAATGGGTCTGATGATGGAAACTTTAGTACTGATGTACTTACTGATGATGATAGGGTATTATCATTTGTTTCAGTATCCGATGTGTCTGTGCCTGCAGATATGAGAAGATACCCGACAAGCAGCAATACAAGCAGGCTGATAAGCTTCTTAATCATGCTTTCTGCCTCCTGAAAATAAGCCTGCTGCAAGAGCAATTATTACCGCAATTGAAATCCAGAAAAGAAGCATATTATGATTTTGACTGTCTGTATTTTCTGTTGCAGCATCCCATTTTGCATAAAGTGTGATGTTGTCATCTATTTCTGAATTGAAATCATATTCAGACGTTAATTCCGCATCAGAGTACCATCCTGAAAATACATATCCTTCTTTAGTCGGATCTTCAGGTTTTATCACCTTACCTCCTGTTGCTACAGACTGATCATCTAATGCAGATCCACCAAGAGTAACAAATGAAACTGTGTGATTCAACGGCGTCCAGTCTGCATAGAATGTATGGCCGTCAAGCAGATCTATATCATATTCTGTGCCAGGATTCAGAGTACCATGTGGATTGCTGTATGATGCAAGAATGTATCCATCCCTGCTTATTGCTGCAGGGACTGTGAACTTAGTACCAGCGACTTGTGTTACTTCCCTGAGTTCTGAGCCATCGTCAAAAATACCGCCGTTGCTGTTAAATGTGACTGTATGGTACACAGTCTGTACAGCTTCCCATTTAGCGTATAATGTCAAACTGCTATAGACCGATGAATTGAAATTATATGAATTTTTGAAAAGCTGATCTGTATACCATCCTGAAAATACATATCCTTCTTTAGTCGGATCTTCAGGTTTTATCACGCTGCTGCCATATCCTATAAGCTGATTGGCTACTGAAGATCCACCGTTGCTGTTAAATGTTATATTATATTTGTTAGCCTCCCAGACGGCATAGAGGGTAGTATCTGCATATATGGGAGTGTTAAAGTCAAATGTTGCATTCCCGTCCTTTGACCATTTTACAAATGTATATCCGGATTTTGTAGGATCAACAGGCTTTATGATTTTTCCTCCTGAAAGCAGAGTCTGACCATTAACCTGCGATCCGCCTCTTGAATCAAACGTAATTGTATAATTAGGGGTAGAAGGTGATCCGCCGCCGACTGTAATATAAACAGAAACTCCAGAATTAAACTGAAGCTGCTTATACGCTAAATGTACTTCATAACGTCCTGATTCAGTAGTATGTCCAGACAGAGTTATTTCTGTAGCACTTGAATGATTATTATTGTTGTATGATGCGCTAATCCAAGACGGAGCTGAATAATGTATCTCTGATCCAAGCATCGGAGGAGCAAATTTAATTGAGATCCAATCTCCTGGATCTACATAATATTCATATGTGCTGCCATCAAACACGTATGATTGATTCGCAGATAACACAACTTCAGGAGCATCATCTATATCTGTTTCATCAATAATCATCGCAGAGACGGTAAAGCACAAAGAAAGTGTGAGGGCAACAGCCCCCAATTTCCATTTCTTCATAAAATCACTCTCAGTCTCTTTTCTTTGCCGGTGACTGATAGTAGTCTTTGCTCAGCTTAACGCGCAATTCTTCGTAAGCAGTATCTGCTTCATACGCCCCCTCACATTTTGTGAGATATATTGTATCTGTAGGTTTACCGTCTTCACCATACAATACAACATTTAGCTGGATTGAAGGATTGTCTCCTTCAAACATATTCAGATTTTCATAAGCTCTGGCCGTAATACGGGAACCTATGATTTTCCCGTTATCATCCTTTATATACTTCTTTCCAACGAATACTTCTTTTGAATTTGTTTTTAATACTGGGTCATTTGCCATAATTATACCTCTTTTGATTTTGTTAACTATCGTTCAAATGTGAATGCGAAAAATGGTGAGGTGGTGAAAATCAGATCATAGGCACCACCTCCGGCTCTGCAGAACGAATGCAGAAGAGGTAAAAAGAAAAGCAAAAGCTCATTGAGAGCCCTCGCTATGCTGTAAATCATCGGACTGAGAAAAATTCAGTTTTTCAAAGTCACTTATAAAGCTTTCTATTTCGCCGTCAAGCCAGATTTTAAAAAGATGAGGCGGGCTCGGAGGGATTCGAACCCTCGGCCCATCGGTTAAGAGCCGATTGCTCTACCTAGCTGAGCTACGAGCCCCGTGTAAGAGTGGCGAATAATATAGGCATACATAAGTCTTTCGAACAAGACAGCAGCTCTAAGCTGCCTGTATTGGCTTTATTCATTAACAGATTGTATATAATGACCGTTAGTTTTTTCTACAAACTTTACTCTGAAGGCATGAGGTTAGGCGTGAGTTTTGAAGTGCATGTTTTGGCCAGCGGCAGTGACGGTAATTGCACTGCAGTATGCTCGGAGGACATTACTATTCTGATCGATGCAGGCTTATCCGGGAAACAGCTGACCGGTCTGATAAAGTCTGCAGGAATAGACCCGAAACAGATCAATGCCCTTCTGCTGACTCATGAACATGTTGATCACGTCCGCGGGGCCGGAGTACTTTCCAGAAGATACGGCATTCCGATATGCTGCAACCCTTCCACTCTGGCAGCTTCAGAAATCGGAGAGATTGAAAGCAAGATTCTTTTCAACACGCTTGAGGAGTTCAACATTGGTCATCTGAAAATCAAGCCTCTTCCGATAAACCATCACGCTGTCGATCCCAATGCATTTTTTATTTCCACTGAAAAAAACAAATTCCTGCTGGCAACAGACTTGGGGAAAGTCAACAATGAGGTGTTTGAGTCTCTGGGTGCAGCGGATTTTGCAGTAATCGAAGCCAATCACGACTTGAGAATGCTGGATAACGGCCCCTACCCGATAATGCTGAAAAGGCTTATCCGGTCTGAGCGGGGACATCTTTCAAACATTGACTGCGCACATGCCCTCTGGGCTTCTGGATACGGAGACAAAAAAGTATTTCTCGCTCACCTGAGCAAAAATAATAACATCCCGGACTTGGCAATTCACACAGTGTCAAGCCTGCTGGGCTGCCGCGATGACAAAGTGGACTGCCTGCGGACGCCGGGCGATACCAGAACAATTACATTATAATTCTATATTGATCTTCAGAGCTGCATTCTGTTTAATTAGGATATTAGCTATCGGCAGCGGCAGCGTTACAATGTCTTCTTTTTTCAGTCTGAAGTTGCGGTCGCTGCCTGCGATCTCAGGAATATCTGCCAAAATTCTTACCAGCATGTATTCAGGCTCAGCCGGGGATTCAGCAGCACTCTCGTTTTCAACAGCGGGTTCAGAGATAGCAGAAGCCACCTTGGCAGGCTCTTCCTCATCCTCGGGAAACATTTCCTCGTCTTCGGGGGGAATAGCCCCCTCATCTTCTGGAACAATCTCCGGAGGCCCGATCTCTTCCGTTCTGGCAGGAACTTCCTGAACAACAGGCTCTCTCTTCACTGGAGCAACATAATTGTCGATCGTCCTAGTGGAGGTAAATTCTCCTCCGATCAGCATCGATTTTTTGCTGCTGATTATCTCAACTATCAGATTGAAGAATTCAAGTTCTTCAGGAGTAAGCTTTCTCAGATCCACTCTGTTTCCCAGAGCCGCTCTCAGCCCCATGGACTGAATCTTGGCGAATCTGAACTCAAAGACCTGCTGCGATTTTTCCTGGAACTTAATCAGCTGGTTGGATGCCAGTTTTGCCTTCAGGGAATACTGGTCTATGGAGAATTCCCGTTCTATCTCTTTTTTGAGCCTGTCCCTGCATTCTCTGACGACTAGATAAAAATCTGGACGTACCTCTACAGGATACTTTGACTTCTGTTCTCTCCTGCAGATTTCAGTGAGATCCTCGAATGTAAACGGCTCTTGATTTGAAGGCATCCAATCTACAACCACATACTCTTAAGCTTGTAAACCTTTTCTCTTGAACATCCCTGACAGCGGGATTATTTTTGAAGTTTCCACTGTAATAAGCTTTATATCTCTGTTGTCATTAAGTCCTCCATTCATAAGGTGTTTAGATGGTTGAGTTTAAAGCTGTCATTAACGATGTAAAGACCGGAAAATCCTATCAGATGGATGTGTCTGGTCATCATGCAAACTCTCTAATCGGTAAGAAAATTGGAGATGTTGTAGATGGGATCTTCGTTAGTCTTCCAGGATACAAATTGACAATTTCCGGAGGAAGTGACAAAGACGGAGTGCCCATGAGAAGCGATCTTCCAGGCGGAAAGAGAAAACCAATTCTCCTCTCAGACAGCAGCGGTTTCAATGCCCCGGATAAGGGAATGAGACGCCGTAAGATGGTAAGGGGAAATACAATTTCAACAGATACCACCCAGATCAACATGATTATCAGTGGAATTGGCTCCAAGCCAGTCGAAGAACTTCTGGGTCAGAAAGAGGAGAAGCAATGAAGAGCCCTCATCATCCTGAAATCAATATCGGGATGATTGGTCACGTAGACCATGGTAAGACCACGCTAACGAAAGCTCTCAGCGGGCAGTGGACAGACCGCCACTCTGAAGAGATTAAGCGTGGGATTTCTATACGTTTAGGATATGCTGACGCAGACTTTTATTACTGCGAGGAATGCGGCAAGTACTCTGCATACGAGAAATGTCCCGGATGCGGAGGGAAAGCCAAATTTTTAAGATCTATTTCATTAGTCGATGCACCGGGCCACGAGACTCTCATGGCTACCATGTTATCCGGTGCGGCTATGATGCAGGGAGCTCTTCTGCTGGTTGCTGCAAACGAGCACTGCCCGCAGCCTCAGACAAAAGAGCATTTGATGGCTTTGTCAATCATCGGTGTTGATAAGATCATTATTGTACAGAACAAGATCGATATAGTGACTAAGGAAGAAGCTTTAGAGAACTATATGGAGATCAAGAATTTTGTAAAGGGCACCATCGCTGAAGGTGCACCGATAATTCCTGTATCTGCACACCATGATGTCAACATTGACAAGCTCATAGAGACCATCGAAACTTACATTCCAACTCCAGCTATGGATATGGAGAAACCTCCGTTGATGTATGTGGCAAGGTCTTTTGACATTAACACACCTGGTTCCGCACCGGAAACTCTGAAAGGCGGTGTCATTGGAGGCTCATTGATTCAGGGAAGCCTGTCAATAGGCGATGACATTGAAGTAGCACCGGGCAGAAAAGTGGAACAGGGCGGCGGAAAGTCCGTTTGGGAAAGCATCACCACAACAGTAGAGACTCTCCACACTGGAAACTCTGAAGTGGAAACTGCTACTCAGGGCGGACTCATTGCCATCGGAACAAAGTTGGATCCTTCTCTGACAAAATCTGACGGTCTTACCGGCAGAGTAGTCGGCAAACCTGGAACTTTACCTCCAGTGCTGCATAAGTTTACCATGACAACCCATCTTCTTGAGAGGGTAGTCGGTACTGCGGATGATTTGGTTGTTGAAAACATCAAAACAAACGAACCGCTTATGCTCAGCATCGGAACAGCTACTACCGTAGGAGTTGTTACGAGTGCGCGCGGAGATGAGTCTGAAGTGACTCTGAAGATTCCAGTATGTGCGCAGACAGAGCAGCGTGTAGCTATCTCCAGGCGTATCTCAGGCAAATGGCGTCTGATCGGATACGGCATAATTCAATGAGATGGCTATGCAGAAAGTAGTGTTGGACACCAACGCTCTTCTTCTTCCTTTTGAACGCTCAGTCAATCTGGATTCTCAGATAAAGTCTCTTTTAGGAAACTGTGAAGTCTATGTACCGCTCCCGATCCTGGGAGAACTGAAGCGGTCAAAAAACAAGTTTGCTTCGGCAGCACTGAAACTGGCTTTAAATTATAATGTAGAAAAAACAGAAGAAGCCGGGGATTACGCAGTCATCGAACTAGCATCGCGCCTGGGTGCGTATGTTGTTACAAACGATGCATATCTTATCAAAAAATTAAGGGAGAAAAACATCCCTGTTATCAGATTCAAAAGCAACAGCCATTTGGATTTTGATTAAAAATTAAAGAAAGGGGTTTAGGCGAACATTACGCCTGATTCGACTATTTTTGCAGCCTCTGTATCAAGAATCTTGGAGATCGCATGGTCAAAGTCGGTGGAGATTACACAGTCTCTGCCTTCTCTGATTGCAAACATACCAGCTTCTGTGCAGATGGCTTTCAGTTCAGCACCTGTTGCCCCATCGGCTTTCATGGCAATTTCTGTAAGGGAGATGTTCTTGTCCATGTTCATTTTCTTGGTGTGGATCTTAAGGATCTCCAGTCTGCCTTCGTAGTTGGGTACGGGGACTTCGATGATACGGTCAAACCTTCCGGGTCTGAGAAGAGCATCATCCAGGATATCAGGCCTGTTTGTTGCACCGATGATTTTTACCTCGCCGATCGGATTGAATCCATCAAGCTCTGACAGCAGCTGCATAAGGGTTCTCTGAACTTCCCTGTCTCCAGATGTCGATACTTCCAGACGCTTTGCGCCTATGGAGTCGAGTTCATCAATGAATACAATGCTGGGGGCCTTCTCCTTTGCCAGTTCAAATAATTCCCTGACAAGTCTGGCACCCTCTCCGATGTATTTCTGAACAAGCTCTGAACCTACAAATCTGATGAATGTAGCATTTGTCTGGTGTGCTACAGCTTTAGCCAGCAGAGTCTTTCCTGTTCCAGGGGGACCTACGAGCAGCACTCCCTTAGGAGGCTCTATTCCTACTTTTTTGTAGAGTTCAGGACGCAGAAGAGGATCTTCAACGGCTTCCCTGACTTCCATTATCTGTTCTTCAAGACCGCCTATCTCTGAATATGTGAGTTCAGGCTTCTCGATGATCTCTGCTCCTGTGACCAGCGGGTCTAAGGAAGGCGGCAGAACGTTCATCACTGCTAATGTCTGTTTGTTCAGAGCAACTCTTGAACCTACAATGAGGTCTTCTGGAGGTACATATTCTGAAGTGGTAACAATAAAGTCTGGACCGGTAGAACTCTTTACAACAACCCTGCCATCGATCAGAACATCTTTGATCGATCCTATGATGAGGGGAGGAGATTTCATTCGTTCCAGTTCACTCTTCATCCTCTTGAGTTCCTTTTGTGTTCTGAACAATTCGCTCTCGATGTAGCGGCGCTCGCTCTCCACTTTTTGAAGGTCACTGATCACTTCGCTATTTTTCGTTTCAAGGACTTCGATCTTATCGTTCAGTTCCTTAACGACTTCTTCTAATTGCTCATCATTCATCATTTCCACCTCTGCATTTTGATTCTGAACTGGATATTCTCATCACGCTTTCACTATAATTAAGCATAGTGTTAGATATATAGCTTTCAGCTAAATTTTGCTAATTCATAATTACGTTGATTATAGATCCGTAATGTATCTAATCTTTACATATTCTTTAGCCCTTATAATAACATTGCAGGGGGAAGCTTCAAATCAGTGTTATTTAATAAAGAAGTGACCTGAAATGATATGTGAAATGTGCGGCAAAAAGTCCGAATGGATTAAAACTGTATTCATAGAAGGCACAGAGCTGAAAGTATGCAAGGAGTGTTCCAAGTTTGGAGAGAGTGCTGACGGAACAGGCAGCCACGCCAAAAAGAACGCTGCAAGCGCCCCTGTTAGCCGTGCAGTAGTCAACGAACGTCTCGAGGCAAGGGAGAGGCGTATGCGTACCAGGGATGTATACAAAGACATGGATACATCAGAGGATCTCATACCGGATTACGCTTCAGTGATCAAAGACGCCCGCAGGGCACGCAACATGAAACAAGAGGATCTGGCAGCTAAGCTCAACGAGAAGGCAACGATCATCGCGAAAGTTGAAAACGGTGACATGCTGCCAAGCGACAGTCTGGTTAAAAAACTGGAAAAGGAGCTGGGCATAAAACTGACGGAAAAAGTGTCTTCGATAGCTTCGTCTTCATCAGCGTCAGGCGGTAAAACCCTGACTCTCGGAGATCTGATCAAAAAAGGATGAAATTACTTTTCACAAACTTCTTTCCAAACCTCTTCAAAATACTGGTTTGGATCTAACCCGCTGTCTCTTGCCATCAGGAGCGCGGCTACTTCCACATCCACTCCTACTTTTTCCTGAATCTTGTTGATTCTTGCCACGACATCTCTTTTCTTCATTCCGCTGGAATTTGAGATGTCCCTCAGCAGTTTGCTGAATACTGAGATTTCTTCTTCCATTTCACTGCTGAGAATGCCTTTGCTGGGGCGGAACGACATCGGGATGTCCTGATCCTTGGGATCAAAAGCAGGCTTGAGAAAATCTTCAGATCTAATAATCAGTCCTTTTTTAATGGCTAAATCCAGCAGCTCCTGGGCCTCTTTCGGTGTGAACCATCTGTAATCTAAAGAAACTGCGAATACGAACTCTGTTTCTGTGACTACATTTTTGCCTTTGCGTTTGAATACTGCCGCTACACACGTTTCGAGGTCGTCCATCGCATCGTCATAGCATATTCAAAGTATCAAATTATCCCTGACAGACCTAAAACAGATTTTTATCCCATATATTGTTGAACTTTTTGACCGCCTGTTTAATCTTCTATGCTGGCTGCTCGTCTTTTTGTCGATTTTTCATAGTGATTTACCGATAAGATTATATAGAAGATTAAACATTGCTTTCATTCCTAGTCTATATTAAGACTATAACATTTACAATTGGAGGCAAAAAATCATGGGAATGGGTAACACACCTATACTGATCCTAAAAGAAGGCACCAAGAGAGACAAGGGAAAGGATGCTCAATACAACAACATCGCAGCTGCAAGAGCAATCGCAGACGCAGTACGCAGTACACTGGGCCCCCGCGGCATGGACAAGATGCTTGTGGACAGCTTGGGTGACGTTGTCATCACTAACGATGGCGTTACCATTCTGAAAGAAATCGATGTAGATCATCCTGCAGCCAAGATGCTTGTGGAAGTTGCAAAAACACAGGACGAAGAAGCCGGCGACGGTACAACCACAGCCGTAGTTCTTGCAGGTGAGCTGCTAAAGAAAGCAGTAGATCTGATCGAATCAAACATCCACCCGACAATCATTGCCGGAGGATACAGACTCGCATGCAACAAAGCACAAGAGATCCTTGACAAATGCGCTAAGCCAATTGATCCTAAGGATAAGAAAGCTCTAAAGATCATTGCAGAAACTTCCATGATCTCCAAATCCGTCAGCGGCTCCAGGGACTACCTGGCAGATCTTTGTGTTTCAGCTATCAGCGAGATCGCCGAGAAGATCGACAACGAATGGACTGTTGATATGGACAACATCCAGGTCGTAAAGAAGACCGGCGGATCTATGGATGACAGCGAACTTATCCAGGGTGTAATCATTGACAAAGAGCCAGTCCACCCAGGTATGCCTACCAAGATCGCTAAAGCAAAAATCGCACTTCTCGATGCAGCAATCGAAGTTCAGAAAACTGAAATCGATGCAAAGATCGAAATCACCGACCCATCCCAGATGCAGGCATTCCTCGATGAGGAAGAAAACATGCTCCGCAAGATGGTCAAGACCATCAAAGACTCTGGAGCAAACGTTGTATTCTGCCAGAAGGGCATTGATGACCTCGCACAGCACTTCCTGTCTAAAGAAGGAATCTTTGCTGTCCGCAGGGTAAAGAAATCTGATATGGAGAAACTTGCCAAAGCAACCGGTGCCAACGTTGTAACCAAGATCGATGAGCTTGGCGCAGACGAACTCGGAACTGCAGCAATGGTTGAAGTAAAGAAGATCCAGGAAGATGACATGACCTTTGTGACAGGCTGCAAGAACCCCAAGGCTGTTTCAATGCTTCTCAGAGGCGGTACAAACCACGTAATCGATGAAGTTGAGAGGTCTCTGGATGACGCAATGAGCGTTGTTGCTGTAGCAGTAGAAGACGGCAAGATGGTTACCGGCGGAGGAAGCACAGCTGTTGAAATAGCTATGAAACTCCGTGAATACGCAGCTTCAATCGGCGGCAGGGAGCAGATTGCAATCGATGCATATGCAAGTGCTCTGGAAGTTATTCCAACTGCATTAGCTGAGAACGCTGGTCTCGACCCGATCGACATCCTTATTAACCTTAGGAAGGCACACAAGGATAAGAAGATCCACGCTGGTCTGAATGTATACACCGGCAAAGTCGTTGACATGTCCAGTGAGAAGGTAGTCGAGCCTATCAGAGTAGGACGTCAGGCTATTAACTCCGCAACAGACGCTGCAATTCTCATTCTGAGGATTGATGATGTTATTGCATCAAGAGGCGGACCTGGCGGAGGCATGGGCATGGGACCCGGCGGCGCTCCTGATATGGGAATGGATGATTAAACACAAAACAGGGGCCTTCTGGCCCCCTTCTAATTTATTTAACGTTTCTGACAATGGTGATATGATGAATAGTCCAGATTCTGCAGAAAATGAGGCCTCTCCGGAGAAAGGAGAACAGACGGAGCTTGAAAAGCTCAAATCTGAACTAGAATTGGAAAAATTAGAAAGTAAGAAATTAATGGAACTGGCAGACGGTTACCTGGATTCAGCACGCCGTATCAAAGCAGAATTTGAAAATTATCAGAAACGGACCGCGAGAGAAAAGGAAGAGACAACGCTTTATGCGACTGGGAAAGTAGTCTCTGAGATGCTCCCGCTGCTTGACGATTTAGAACGTGCGCTTTCCGCGCAGTGTTCTCTTGAGGAGTTTAAAGAAGGAATATCAAAGATACACCAGAATATGCTGGCACTCTTCGAAGACTATGGTTTGAAAGAGATTCCGACAGAAACATTTGATCCAACGTATCATGAAGCGTTTTCTGTCGGCGAAGGCGAAGACGGAAAGATATTAGAAGTGTATCAAAAGGGCTATTCACTCGGAACAAAAGTTCTGAGGTGCTCTAAAGTAAAAGTAGCTAAAGAAACAGGTGAGAATAATGGCTAAGATCATCGGCATAGATTTGGGAACTAGCAATTCAGCAGCATCCGTCATGGAAGGCGGGAGACCTACAATGATCCCCAGCGCCGAAGGAACAAGCCTAGGCGGAAAGGCATTTCCTTCATATGTAGCATTTACTAAAGAAGGCGAACTTCTTGTGGGAGAGCCTGCAAGAAGGCAGGCAATTACAAATCCAGAGGGGACCATCGTTGCTGCCAAGCGTAAGATGGGTACTGATTACAAATTTAACATTTATGGGAAGGAATACACTCCGCAGCAGATTTCTGCCTTCATTCTCCAGAAGATAAAGAGAGATGCAGAGGCATTTCTGGGAGAAGAGGTAGTAAAGGCAGTAATCACCGTCCCTGCTTACTTCAACGATAATCAGAGGCAGGCTACAAAAGATGCCGGTGCAATCGCAGGGCTGGATGTAGTCAGGATTATCAATGAACCTACTTCAGCAGCGCTGGCATTCGGCCTTGACAATTCTAAAGATTCACAGAGAATCTTAGTCTTTGATCTTGGAGGCGGAACCCTTGATGTAACAATCATGGAGTTCAGCGATGGAGTGTTTGAAGTTCTGTCCACATCCGGTGATACACAGCTTGGTGGAACAGATATGGACCAGGCATTTGTGGACTTTGCCGTTAAACAGTTCCAGAAAGAAACAGGCATAGACCTCACTTCAGACAAAATGGCAATGTGGAGAGTGCGCGAAGCCTGTGAGAAGGCAAAGATCGAACTGTCATCCACTATGTCTACTGAAATCAACCTTCCATTCATCAGCGCAGATCAGAGCGGACCTAAGCACCTTACAATGACAGTTACAAGAGCCAAGCTCGAAGAACTGGTAACTTCAATTGTTGAAAGATGCAGGACCCCGATAATGAACGCTATTAAAGACGCCAAGCTCAGCACAAACGACATTGACAGTGTGATTCTGGTCGGAGGACCTACCAGGATGCCTATCGTGCAGAACTTTGTGGAAAGCGTGGTGGGAAAGAAAATCCAGCGCGGCATAGACCCGATGGAATGTGTTTCCATGGGTGCTGCAATTCAGGGTGCAGTGTTAGCCGGAGAAGTGAAGGATATTCTGCTTCTCGATGTTACGCCTCTGTCTCTCAGCGTTGAGACCCTCGGAGGAGTGGCTACAAAACTTATCGACAGGAACACAACGATCCCGACAAAGAAGTCACAGGTGTTCTCCACAGCAGCCGACAACCAGACAAGCGTGGAAGTCCACATTGTTCAGGGAGAGCGTGAAATGGCTGCAGACAATGTGTCTCTGGGAAGATTCCAGCTGTCAGGCATACCGCCGGCACCAAGGGGAATTCCTCAGATCGAAGTCACATATGATATTGACGCCAACGGTATTCTCAGCGTTTCTGCAAAGGACCTTGGTACCGGAAAGGAAGCCAAGATCACAATAAGCGCCTCCAACAAACTGTCAAAGGACGAAATCGATGATATGGTCGCTCAGGCAGAGAGGTTCTCCGAAGAAGATAAAAAACGCAAGGAGAAGATTGAGATCCTTAACCAGGCTGACACTCTGATTTATACAACTGAGAAGAGCTTAAATGATCTGGGAGAGAAAGTTACCTCAGAGGAACGCGCTAAGATCTCAGCTGCGGTGGACGATCTCAAAGCTGCAGTCAAAGAGGACAACGTTGACAATGTCAAGACAAAAATGGATGCCCTCATCAAAGAGATGGAGCCGATCACAACCCGCATCTATCAGGAAGCAGCGGCTGCCGCCCAGGCTGCTCAGCAGACCCAGGCCGGTAATCAGCAGCAGGCGCCTCCCAACTCTGGTGCAGGCAACGGCGGCAATGACGATGGCTTCACAGACGCAAACTATCGCATAGTTGATGACGAATAAACCGAGTGTCCTGCATGTCCTCAAAACGAGACTACTACGAGGTCTTGGGTGTAACCAAGACCGCCACACCCGATGAGATAAAGAAAGCCTACCGTAAACTCGCCAGGCAGTATCACCCTGATGTAACGCAGGAAGATCCTAAAGTGGCAGAGGAGAAATTCAAAGAAGTCTCCGAAGCCTATGAGGTGTTAGCTGACGAGAAAAAGAGGCAGCTGTACGATCAGTACGGCCACGCCGGTGTAGACTCTCAGTTCCAGAATGGAAACTTCACCTGGAACGATTTCAGCCACTATGGAGATATACGCGATATCTTTGGGGACTTTGGAAGCATATTCGATGCAATCTTCGGCGGAGGAGGGTCATCTTCCTCCAGACGGCAGCAGTCGCAGGCCGGCCGGGATATGCGGATGGATATTGAAATCTCTCTTGAAGAAGCATATTCAGGAGTGAAACGTAAGATTTCCGTGCCTAAGTTTGAAGCCTGTACCAGCTGCAATGGTACTGGCTCCAAAGGTGGGAAACAGGTAAACTGCCCGGACTGTAAAGGTACCGGACAGGCGAGAGTCGTTCAAAACAGCGGTTTCGGACAGTTCGTTTCAGTAGTTCCATGCCGCAAATGCCGTGGAACAGGAAGGGCTCCAGGTTCCGAATGTGAAGACTGCGATGGCAATGGAAGAACCCAGCATACTGCACATATTGAAATCGAAATCGCGCCAGGTGCCGATACCGGTACCAGGCTGAGAGTTCCCGGAGCAGGCGAAATGGGACATTCCGGTGCACGCAACGGTGATCTGTATGTCATTGTGCATGTCCGTGAGGATCCTGCATGGGGCAGAAACGGTGCAGATCTGTACAAGGACGTAGAGATCTCATTTGCAGAAGCCGCCTTAGGCTCAGAAATAGAGGTTCCGACTCTCGGCGGAGGCAAGGTAAGCATGAGCGTACCTGCCGGAACACAGCCTGACCAGACATTCCGTCTGCGGGGCTCCGGTATGCCGATTATGAACTATAACGGCAAAGGAGACCTTTATGTCAGAATAAAACTGAAGGTTCCACAGAGACTCTCTGCAGAGCAGAAGGATCTGCTTGTGAAATTTGCCGAGTTAGATGGTGATAAATCGCAATTCCTTAAATTCCCCAAAAAAGACAGGAAGCGCAAACGCTGACTGTCTTCTCTCTTTTTTCCATAATTTATTAAGCAGTACTGTTCAATATATCATTGTATAATCTTCTTCGTCAATTGGGATACGCAGAAGAATCGTACTTGTGATTCAGATGACCATTCGTACTTACAGTGAAATTAAAAGGAAACTATCAGCCGGCGAAGCGGTGGTGATGACCGCTCAGGAAATAAAAAACTGTACTGAAAAAGAAGCAGCGGAGGCTGATGTAGTAACCACAGGTACCAGGGGAGTGATGAGCGGTACATATGGAGTATTTACAATTCCTATCAAAAGTTCAAAGTTTTCGAAGGCAACATCGCTTTCCCTTAATGGAATATGTGCTTATCCAGGTCCCTGCCCTAATGAAAATCTAAATTTGATTGAAGCTGTTGTGTTCGGTACGGCATCTGCCGGGAACTACGGGGCCGGCATGCTTTTCAGAGATATGCTGGAGAATGAGCCTGTTCATGTAGAGGCAGTTTCTAAAGATGGTAAACAGATCTCGGAAGAGGTATTCTTTGAAGACATGCCTTATGCAAAATTAATGTCCACAAGAAATGCTTTCAGAAATTATTCTGCAATGACCAATCCTCTTGATCATGCGCTTACAACTATCTTTCATGCTTTAGATTTTCCTTCAAATTATAAAGAATTAACATTTTCAGGCTGCGGTTCTATAAATCCTATTCAGAATGATCCTTCTCTGGAGACCATAGGCATAGGAACAAAAGTACTTATGAACGGAGCAGAGGGTTTTGTCACAGGAACTGGAACAAGATCCACAGCGCAGTCGCCGAATCTCACTGCCTGTGCGGATATGAAAGAAATGAATCCTGATTATATGGGCGGGTTCATGACTTCAGAGGGTCCGGAATGCATAGTCTCCTGGGGAGTGCCGATACCGATACTCAACGACTCCCTGCTCAAAGACGTCAGAATACTGGATGAACAGATACAGCTGCCGCTTTTAGATGTTTCAGTGAGAAAACCTATCGCATACATTGATTATGGAAAACTCTGGAACGAAGTGTCTCTTTCTGTAAAAGTTCATGCGGATAAGTGCAGGAAATGTGAACTCTGCAGAGTTGTAAATTCATGTCCTATGTCTGCTGTATCAGATGCTCCGGACATTAACAGACACAGGTGCTTTAACTGCGGGCTGTGTTCTACGATCTGTCCTGATGTGTTTAGTGCTGACTTAGGAAGTGTGGATGTAAATATAGATGGGATTATGAGAAATATCCCTGTGGCCTGCAGACAGTCAGACCGCGCCAGAGCTTTGAAGATTTCCAGAGAGCTTAAATCACGGCTTTTGGATAAGACATTCGTGCTTACTGAACCGGTCGAGAAACTGCGGCCATGAAATTTTTCTTAATCTCTTCAGGGCTGTACGGCACCAGGGGAGCTTTAGAGTTTCCAGTTTCTATTTTTACTACAATTACTCCTTTTTTGATATTATTTAATGCGGCAGAGAGCTCTTCTTTTTCCTGAACTTCCAGTACACATGAGACTCCAGCTCCGATGGCTATCTTAGACAAGCTTCCATTTCTGCTGAGTGAGGTAGGCTGTGAACCGGTGGAGCCGTATGCGCCGTTGTCTAAGATAATCAAAACATAATTATCAAGATTCAATGAACCGATTGTTGCCAGAGAGCCGAGGTTCATCAGAATGGCGCCGTCTCCATCGATGGATATGACTTTTTTATGAGGTGCTGCCACAGCCACACCAAGACCGATGGATGATGACATTCCCATTGAACCCAGCATGTAGAATGTTTCGGGACGGTCGCCTACGCTGCAAAGCTCCCTGCAGGGAAATCCGATGTTGCAGATAATCAGAGCATCTCTGCATTTGGAAGCAATAATCTCCAGAGCGTCTATTCGTTTCATTCAGGCACCTTCCAGTAAGACGGTTTCACCAGAATGGCGCTGGGCTTCTGCAATGATTCAGCACGTTTCCATGCACTCAAAACAGCTTTCTTTCCGTCATCGCCTTCTTTAATTTCCAAATACGGAATGCCGAGATCTTCAAGAAGGGGAATTGTCAACTGTCCCATCGGAATCTGGGCGCATATGGATTCATTTTCTACTCCGCGGTGGCTCATGATCATAAGCAGCGGGATATGATACAACAGATCCAGCGATGCAAGTGCGTTAATGGAATTTCCCAGTCCTGAATTCTGCATTATCAGTGCAGCATTCATTCCGCCGAGATAGGCACCGGCGCAGATTCCCACACCCTCTTCTTCCCTGGATACTGCAATATGCTTTATTTCAGAGGAATCTATGCAGTCCAAGAGAGCTGAAAGATTGACGCAGGGGACGCTGGCGGCGAGTCCGATCCTGCAGGATTTTAATCCTTCCAGAATTTCTGCAGCTTTCGTCATTACCATACCTTAAGGTCAATGCCTTCAATCCTTATTTTTCTGCCTTCTATGCTGACTACAATGCCGGAATGGACTTTTCCCATCATGCAGTGGTCGGGAAGAAATCTCACAGTTTCGCATACTTTTGGAACTGTGCCTTTTCCCACAATGCCTTCAAACGCAGCTACCATGCATATTCCGATATCAAGCGGTTCAAAGCCGTCATCTCCTATGAGGTTCCTCGGACCGATCATATGGACGGTTAGAATGCCGTGAGATACATTTAGCACCTTTGCAAAATGAGTTATGGGGCATCCGAGCGGACGATACTTGATCACATCGTTTTCTGAAATTTCAATATCCCTGTCCATTGGGAACAGGTCCTCTCTGCAGGAAGGCTCTCCTGGAAGAGGAAGTATGGTGAACGAAGCTCTGACACCGTCAACAACGCCGCGTATCTCTTCTTCTGCATCAGGATTTTCAAGCAGGCTGATTATCTTTTCTCTGTTTTCTTTGAATCTGTCCTGAAGAAGAAACGGACATTTTTCAAAATCATGATTTAATTTCAAATAATCTGCAAAATCACTGCATGTCTTGAATCCGCATTTGCCGCAGTTATAGCCTGGAAGAAGTTCCTCTAACACATCATTCACCGCGGTAATCTGTAAATCCATCCATTCTCCGCAGCACGCCACGCTGGTGCTCTTTGCCTATTCTCGTCTCTCCAGCGCACAATGTGCATATGGAAAAAGGGGGATTATTTCTCAGTCTCATATCTGAAGACACATCTTTTGAACGGGAGACGATTTCTGCCAGCTCTGCAGACCCTTTGCCGGTAAGACCGTTGGCTTCAATCGGTGTGCATGTTGGATTAGCTTCCAGAACTCTTTCTCTGAAAACTTCTCTTTCAGCCTGCGAGACCATATCTCCTTTGGTCATCATCACAACATCGGCGGAAGTCATCAAAGGTCCTACTTTCAATGGATTGTTAGGGCCTGATGTGATGTCAATCACACATACTGCCAGGCAGTCATTTGGATAGGGAGCGCATCTCAGGCATAATCCTGCAGTTTCATTGAGAAGAATATCTGAACCGTTATCACGGGCCCAGGAAATCATGTCTTCCGTATTGTATATTGCAAAGTGGTCGGGACACATGTCTTTGGAGAGTGCAGCCTTGACAGGGACTCCCAGCCTGCTCAGTCTTTTATCATCTTCAGTCCACAGGCAGTCAACCTTTACAATGGAGGGATGCATTCCAAAACTGATCAGCGCATTTGTAAGGGAAGACAGCACGGAGGTCTTGCCGGATCCAGGAGTGCCGGCGATAACAGTAAATTTCAGATTAATTCCTCCACTGTTTCTCCGCGACGTATCGTTTCTCTGAGCATGATCATCTTCTCATCCAACTCGGCTAGTCTGCTGCACATCTCGCGTTCTCCGTCTGATCTTTCAATGATTTTTACCATTCCGCCGTTCTCCATGACTATGCGCTTTTCTGTCAGAAGGGCCAGCACTGGATCGTGAGTGACGACAATTACGATTTTTCCTTCTCCGGACAGCAGCTTAAGGGCTTCTTGTTTTCTTATTCCCGCGTTCTCTATTTCATCGATAAGCACAATGGGGGAATCGCTGATTCTGGCAATATCGGCAGTCATAAGCGCCCGGGATTGCCCGCCGCTCAATGCTGTCAAATGATTTTCAGGTCCCAGAGGCTCTCCGCAGAGTGTATTTGCAATTTCAATAACTTCATCAGAGATCGTTTCAGGCTTTCCGCGGCTTTTGGCGTGCATCTTTAGAAATTCATCAACTTTCATATCTGCGAGAAAATGCATGTTCTGGGACAGCTGCGCCACCAGTTTCTTTCGGGGATCGGAGCGAAGGCTGTTCTCAGGCACTGCATCGTCAATCAGGATATGTCTTTTAGACTGAGTATCTCCCTGTGCGAGTTGTTCAATATCGCTTATGAGTGTGCTTTTTCCCGATCCGGTAGGACCGACTACTCCTATAATTTCTCCTTTGCGTATTCTCACATTTTCTACAAGGTCGCAGTTGTCGTCCTTGTCATTCCCGCCCAGGATGGTAAGAAAATTTATCTCATGCATATATGCTGGCCTCCAGCTTATTTACGATCCTCTTGGAGATCTCATTGATATCCGCATCATCTGGTTTTACAGTGATATCTGGATTAAGATATTTTATTGATTTCTCTTTTTTATACAATGCCTCTCCGCCGCCAGTTATGTTAAGCAGAACAATGTCATTTTTGTTTATTTTTCCTGTTTCATAATTATTAATTAATGCTGCTACGGCGATAGCGGCCGCATTCATGATATCGACACCTTCAGCTTTGTAAAATATCTGTGATGCTTTTTCAGCTTGTTCATTAGTCATTCCGTCAATTGTGCCGCTGGTGGCAGCCAAAGCTTCAGCAACTCCGCCTGGAACACTGTAAGGAGGCTTTCTGTTAAACAAAACACCATCATACATTCCCCTGGGGCAGTCTTTGCTGTATGTCCCGCCGTGAACAGAATTAAACAGGGGAGCACAGGGAACATTCTGTGCCAATTTGAGCACCGGAAGTTTGTTTCCAAAGCGCCCGTCATTGATCAGCCTCATCGAAGCTTCCCAGGCAGATATTCCGCCGGTTCCGCTGCCGACTGCCTGGAAATAGTAATCTGGAATCCTCTTAATTTTAGATGCTGCATCCAGCATGACTGTGCCCATGCCGTCTCTTCTGGCAATATTCTTGGCACCGCCTTCCGGAACAAATTCACTTAATTCACAGATCCGGTCGCTCACCGATATGGCTTCACTGTAATCCCCGTCTACGCATAGAAGAAATATCTTGTCTTCGGGCACGTTTTCTGGAATCCAGAGTTTGGACAGGGAATTCTTAGGCACAACCAGCAGAAGGGGGAGGTCTGCCAGATGGCAGGTGTTGGCGAAAGCTCTGGCAGTGTTGCCTGCAGAAGCCACAGTCAGAATTCTTTTCTCTCTTTTTTCATGAAGCATTTCCACCGTAGGTCCAGCTTCAAGATCCTTAAAACTGCAGGTATCCAGATTTGCATTTATTTCCGGCCAGTATCCGTTAAATGCTATGTATAAATTATTCAGGCCCAGCTCTCTGGATAAACTGCTGCTTTTGTATGTTACACAGCCTCCGTCAAATCCGTTCAGAATGTTATCAACCGGCAGCCAGTCGATAAACTTCCAGATGCCGGGATATGAAGCAATGTTAATCTGAGCATTCTCGTACACTGTACGAGGTAATCCGTTATTCTCATTTGCGAGGCTATATTTTCCCATATGTGCTAGATTTCACCATTTAGTTTATATTTGTTTTATTGCAGTCTGATAAAATCTTCCTGATTGTAATAGAACAGCACTAATATTCTACTGCGGGCACATTTCAGCTGAAATCCACAATCTTGGCTTTGCCGGTTCCAAGATGAACAACTGGAAGTATGGCCGGGTCAGGGCTGAAATTATGCATCTTCTGGAACGATGTCTGGGATTGCCAGGTTGATGCGCAGATGGTAGTGACTCCTTTGTACATGCCAATGCCTGCTCCGTGGATATGGCCTGTAACGAATATGTCTGGAATTTCATCAATGACCAGATGATCCTCTTTTTCCGGGGCCAATGGTGTTTTTCCTCCATACAGGGGAGCCATATGCCTGCGTTTGAGCATCTCGTTCATTGTTTCCAGAGGATTTTCGTATGTCAGTCCTTGTACTGAACTTATCCAGTCATCTAAGCTGCGACCGTGGTATGTCAGAATTCTGCGGCCTTCCAGTTTCATGGTGCAGGGATTTCCGATGAGCATGCAGGACGAATCAAAAATCTCCGAGATGATCTTAGGGAACGTAGGCTGGGGTTCTGCAGGTCTGACCGCATCGTGGTTTCCAGGCTGAATAAGAATCTGAATGCTGTCCGGAACCTCTTTAAGAAGCTCTTCAAGAGTTCTGTACTGCTCAAAAACATCTTCGATCTCAAGCTCTTCTTCCTGACCCGGGAATACGCCGATGCCATCGACCACATCTCCAGGCAGTACAAGATACTGAATCTCGTCTTTACCTTCAGTTTTCAGCCAGTGCATCATATTGTTCCATTCAGTATGAAGGAATGTATTGGAGCCGACATGCACATCAGACATGAACGCCACTGAGGATGTAGAATCGCTCTGCTCCATAACGTTAGTTATCGGGATATCCGGCCTGATCAATTCCTTCAGGACAAGAAGGTCCCCTTTGCTTGTTGATTTTCCAACGATTCCTATCACTTCATCATTGACTATGCTCTCGTTGATGTATTCTGAATCTTTGTGGATGAGCACTGTACATTTTCCCTCATCATCTTCGAGCTCAATGATCTTATGGCCGTTCTTTGTGTTATGCCAGTCAGAGACCATCCCGATGGTTCTTACCTCTCTGTCATACTTTACTGCCTTGGCAACCGGCAGACTTCCAGCCAGCTCATGCCTTCTGGAAAGTATCTTCTTGATCTTCTTGAAGCGGTCGTTGAAACAGCGTGCGAAGTCGTTGACTGTACCTTCGCAGGTGGAATTTCCAGTAATGTCGTGTATGATCTCAATATCACTGCTTTTCGGCCTGGCCATGACTGAAGGTGATTTCCGCAGCTCTTCCAGAACTGGATTTACCTGTACTTTAGGAATGGCAGACGGATGAATGCTGGAATAGGCCCTGACATGATCTGCAGTAAGAACCAGCGGGTGCTGGGTCATAGATGCCAATATGGACCGTACATATGCGGCAGGATCAGCCTGGGCCAATACAAGTTCTGCGGCCTCGGGATCCAAGAGAATGCCTTCATTTAGTAATTCATCCAGCACACGGTCTCTCATATCCTCCGCATTCTTCTCTAAATACTTATATGCCTCGGCAGTTAGAGTGTATTATGATTGTTACCGCTGAATGTGAATGCCATCCCACCGAAGAAAAAGAAAAAGTATGTCAGGCAATGCACAACATCTTTCCAGAGGGAGAGATAACCGGTGATGAGCATCTCACACTGGTCTGTGAGTCTGGGGAAAAGCTTCGAAATCTTATCTGGGATACGCAGATCAGGGATTCTGCAAGGTCTGTGCTCCTCAGGGGAAGAACGGACGATTCAATCCATTTTACACTTAACAAACAGGCTGCATTCATGGGGAAGATCTCATTTCAGGATGAGCACTCTGCATTAGGCAATATTTCAGTTGTAATCAGAGATGACAACATTGATGAGGTAATTGATTACCTGGCTGAGAGTACTATTAAGGAGGAAGATGAATGATCGCCGTCTCTTCTCCATACTTTTCTCACTTTTCATTCCGCAGCATGCTGGAAAAGATCTCTTCAGAATTTTCATCCTGGGAAATCGTGGCGGAAGGAAGACACAGCCTCCCCGATATTGAAACTGATTTTTTGGAATACGCACCATCTTACGATCTTTCATTTTCTGTACATACCCCGATGAGCGACATCAACATCGGCTCTCTTAACAGAAACATGCTGGAAGCTTCCCTGAATGAGCTGATATCCTGTATGAGATCGTGCAATAAGCTGGGTATCGAAGTTGCCACTGTTCATCCTGGGTTCATGTCGCCTCTGGGAATGGTTGATAAGTCGAAGGTAATAGACATCACGAAAGCTTCTTTATTCAGACTGGAAGCTGAAGCCGCTGAGCTGGGTGTAAAAATAGCCTTTGAAAATATGCCGGCCTGTCCAATGTGCATGGGCACAGTGCCAGAAGATCTGCTCAGTCTGCTGGAAGGTACTGAACTGGGAATCTGCTTTGATATCGGTCATGCCAATACGACAGACACAGTACAAGAATTTCTGAGTCTGAAAGACAGGTTTGTAAATGTGCACATACATGACAATATGGGCGTTTCCGATGAGCATCTGCCTATTGGAAAGGGAACAGTTGATTTCCCGGCAGTATTAGAAGCCCTGGGATCCAGAAGATATGTAATAGAATCCCGCGGGTGGGATGATGCACTGGAGTCCAGAGATGTACTGAAGAAGCTGCTTAATTTTTAAATCTGCATCTTGTACACACCAGTTCTCCATTTTCAAACACTGCGGAATCGTTTCCGCAGTTTTTACACCTGAATCCAATTGTATTCGGTTCAGGCTCTGAATGCATTTCTTGAACGGGCTCTTCTTCCGGCAACGGGCACTCATCGGCAGCTAAAGGCTGAGCAACTCCCTTTGGTTTTTCTATGCTTTTTGATATCCACTTTGATACTTTGTATGCATAGTTAGCTAGGTATGGAATTCCGAACAGAACCATCAGCAGAGAAACTAGTCCTGCGATCAATAAGAATGCAGGGTTGTCGTTCATGCTTGTTGAAAATCCGATCAGGTTATTGATTGCATGGAATGATATGGATGCATATAGTCCGTATTTCAGGAACAGATAGCCCATTGCAAGTCCTGCAACTGTAGCAGGAATTATCTTGTAAACATCCCATCCGCCTAAATGGGCATAGCCGAACATAATTGATGAGATCAGCAGAAATAATATCTCTTTTGATCCGAAGCTGAAACCTCCTCCGAGAATATACCGTTTCAGAGGTTTCCTTTCGTATTTCTTGTTGACAGCATTCAGCACTAAGTCGACTACCAGCAGAGGAATTCCAATCAAAAGTACTCTGGAGATGAGCTCCTCCCATACAGGAGCTTCTGCTGCACTGAATAATATCTGCCATTTTGCATCATCGTCAACTGACGGGGAGTGTGAGGTTTGCCCGGTCAATGCTGGAATTACGACCTGGATAATTATCGAGACCAGAACTGAGACCATGATAAGGGTACATACTGTATACAGCGGACTGTGCTCTTTGACAGGTTTCATCGTCAGCTCCCTGACAAATGTGGTTTTGCTCCTCATTATCAGAACTGCAAAGCTTGCCAGTATCATCACGATGAAAAATATGTAAAAAATAAACAGAGAATTGTCAAGTGTAAACAGCGGTGTAACTCCATTGAGGATGATAAATATCGAAAAAGAGTGATTCCACGCTTCTGCCACTGTGGGAATTCCAAGATACAGTTCAAACAGCAGAACCGCTGCAAGGATGAACATTGCCAGAGAAACAAGCGTCCCCAAGGTGCTTCCGAATGACATTACTGACTGTGTAGTGCTCGGCCGCTGAATTACCGGCTGAGGCAGTACGGTACTTTGTGGAAGCCCACACTTTGTGCAGAAATTGGAATCATCAGGTATCTCATTTCCACAATGAATACAGAATCTCATGGTCCTCACAAACAATGCAGAACATTGCAATGTTCCAGTATGCTGTAAGAAGCAGTTAAATGTATTGGAAACTTGCATTAACTTCCTATTCTATCTTCATCCACATGTTGGAGATTGAAATAAAATCAGCCTGCGATGATCCAGAAGGCGTAGAGAAAATTTTAGAGGATCTAGGCGCTAGATTCAAAGATACGCTTTTTCAGAAAGATATTTACTTTGCACATCCTGCCAGAAACTTTGTGGAAACAGATGAAGCCTTGAGGCTCAGGAATGAAAACGGTTCATTCACTCTTCATTACAAAGGTCCTAAGCTGGATAAAGATACCAAAACCAGGGAAGAATTGGGGGTTCCAATTTCAGAACCGGAAATTCTCATTAAAATTCTAAACAATCTTGGATTCACACAAGCTGCCATAGTTGAGAAAAATAGAAAAACATACGATTTAGAGGGTATAGAAGTTGCAATAGATAATGTAACAAATTTAGGCAATTTTGTAGAATTGGAAATCCAGGACGAAGATCTTGAAGAAGCAAAAGCTAGATTGTTTGAATTGATGAATAAACTAAAATTAAGAAAAACAATTAGGAGTTCGTATCTGGAACTCCTTGAAAAAGGATTCAGATCGAACTAACCTGGTTTGCGATGAATTCTTTTATTTCAGTCTCATCAGGAATAGTTACAGACTTCTTATATCTCTCGGTTCCATCGCGGAGAGTGTAGCCACGGGATATAGAGATGAACTCTGATTCTTCTCCGTCTTTCGAGATCGCCTTCTTCCTAGCTATTTCTATGAAATTGCTCTTTCCAAAGGGGATCTTCTCCGATCTTACTGTCTCAAATTCGACGTTGCGTTCTGCACGTTCATCGGTCATTTTGTATAACCCTCCGATATTAGAAATAGACGTATAATGATGTAAAGATTTTGGTATGATTTCGTAAAAAAACTACATTGTAGTCGTATTTGTTCACTTTTTTAAAGTATTGTTTTTACAAATTTATCCAGCTGTGAAATATCTGTGATAAGGTATATAGCCTAAGAGCTGGTGTATATTTTGATGACCAAATATTGCACCTCTGCTAACGTTTTAAATTCAAGTGTAGGTCATAAGAAACTCATGCTGGCAAGACTGCAGTGTCAGAATGGCGCAGTTCTGTCTAACTGCAATTTCGGGAGGGGATTCTTTGAGGGATGACTTAGTAAAAACGCTTCAAGAACTCATATTGATTGAGAGCGACCTTCATTCGAACCTGCTGAATGTTGTTCAGTATGTTGCAGACAGGCTGTCTTCAGCCGGGATGGATGTTTCAATCCTGAATTCGGATACATTTCCAGTTCTGACAGCTTCATACGGTAAAGGCGGTATATTACTCTCAGGACATCTCGATACAGTTCCTATTGGATCCGGATGGAGTAGGGATCAAGCTGCAGTAGACGGCAATAGAGTTTACGGCCGTGGATCTGCAGACATGAAAGGAGGATGTGCAGTTATAATCGAATGTGCTGAGTACTTAGTCTCTAAAAAAATTCCAGTTTCAATCTGTTTTACAACTGATGAAGAAGAGCAGATGTACGGTGCGGCACTGCTGGCAGACTCAGAGCTGGTGAAAAACGCTCCTGCGATTATCATATGCGAGCCTACTTCTGTTAAGCTGGTTCATACCGAAAAAGGATTTTTCAGATTCAATATTGTAACCAATGGTACATCTGCGCATGCATCCCAGCCGTGGCTGGGCAGAGATGCCATATTGAAAATGCATTACTGCATAGACAGATTGCTCGATTTAGTAGAAGCGTCATCTCAAAAAAAGACAGGCATGTCGATGTGCATTACCACTATACATGGAGGAGACAAAAACAATGTCGTCACTGACATATGCACAGTGGTGATGGATGTAAGATATCAGCCTCCTACAACACATCACGATGTTCAGGACCTGATAGTCAACAGGCTGCGCGGAGAGTCATACGAACTGACAAGCGAGCTGATTCTGGATGCTTTTGAATCGGATCTGAGTGATCCTCTTGCTGAAGAACTTATCAAATTTCTTAATTCAGATGTCGTAGATATGCCGTATGTCACCGAAGCACCATACTTTGCAAATGTAAATCCGCATGTCTTTATCTGCGGGCCAGGAGACGCACAGCTAGCTCATGTAGTGGATGAATTTGTAGAAATAGAAGAACTTGAAGCAGCATACAACATGCTCATACACGCTGCAGAATTCACATCAAGACAAACAAAAGATAAAAAATAAATGCGCCGTCGAACGGGTTCGAACCGTTGACCTTATGATGACTGTTCCTCTTTCTAAGAGGATTAACAGTCATACGCTCTACCAGCTGAGCTACGACGGCCTGTAGCCTCTCAAATAATCATCAGGTATTTAAGATTTTATATGCTAAACCCCGGTGACATCAATAACTCATGCCGGGAACATGATTGAAGATGAACGATGTGAGTTAAATTGATATATTGAAAACTGGCAGAACTTCCAGCAAGTGGTACGGCAATAGCAGATACTGGACACCTGAGATTGTTCTCATGCTTGATTGTCACATTTCAGACTATTTATATGAATTAACATCAGCCAGTGAACCCGAATGCTGATTTAAAGTTCACTGGAATGCTATACATCTCCTCTTATTGTAACAGTCTTGATAGTTTTCTGTGCAGAATCTGCAAGATTCATGATAATCTCAGATTGATAAGGCTTCAGTTCAGAAAGTGCAGGATCCAAAGTATAATCCGGTCTAAATTGCTGCAGCGCATATTTCTTTGAGCCGGCTAATTCTGATATTATTGAGAGAACATCATCTTCAGACAAAAGTATGGGAACGATCGTAGTACGGAATTCATAGTCAATACCGGATGCTTCAATGAGATCAATGGAACGTTTTATGTTGTCTAATTTAACCTCCACACCAGCGATATCTGAATATTTTTGGTTAAGAGGCGCTTTGACATCCATTGCAATATAATCTACTAGATTTTCTGATATCAAACTCTCAAGCATATCTGGATTTGTTCCGTTCGTATCGAGTTTAACCTTCAAGCCGGTTCTCTTTATTTTTTTCAAAAGATCCGGCAGGTCTTCATGCATTGTAGGCTCTCCTCCGCTGACTACAATGCCATCGAGAAAGTCTTTGTTCTCAGAAATATAGGATTCAATATGCTCCAGCGGGACCTCATCAAACGAGTCTGGATTTAAAACAACATTCTTATTGTGGCAGTACGGACAGCGAAAATTACATCCCGGCAGATATATCGAGGCTACGATATGGCCGTCCCAGTCCAATAAAGACGTCTCAATGAATCCAATGATTTTCATGCAATCACTGTTTAGAAGATTCCTGCTGCATCATCTCTAACTTTCTCTTTTTATGTCCAGCAGGTCCTCCTCTTTCAGTCATTGCTTTTTCCATGCATTCATCACTCTCGCAGATGAAAGCTGCAAATTGAAAATACTTAGCGGGAGCACCGCAAAACTGACATTTTTCCTCTTCAATTTCCATACTATATTGATTGCGCATAAAGTATAGATAAATGATTGATGACTTTATCTGATCTGCTACCGTTGAAGATGCTGCTTCAGATGTGAACATCTCTTAACTCATCACAACGGAGGTCGTTCAAATCTGACATAGTAATCTAATTATGATGATATAGGCTAATTGTTACTAAACCAACCCAATCTAATACTAACAAACATCAGATACTGGTTTTAATCAAGATCAAATACATTCTAGCATGGTTAGACGTATTCCAGCTAAAAGCGCAGTCAGACTCATGCTACCTATAAATTAATCGCCAGACTGGATAAGGCAGTGGAAATAGGTGTCTTCAGCAGTCGCAATGAACTTCTCTTGTATCTCATGAGAAACCACTTAGATCATCTGGAAGATTTAGAAAAATCACAAATGGAATACAAGTATAAACTCTGGAGTCAGCAGAAAAGAAAAGAGTAAGCGCCCTTGATAATGTATAGAAAAACAACAATCAGAAAATACCCGAAAGGGGAGAAGTCAACCTTATGGAGGTGGATGACTCCCATCTCCTTAGGGTTGAATCCTCTGGGAGGAGTGATGTGCTGGCTACTTATGCCAGGATTACTAGAATCCCACGCGGATTCAGAATAGAGATACGTATCGGCAAATTGTCGATAAGTATCGAGATATCATAAGCCATATGACTTACGGTATCAAACTCTAGGCTTTATGCCTCGTCTCCTGAAAAGGAGACGTTACACCTCCATCTTAGTTCTCATATTGTTTTTTGAGCTTATACCTTTTTTGCTTAATGCTGTACTAATTTCTCATACGATTTATTTAAAAATCAAACAATGGTTTATCGTTTGATAATCAGATAGATTCATAAGAGTTGAAAAATAACATAGCAGACGTTAAATCGAAGAAAGAAATCATTATCATAGCCAGATTCATATTAATTTTATTCACTCTTCATTTTCATTATCTAATGAGGACTCTTTCAATCTTCTTTTCTTATCTGCTTCAAACATTTCATACTGTTTGCTGATTTTATCCCTTTCTTCTTTTTCATCCAGGTAGTTTCTGATTAGTCTAACTGTAAAGTCATTTCTCCCTGCATACTGCTCATCATGGATGATCTTGTCAATTTTTGGTACTAATTCAGCAGGCAGCATAACTCTGTACATAACTTTCGGCGGTGACCGTTTGGGCATTATGGTGCATTATCTAATGCTGTGGTATATCGTATGTAGGGCAAATATTTGGTATTGGTACGCAATTTACATTATTAACTATAGCAATACTCTATATATGTCTGAAAAAGAAGACTTCTACATTGAAATTGATGAAGACTTGTACCGTATATGTACCGAACATGCTAAAAAAGAAAATTTTCCATCTGTGGATGAGTTCATCCTGCATACTATGAGATTGATGCTATTGACACTCGAGATGAAAAGACAAGGTTATCAAGACCTCATTGAGTACTTTAAAAAAAATGGATTGACCGATCTGGAGTTGATGGTGTTTACAAAATATGAAAGTGGCAACGATCTTTTAGATATTGCAAAATCATTAAATTTAACAGATGAGGAAGCAGAAGATCTATTGATAGATGCGTATGATAAATTCCAGAAATGTTTTCAATTTGATATCAACGACTGATGAGTAAGTACGGTGAGACAGGTATGGTCAGCTTGTCTCTAATTCTGTATTTTTCCACAGATAATCATGGTTGATTAAGCATCAAAAATGCAATCAAAAAATGCCCAATTGGCGAAGCCAAGCTCAATGGAGGTAGCTTGGTATCCCTTCCATTGGGCTTGGATCCGTGTTGGGTAGGGGGTGAAAGTGCTGATTTCAGCAAAAGTAACTCGTTTCCCGCGTGGATTCAGAGTTAAAATAACTATCGGCAAATTGTCGATAGTTATCGACTGGATCTAATTATCCAGTCAAAGAGTGGTTCACTTTACGAACCCCGCCCTCTTACGAGGACAGCACCTCCACCTTAGTTCTTTTATCGCTTTCTATGCACATATAGCTTTTTTGCTTAACATTTACTACAGGTGTACTTGTTTTTTTAGAATTATATGCAATAACTTTTAATTTATTATTTCTCGGGTAGTCAGGCAGACCAGTTCAAATCTAAATAAATAACATTTTCAAAAAGCGAAAATATAATAAAAAAGGGACTCATTGGTCCCTTTTGCGGAAGGCTAAGCCAGACTCGGTAGGAGTAGTTTGGTCATATCCTACCGTGTCTGGATCTGATCGCAGGAGGTGATTCGCAATGAATTGTTTCCCCAGAGTCAGCATCTGGACTTGTATGGTAATCGATGATTGTACCGTTGCCATACTAGACTGGCACTAAGCTAGTCCGTGTGGTCACGTTACGAACCCCGTCCTCGCAAGAGGGCGGTAACTCCTACATCGCCCACTATCGTATTCTTGCCCTATATATTTTGTTAAAACAAATCATTCTTCTTTTGGTTTTGCTAAAAGAATCGCCCAAGTGCTAAACAAATTTAGTCTCTTCTTTATCTCACTTCACTCTTTATCAGATACTCAGGTTCAGGCACTCGTTTTGCAATGGCCCTATGATCTGTCTGGTCAACATATATTGTATTTTTACCAGAGTTATGAGTCGTTCCTGTTTAGAATACCAATAGTCTCCACTTCATCAAATTTTATTAAGCATGCTTGGAGTCTTAGGAATGGCATCATAGACTGTACTCTTCCATTCCTGAATATGTATAGAATAATCGACATCTTATGTTTGTCTTCTAAATTCTTTATGTCTGATTGGTTCTCTTTCATGTTTACTAATATCTGGTCATGCTCACTTTACTAACACACATCAAGAGAAAAGTGTATGGATCTTACAGAATGTGTTATCCATCCCAGCGAAATGATATCAGCGCATTCATCATACAGCTGTGCGGTTTCCGGCGTGATTGTTCCTGAAACTTCCACAATGATTTTTGAATTTAGTGATTTTATCAAGCTGTAGCATTTTGCAGCTTTCTCAGGAGACATATTGTCCAACAATATAATATCGGCTTCAGACTTCACTGCAGCCTCTGCATCCTCAATGGATTCAACCTCAACTTCTACCTTTTTGGCAAAGGAGAACTTTTTTGCTTTGATTACAGCCTCAGCCACTCCGCCTACAACTGCAATATGATTGTCTTTAATGAGGATCAGATCGTCCAAGCAGAAGCGGTGCGGATCGCCTCCGCCCAGTATAACTGCTTTTTTCTCAAATGACCTGAATCCAGGCGTAGTTTTTCTCGTTGCAGCAACCTTTGCATGAGACAGTTTGGATGAGATGCTGTGTGTAACTGTGGCAATTCCAGACATTCTCATCAGGAAATTAAGAGCAGTGCGCTCAGCAGAAAGGATGGATTTCAGAGAACCGCTCACTTCAAGGATTATATCTCCTTTTTCAACACTTTGACCGTCTGAAACCAAAGCGTTTGTTTTAATGTTGAAATATTGAAAAACAGCTTCTGCTTCGCATATACCGGCTACAACGCAGGGTTCGTTTGCAATGATTGCTGCAGTTCCTGTCAAACTATCATCAATCAGCGCATCTGAAGTTATGTCTCCAAACCCTAAGTCTTCCAGTATATACGATTCAATATTCATCAGAGTTCGAACTCCTCGTTGGTCTTTGGAAGTATTACGTTGAAGTTGCGGTCTCTCAGTTCTTTGGCAAATGGCTCGCGGTCATCCGAATGCATGATCACTACATTTTCCGGGTCGCAGCCTTCTACAAATTTAATCAGGTCATCCTGGCCTGCATGCGCGCTGAGATCAAATTTCTTCAGATTACACTTAACCTTAATCGTCTGCTCAGGCTGATCTCTGGCCAGCTGAATGTTCATAGTGCGGTTATTGAGAAGATTGTAGCCATTTGAAGTTTCTACTTGGAAACCGGTCAGTAGAATTGAACTGTGCGGGTCGTTTTTCACATCATTTATGTATGTCTGAACAGGGCCTCCGTCTAACATACCGCCTGTAGCCACAATGACCTGGGCCTCAGCTCTCGCCTGTTTCCTGTCTCTGGAATAGGTAACTTCTGAAAAACGACGTCTGGATTCTTTCAGATCATGTTCAGACCTGATATATCCGGGGAAAGTTTTGTAGATCTTGGAAATAGATTTTCCCATGCCGTCTACCCACATATTGTATTTAAGATTCTTAAGAATCATCATTACTTCCTGGGTTCTACCGACTGCAAAACAGGGAATTATAGCCTTTCCGCCGTTTTCTACGGTTTCTTTTACGCTTTCGATGAGTTCTCTTTCAGTCTTCTTTCTGTCAGGATGATTTCTGCCGGAGTAAGTACCTTCAATAATCAGATTATCGCACTTAACAGGCTTAGCTCCCTTTACCAGACGCATGTTGCATGTGTGAATGTCCCCGGTAAATACGGTGGTGGAGTCTCCATAAATCTCATACATCGCTGCACCAGGAATATGTCCTGCTGGATATGGTGAAACTTCCAGAGGTCCTATGTCCATGACCTCGGTATAACTCATCGTTGTAAAGTTATTCATCAATTCATCTATGTCATTTTCATTGTAGACTTCTGGATACCCTTCGGCTTTCGCAATCTTTATGGAATCACGCACAAGGAGTTCTGTAACCTTGACAGTCGGCGGTGTTGCTATTATTTCAGTTCCATAGTTCTTTGCGATCCAGGGAAGCATTCCGCAGTGGTCTAAATGGCTGTGTGTTAGGAACACCATATCTGGTTTCGGAGCTGGCAGTGGATAGGTAGGGGGTTTGTCTGCGGCCATGCCGTAGTCAAACAGGAGATTGACATTGTCCTCATGAAGGAGCATCCCCAATTTTCCTACTTCTTCTACGCCTCCAAGAAATTTAAGTTTCATATTTTTACCTCTGAATTACAGTGATTTTAGTTAGTGACCTTTAAAGTGAACGAGGTTACAACAATCATCATCTCTGCGAATTAAACACAGCTTTAGATGATATTCGTAGTTTATCCTCGAATCTTCTCATATCGAGATGAAAAGATTCACGATTTATTTTTATCCTCGCGCATTAAACGATATCAGTATTTTAAGTTGATGATATGATCCAATCTGCTTTCTTTTATTTTCAATCACAGTGTGTTGATGAATCAAAGCTATTCTCATATCTAAAAGTGTATATATATGATATGTTAAAGGTAAAAACGAAGAGAGAGGTCTCAAGCTGTGAAAATTCTGCAATGAAACAGGATTTTATAAAAACAAGCTTTAATACCTCTCTACATATCACCAACACCAGGCGAGATTATGTTCTGTAGTAAATGCGGATCATTGCTCTTCCCTACCCAGGCAGTAGACGGTTTTGTCACATGCAGATGTGGAAACAAAGAGCCTGTTCAAGGCGGGGAAAAGATTACGATACAAAAGAAAAAAACAGATGTGGAAGATTGCCCAGTAGTCGATGCTATCGAGGGCACCATGCCTAAAACAAACGTTCCATGTCCGAAATGTGGACATAATGAAGCTTATTGGTATCTTAGACAAACTAGAAAGTCTGACGAACCTGAAACCACCTTTCTTACATGTTGTAAATGTGGAAATAAGTGGAGACAATACTAAGAAGATTTAAAATTGAGAGAAAGTTAAGGTAATGTGGGGAGATTCAATGTTTCACGCTAAGATAAAATCTGAAACCCTTAAGGGAATTGTCGATGTTGTATCCACTCTTGTTGATGAAGCTAAATTCAATATTGATCCAGAGGGATTAGAGATTAAAGCAGTAGATCCAGCACATGTTGCTATGGTCGATATGCGAGTTGAAAAAACAGCTTTTGAAGAGTTTAGCGCAGACGATATGGAGCTGGGAATCGACCTGGATAAAATCAAAGAGGTTCTGAAACTCTCTCGTGGTGGAGACATTTTAGAGATCGACCAGAACGATGAGAAAAACAGATTGATTATCCGCGTTGGAAACATTGTGAGAAAAATGAATCTTGTTGATACAGCAGGAATGAGCGACCCCCGTGTGCCAAATGTTGCACTGCCTGCCAAGATAAGCCTTGGAGTAGATGAGCTTCAGAAAGGCATAAAGGCAGCAGAATCTGTATCAGATCATATTGCGCTTTCAGCTTCTCCAGATGATTTTGAAATGTATTCAGAAGGAGATACAGATAGCGTAAATCTTAAATTGGCTAAAGATCAGCTTATTTCACTTGACTGCCAGGAATCTGTAAAAAGCATGTTCCCGCTGGACTATTTCTCGAACATGGTCAGATCCATACCCGGGGGAACAGCTGCAGATATCAATCTCGGAACGAACTATCCTGTCCGTTTGGAGTTTGAGATTGCAGAAGGAAACGGCATGGTCAACTACCTGTTAGCACCCAGAATTGAAAACGAATGATCTTTTAGCGCAATTTTGTGATGATATTCAGAAAGTTGCGCCAAAGATTTAATTTACCCACGAGCATTGCCTCTTGAATTCTTTTCCCATGAGGTGCAATAATGACGCTATATGACGATCAGACCATCCAAGATTTGGAGGCTAAAGCTAAGACTATTAGGTGTCACGCTATTAAGATGATTTATGCAGCTAAGTCAGGACATCCTGGTGGATCTCTTTCTGCAGCTGATCTGATTACTGCATTATTTTTCAAAATCATGAAACATGACCCAAACAATCCTCACTGGGAAGAAAGGGACAAATTTGTGTTGTCTAAAGGGCATGCAGCTCCATCATACTATGCAGCACTGGCAGAATGTGGTTACTTTCCGATAGATGAACTGCTCACATTAAGAAAAGTTGACTCGAACCTTCAAGGACATCCATGCAGACAGAAAACTCGTGGAGTCGAAGTTTCAACAGGATCTCTTGGGCAGGGACTCAGCATGGCCAACGGACTCGCGCTGGCTGCAAAATTAGATCGATCTGGTTCCAGAATATACTGCATCTGCGGAGATGGAGAGCTTCAGGAAGGACAGAATTGGGAAGCGGCGATGCTGGCAGCTCAATACAAATTAGACAATCTCACTCTTTTTATAGACCGCAACAAACTCCAGATAGACGGTCCTACTGAACAGGTCATGTCACTTGAACCTCTGGCAGATAAATGGCTTGCATTCGGATGGAATCTCATAGAGATAAACGGACATGATATGAGGCAGATTCTGGAAGCCTGCGATAAAGCTAAAGAAACCACTGGAAAACCTACTGTAATCATTGCCAATACCATAAAAGGAAAGGGAGTATCTTTCATGGAAGGCGCAATTGGATTCCATGGCAAGGCTCCAAATGAAGATGAGTATAAAATCGCCCTCAAAGAACTGGGGGACTGCGCATGAAGTGGATGTATACTAGTCAGAGAAAAGAATATGCTAATGCATTGACAGAAGTGGGGAAAGAACGAACCGATGTTGTTGTTCTTGATGCCGATTTATCATCATCCACAAGAACTGCGGAGTTTGCAAAAAACTTCCCAGAAAGATTCTTTAACTGCGGCATTGCCGAGCAGAACATGATCGGCACGGCGGCTGGTCTGGCAGCTGCTGGGAAAACCGTATTTGCTTCAACGTTTGCAGCGTTTGCAACAGGCAGATGCTGGGATCAGATTAGACAGGCCGTTGCATATTCAAATCTGGATGTGAAAATTGTAGCAACACATGCAGGCATAACTGTAGGACCTGACGGAGCTACACATCAGGCTTTGGAAGATATTGCAATAATGAGGGTTCTGCCTAATATGACAGTCATTGTTCCAGCAGACGGTGCTGAAACATACAAAGCAATAAAGGCAATAGCAAACTACAAAGGACCTTGCTACGTGAGACTGGGAAGATCAGATGTGCCTCTGGTAACAAGTATGGAAACTCCATTTGAGGTAGGAAAAGCTTCCCTTCTGAAAGAAGGGTCTGACATTACATTGGCTGCCTGCGGACAAATGGTAGCTATCTGTTTGGAAGCTGCAGAAGAACTGGAATCAAGGGGAATCTCTGCAGAAGTTCTGAATGTTTCAACCATCAAACCGTTGGATAAAGATGCAATTGCAAAATCTGTAGAAAAAACAGGCTGCATCGTCACTGCTGAAGAACATTCTATCGAAGGGGGATTAGGCAGTGCTGTATGCGAATTCTTATGTGAAACCTATTCAGTTCCTCAGCAGAGGATCGGTACTCCTGCATGTTTTGGAGAGTCTGGAGAAAGTGATGCTTTAATGAAAAAGTACGGGCTGACAAAAGAACATGTGGTAGAAGCATCTGAAAAAGTGATCAGGAGGAAGAAACAATGAAGATTTTTATTGATACTGCTAACTTGGAAAAGATAAAAGAAGCAAACAGCTGGGGAATAGTTGATGGTGTAACTACAAATCCAAGCCTTGTCTCAAAAGAAAATACGGATTTCAAAACATTGGTTAAAGAAATCTGTAAAATTGTAAACGGTCCGATAAGCGCTGAAGTTATGGGATGCACAGCCGAAGACATGGTAAAAGAAGGCAGAGAATTATCAAAAATTCACAAAAATATTGTTATTAAGATCCCTATGACAAAAGAGGGAATGAAAGCTACAAAAGTTCTCTCCAGCGAAGGCATAAATGTAAATGTAACTCTGATATTTTCCGCATCCCAGGCACTTTTAGCATGCAAAGCCGGGGCACGTTACATATCTCCGTTTGTAGGAAGACTGGATGATGCTGGGCAGGACGGAATGAAACTGATTGCAGAGATCATGAACATCCTGGACTGCTATGATTTTGAAACAGAAGTGATCGTTGCTTCTGTCCGTCATCCGATTCATGTAGTAGAAGCCGCGCAGATGGGTGCAGATATTGCTACAATACCTTTCGATGTGCTTGACAAGATGTTTAACCATCCTTTGACTGACATCGGCATTAAAAAATTCCAGGATGACTGGGAAAAATGCGCATCTTCAAAGGCTCCTGCTAAACCAAAGCCTAAAACTAAATCAAAAAAATAAATGTGAACCAATGATGGGCAACCATCATTATACACAATTTATTATACCACAATATTCTACTAATGCTGTATGGACTCTCAGATCATAATTTCTGGCGGGGGGCCGATTGGCAGCTATCTAGCATCTAATTTAAAAGAATGCTCTGTACAGATAATGGAAGAGCACTCAGAGATAGGGAAACCTGTCCAGTGTACAGGTCTTGTACATCCGAGAGTTGTAGAATTAGCAAATGCTGAAGAGTCTGTTTTGAATGTAATTAAAGGTTTTAGACTATTTTTTCCTGATGGAAGAGTTCTAGAAGTAAAAACGGATGAAGCAAAGGCTGTCGTAATCGACAGATGCCGTTTTGATAACATCTGCTGTGACAGTGCTAGAAAATCAGGTGCAGTAATTAACACAGATTCAAGAATTATAGATTTTAAAAGAGAACATAACGGCCTCGCTGTAAGTTATATGACAGATAATAAAAATAATGAAATTAATACAAATCTTCTGATCGGAGCAGACGGTTATAAATCACATGTTGGGACATGTGCAGGTCTTGGCTGCGCAAAAGAGATTGTAAGGGGAATCCAAGCGGATCTGGAAGTAACAATGCCTGATCAGGATCTTGTTGAGGTTTACGTAGGGAAAGAGGTTGCACCCGGCTTTTTTGCATGGATCCTGCCGTGCGGAGAATTTACCAGGGTTGGTGTTGGAATCTCAAAAGGCAACGGTATCCCCAGTAAATACCTTGACAGTTTGATTGAAAAAAGAGGATTTGGTGAAGTTAACCGCACGCAGACTTATTCTGGTGTGATCCCGATAGGATATCCTAAATCAACATATGCAGACAACATCATGATTGTAGGTGATGCCGCTGCTCAGACAAAGCCTCTTTCTGGAGGAGGTCTGTACACTGGAATGCAATGTGCTAAATATGCTGCAGAAACCGCTTTGGATGCTGTCAATTCAAACAATTATAGTGCAGCATTTTTGTCAGCATATGAAGAAAAATGGAAATCAGAAATCGGAAAGGAATTGGACAGAGGAATGATCATCAGGAAAGTGTTCACTGGGATGAGTGATAAGAGGTTAGATGAAGCCGGCAAATTGTTAGATAAGCCGGAAGCGAGAGAGATAATCGCAACAGGTGACATCGACTATCCTTCAAAACTTGCCAGACCTCTGTTGAAGTCTGTTCCATCGCTTATGAAATTAGCTCCAGGAGCATTGAAAACTCTGTTGCTGGGGAGATAAAATCTAAAAGCTGAAATACGGCAACCCGTATTTTCTTTTATGATTCTTGCAAAGATTCCCAAAAATGATGGGGAGTACATCCGCAAGAAATTATTTAAGCTGGGGTTAGTCCGTAAAGATTATAAAATATTTGAAAATGAAGATTTTATATATCTGCCTCTCAGGGAACTGCCTGATGATGAGGTTATTTTGCAGTATGGATTTACAGTTGAAAATGGATCTGCAGAAGATCGATCATACAGAAAAACTCCTCAGGAACTCATTGCCGAAGATGTAGATATTGATGAAAAACTCAAAGCGTTCCTTCCGCAGAAATGGGAGAAACTGGGAAGCGTAGCAATTATAAAAATTCCAGAAGAACTGGAAGATCTGAGATTTAAAATCGCTCCATCATATGCAAAAATACTCGGTGCGGAATGCATTGTGAGAGAACGCAGCCACATAAGTGGAATACAGCGCATTCCCGATGTAGAAATATTATACGGCACAAATACAGAAACAGTTCATTTTGAAAATGGAATATATTACAAATTAGACGTGTCAAAACTTATGTTCTCATCAGGAAATATTGACGAAAAACTGAGAATGTCTTCTCTTGACTGCACTGGTGAAACCATTGTAGATATGTTTGCAGGAATTGGTTATTTTACGCTTCCTCTCGCTGTACATGCCAACGCTCATAAGATAATTGCATGTGAGATAAACCCAGTTTCATATAATTACCTTAATGAGAATATATTATTGAATAACGTACAGGATATCGTATACCCAATTTTAGGTGACAACAACAATCTGGAAGGCAGCAGGATTGCAGACAGGATAATTATGGGTTATGTGCACACTACACACCAGCATTTAAGAAAAGCATTTGATCTCATAAAAACAGGTGGAATTATCCATTATCACGATACATATCCTCTCGAGATCTTTCCCGAGGCTGCTCTGGAAAATATTAAAAAAGCTGCCGGCAGCAGGAAGTATTCCATATCGCACATCAGGGAGGTTAAATCATACTCGCCTGGTGTATCTCACATGGTGATGGATATCACTGTTGAACAGTGACTTTTTCCATAGCTCCAGATGCCTCCAGCAGTAGACTGAGTGCGTTTGCGTATTCTTTGCCTTCTGCAGACAATACTTTTTCAGCAAACGGAACGAGATATGTGCCGAAATCCATCTCTTCTCTTGTGAACTGCCAGGCTTTTGACTGTCCTTCTCCGGCGGCAGAAAGAAGCGCATAAGTCAGAGATCTCATGTTGTGATTGGAACCTTTGCTCTTCTCAAGTGCGCGCACAGCAGCAGTTTTTCCTTCTGTTTTGTATATTCTAGCTATATCATCGCAGAATGCCGCCATCGGACCCAGATTTATGAAGGCTGGAAGTCTGCTTTTAATTTTCATATAGCTCTCGAGTCTTGCTGCTTCTGCAACCATCTGAGATGGTGCAAGATCTGTACGGTCATTCAAAACTGTTGAAACAGTCTCTGGAGATGCTATTCCTGAAAGAAGTTCTTCATCGTAATCTTTCCACAGATCTGAGAGCAGATTTGGAATCTGATCATTTCTTGAGATTATGCAGCGCTTGCCGGAAGAGATAAATTTACTGATGGTCTCTTTCTCAGCGTCTGTTCCTCTCATAGCATTGAGAAACTTTTCTTTGTCTGATCCAAAACAGGATCCGTTTACAATGTACAGTTCATTTCCTGTAGCCTGAAGGGTTTTTGCCCAGTCTATGCGGTATTCATCCAGAAGAGCGCTGTCTGAAATCTGTCCGTGCAGATATTTTGCCAGTAGATCCGGTTTCAACTGTGTTTTTTCTTTGATCGGGCAGTTGTCGCATTCAGATAAGCATTGAATTCCGCGGTCAACACTGACAGTAAAATCATCTGCAGGATCTTTGGCAGCAATCCGGCTTGCTAGAATATGAACTGTGTTAGTATTCTCTTTTAAACATGAAGTACACACACTGATTGTTACATCTGCGCTGTTCCAACGAATATTCAGATGCTCTCCGCCTTTATGAGCACAGGCAAAATCATCGTCAAGGTCATAAGGCAGCAGCTCCACGATTTCGTTCACATATTCCTCAGGGGCCGCAGGACCATCTGGACAGCAGACTGCATTCTCTTCACACGAGTAGATATGAAGTCCATATTTCTCTGCAACTTTCCAAAACGCCATCAGTCTGAACTGAGGATGATCATAGTGCTGAAGTCCGATAAGAAGATCCCTGTCAGCGTTGCCCCTCATGGCGTATGATACTTCTCCCACTGGAGTTTTTGCAGTGGCTAGATATGGAATCTTGCCATCCATTGCCAATGAGATCGTGGCAGCGTATGCGCGTACAATGGGATCGCCTCTTAATGAAAAAGCCGCCAGTTTCTTTTCATTATCTCTTTTGTCGGAGACAACTTCCATTTTGCTAATCGCTTTTTTGATGACGCACTTTCTGCAGTCCTTTGTGCATTTAGGCATCATGATGTGTGGATTTTCGGCTAACGCCTTCGATTTCTCTAAAAGTCCCTTTTCCAAAGTTTTTGGTGTGGCTTTAGCACCTCTAAACCGTATTCGGCGTCCCATGATGCCACCTAACGAAATGAGAATGATTAATACTTTTTCTAGAGATTATGAATTCTCTTCAAAACCAAAGGGGGTAAAGGTGACAGAGCTTAGTACTGCCTATGCTCTGTAAAATATCCTGCCATGATTCGGCGCTGTCCTTTTCTTAGGATCTCAGAAAGAGTCGATGTAGATATGCCGAATATGTCCGCTAGCTCCTTTAGGTCTGTTTTGCGCGGGAAATCAAAGTAGCCCCTTTCAAATGCCATGCGTGTGATCTGTTCCTGGCGCATCGTGAGTTCATCTTCTGTTTTTATTTCAGTTATCTTAACTAACTGAGGATCTGCATTACATGCGGCCAGTTCAGCAATAAGATTCTGCAGGGCTTCTCTTTCGGTAACAAGCAGCGTCCAGCGTGTGCGGCCCTCTTTGGTGGTAGTAGAACCTGTTAAAAAGCAGTCTGATCCGGCTAAGAGCTTGCAGACTACACAGTGGCATGTAGAGAATGCGGCCAAAACCTTACTCTTATCCAGCGCGCTGATGTCCACATTGAAAATATTTGGATTGTTGCGGATCTGGTCGATTACTTTCTGAAGGTCCCCTTCATTTTCAACTTCGATTTGAACCAGATCCCTGACTTCTTGCGATGAGCCTGTTTTGGAATCTATAACTCTGATTACAGAAGGATACTTTTCAACTACGTCTGTAATCCAGTTTTCCGGCATCGCAATGGATATCACAGCTTCCATCATGTTCAGTTACCCCGCAGGGTTATCAGCTACGTACTAAAAATTGTTTGCTAAACTGTAGTTATTTGGGGTAGCTATTAAAAGTGAATGCGGCGATATGTTATTTATGAAACTCGATGAGACCGCCGAGTCCATACGGACGATGAATATAAGGGGTGCAGGACTGATAGCCCGCAGCGCTGCAGAAGCGTTAAAAGAGCTGGCTGAAGAGTATAATGGAGAGTCCCTCATAGAGTTCACGGAACTTCTCAACAAGGGTAGAGATACATTGGTAAATTCCAGGCCGACTGCTGTTTCTCTGTGGAATGCTGTTCAGGCAACTCTGAAGAATGTTAAAAATGCAGAAGATGTGACAAGTTTAAAAGAAATAGTCTCCAGAGATGCTGATATATTCATATCTAATTCTAAGAAAGCAGTTGAGACAATCGGCAGAATAGGTGCCAATAGAATCAAAGATGGAGATGTCGTACTTACACACTGCAACAGCAAGGCTGCTCTAAGTGTCATAAAAACAGCGTATGAGCAGGGCAAGAATATCTCAGTGTATGCTACTGAATCCAGACCCTGGAAGCAGGGACTGCTGACAGTAAAAGATCTGTCCGATGCAGGGATTCCCGTCACGATGATTGTGGATAGTGCAGTCAGGTGGATTATGAAAGAGATAGATATTGCAGTAGTAGGTGCTGATACAATATGTTCCAACGGCGCACTGATAAACAAAATTGGCACGTCACAGATAGGGCTGGCCGCTCATGAAGCCAGAGTTCCGATGATGGTTTGCGCTGAAAGTTATAAATTTTCACCTAAAACGATGGAAGGGGAGATTGTAGAGATAGAGGAAAGAGATACTTCCGAAGTCGCTGAAAATCTGCCTCCAAATGTAAGGATCAGAAATCCAGTTTTTGATTCCACACCTGCTGAATATATAGATTGTATTGCAACAGAAATCGGACTGATTTCTCCATATGCAGCTTACGAAGTTATAGTAAATAAACTAGGACACGAATGTCTTTTTGAGACGGAGGGATAAGAATGGAGTATTCTAATAAGTATCTTCATCTGGGTGAAGAAATAGATCCGGATGACTATGTAATATGTAAATACAAGATTGCCACGAATCTTGAGATGAGTAATGCAGCTGCAGCGATCGCAGCTGAACAGTCTACAGGAACTTGGACCGGAATATCTACACTAAATGAAGAAATCTTTGAGTTATACAGTGGAAGAGTGACTGCTGTGGAAGGGGATATTGCTACAATAGCATATCCAAAAGAAGATTTCAGTTTAGATATCGGTGGAATACCCCAGGTCCTGAGTGTAATCTCCGGAAATCTGTTTGGATTAGATGCTTTAAACGGAGTACGCTTAGAGGATGTCTTTTTCCCAAAATCAATGCTCAACGATTTTCTCGGACCCAGGTTTGGGGCAGAGGGATTAAGAGAAGTCCTCAAGAGGCCTGAAAAACCCCTTGTAGGTACCATCGTTAAGCCCAAGATCGGGCTGTCGCCGAAGGAAACTGCGAACTACATATATGAAGCTGGAATGGGCGGTCTGACCAATGGTAAAGATGATGAGACCCTTTCCAATCAGAAGTTCTGCCCTATTGAAGACAGAGTAGTTGCAGTGGCAGAAGCCATCGACCGCGTGAAGGATGAAAGCGGCCACATAATGGTTCATGCAATAAATGTGTCTACAAAAGGTCATGAAATTGTAGAAGTGGCTGAAAGAGTGCAGGAGTTAGGAGCCAGTGAGATCATGGTAGATGTAATTACATGCGGATTCGCTGCAGTCCAGGCACTCAGAGAGGATCCATCGATAAAAGTGCCGATTCATGTCCACCGTACAATGCACGGCGCTATAACCAAAAACAAAGACATGGGCGTATCCATGAATGTTTTTGCAAAGCTTGTCAGAATGTGCGGCGGAGATGCACTCCATATTGGAACATTCGGAGTAGGTAAAATGACTGGATCTACCACAGAAGATATTGCTAACCAGCAGGCATGCATCGGCAGAGATGTTCCGTACAAGGAAGTCCTTCCAGTATGCTCTGGAGGAATGCATCCGGGGCTTGTTGAGAAACTGGTGGAAATCGCTGGAACAAACATTCAGATACAGGCCGGCGGAGGAGTTGCAGGACATCCCGGCGGAGTCCGGAAAGGTGCTATGGCATTATCTCAGGCGGTTGATGCTGCATACGAAAAGATTCCTGCCAGTGAATATCGTAAAACTCACGTAGAACTCGATCAGGCATTAAGCAAATGGGGATCGGCATGAATTTAAAAGCCAGATATATTGATATGGAATCCGCTGAATACACCTGCGTACTCCATGACAATGATGCTATTGAACTTGGTGTAAGAGAGCAGGACAGGATCAGGATTAAGCATGAACGCAACTCAATCGTTGCCCTCCTGCAGACAACAGATACAGTAGTAAATCAGGGAGAAGTCGGGATACTAGGAAGAGCCTACGGAGTACTGGGACCTGAGCGTGATGAGATTGTAGATGTCGTTCCGACATCCAAGCCTGAATCTGTAAAATACATAAAGAAAAAGATGAGAGGCGAAGAGCTGACTACTGAAGAGATCAGAACAATCATCAATGATATTGTCCAGCACAATCTCAGCAATATTGAACTGACTGCGTACGTAGTAGCTCTGGAAATAAATGGAATGAATATCCGGGAAACTGCAGATCTTACCATGGCAATGGTTGAAACAGGAGACACCATCACATTTGACCGCGGTCCGATATTTGATTTCCACTCAGTAGGAGGATGTCCTGGCAATAAGATTACCCTGATTGTGGTTCCCATCGTAGCAGCCGCGGGACTCATCATACCCAAGACCTCGTCCAGAGCAATAAGTTCAGCTGCAGGAACCGCAGATATCATAGAGGTTTTTGCAGACGTGAACATGGATGCCCATAAACTGAGAACTGTAGCTGAAAAAGTAGGCGGTACACTGGCATGGGGAGGCTCTATGAGTCTTTCTCCTGCTGATGACACGATAATTAAAGTTGAATACCCTCTTGGAATCGATCCTCATGCCCAGCTTCTTGCATCCGTAATGTCTAAGAAGAAGGCAGCTGGTGCAAACTGTCTTGTGATTGATATTCCAACCGGTGCTGGAACTAAAGTTCCTACCATCGAAGAGGCGCAGGCATTTGCCAGGGACTTTATGGATCTGGGAGAAAAACTCGGAATCGAAGTAAGATGTGCAATAACATATGGGGAACAGCCTGTAGGTAGAGCCATCGGACCAGCGCTGGAAGCTAAGGAAGCCATCACAATTCTGGAAGGTTCAAAGCACCCCAGCAGCGTCTATGAGAAATCCATAGGCATGGCCGCAATGGTGCTGGAAATGGGAGGCATAAAAAACGGTGAAGCCAAGGCCAAAGAGATCCTTGAATCGGGTCAGGCACTGACTAAGTTCAGAGAGATTGTAGCTGCTCAGGGCGGCAATCCAAACATTTCGTCATCTGACATCACCGTTGGGATGTACAAGCATGATATCATTTCTGCAATGTCTGGGTATGTCAACTCTATAAAGAATAAACAACTGGTGCAGATTGCCAGAGCAGCCGGTTCTCCAAAGGACAAGGGTGCAGGAGTAGTACTCAATAAAAAACGCGGAAACAGGGTGCTGGAAGGAGAGACGTTATACACAATCTATGCAGACCATGAAGCCAAACTTGAGCAGGCAATAGAGCTGGCTAGAAAGCTGGATCCCATGGTTGTAGAAAATATGATCATCTCCAAACTGCCGAACTCCAGCAAATACACAGTTATTGAGGAAACTTCGTCAAACGTCCGCAGTGAACGCAATTAAGTGTATTCGGACTTCTCATAAGCATCTACGACGTCTCTGGGAAATTTGAAAAAGGATTCGGGACCCACTTCATAAGTGATCCCCAGCCTTAACAAATCTTTGGAGACGTCTGGATCAACATCCGAAAACACAACTTTAACATTTTTTTCTTTGAGATTATTTATTGACTCTATCAGAGCATCTCCTGCAGAAATGTCTATGCTTGGTACAGCAGACATATCCAGACACAGCCATTTCACATCATTGGATAGAGTTTCCAGATCTTCACGCAGCGTAGGTGCGTTTGCATAATACATTGAAGAATTAAATCTGTAGATTATTAAACCGGGAAGAGCCTGTTTTCTTGAAGATACAGGAAGTGTTGCAAGCTGTCCGTCTTTGAAGACTAAAAGTCTGTTCTTTGGTTTGTATCCTGATTTTACATGAAACAGCAGTGAAGCCACCATAGCAAAAACTATTCCTATTTCTACACCTAAAAACACAACAGCAAATATGCTGGCTACAGCGACAATCGCTTCTCCTTTACTTTTTTTGATTATGGATCTCAATCCCTTGACATCTACCATCTCCAGTCCGATTACAAAGACGATGGCGGAGAGTGCAGCCAGAGGCATGTTTGAAAGCGGAGCTGTCAGAAAGACAAGAACTACTATCACAATGATTGACATAACAATCTGTGTGAACTGGCCTTTTCCACCGGCATAATATGTTACTTCTGTTCTGCCGGAAGTCCCGCTGGATATGAAAGCACCTGTCAGTCCTGCTCCGATATTTGCTATGCCAAGTGAAATTAAATCTCTGTTTTCATCAAATGAATCATGTGATTTTGAAGAATAAACTCGTGACAGTGAAGCACTTTTAGCTACAGCCACTAAAAACAATGAAGCGATTGTGAGAGACATCTGGGGAAGCATTGAAAAGGAATCTGCCGTGGGAAATGTCAGAGAAGGGAGACCCTGAGAAACGTTTCCAATTGTATCAATTGTTGATTTTAAATTAAATATAATACTTATCAATATCGACCCGATCACAACGATAAGCATATCAGGAATTTTTCGTGAAATTTTTCTTGATAGAAATATAATAAGCAGAGATGCAGCTGCAATGATTATAGATATGAAAGAAACTAAATCTAAATGTGTGAAAACTGCAGATGCAATATTGATCACTCCATTTCCAAGATTGGAAATGCCCAGCATTCCAGGAATCTGTTCCACCATGATTACTATTCCGACACCGGTCAGGAAAGCAATCATGACAGTGTCTGAAAGGAAATCTGCGATAAAACCTAACTTAAGTATTCCAGAGACAATCAAAAGTATACCAACGACCAAGGTCACCATCAGTGCCAGTGAAATATAATCAGCTGAACCTCTGGCAGCCACAGCAGTCAGACCGCCTGCCAAGATTAGTGCTGTAGATGAATCTGCTCCGATTGACAAATGTCTTGATGATGCGAATACTGCAAAAATCAGAGAGGGAATCAACAGAGTGTATAACCCTGTAGCCAAAGGCATACCTGCGATATTGGCATAGCCTATTGCTTGAGGTATGGCTACGGTAGCAAGGGTTATACCTGCTATCAAGTCCCCTCTTATCTCTGTTTTCCCATTCGGCAATACTGAGGTAAATAATTTCATTTGCGATCTTCTGAATCAAACTTTTGTTCTATTCGTTCAAGGCGTTCTGACAAATCTTTGTATGCTTTATCAAATTCCTCTTTCGATTCTCCTTCCAGCCGGGTCAATATTGATACCTGTCCTCCCTTTCCAACTACTGCTTTAGCTTGATTTGATACGAGATATCTGTTGGCCAGATAACCGGTCAATGTAGCAAATATTCCTATTCCTGCAATCATCATCAATGAAGCTGTAAGCCTTCCACCGAGAGTAACTGGATAAAAGTCACCGTATCCCACTGTAGATATTGTAACAATGGCCCACCATAATGCGTCAGTAGGTTTCTGTATATTGGCACTTGGATCTGCTGATTCAAAACTATATGCTGCCATTGATCCAAATTCAATTATTAGTATTATAATAAATACTCCTAAAAATAATATTGCTTCTGCACCTTCATTTCTTATATTGGATTTTAATTTATGCCATCCCATATGCCAGAAGATCATTGAAGAACGGACACCTCTGAACAGCCAGGATATTTGGTAAAATGGAATGATGCATAATATGTCCAGCCATCCAAACTCATGCAGAATGTATTGTCTGGGAGATGTTGAAGTTAAAAATCTGTATATGAAATTGATTAAGAATAGTATAGCAAGTACGTAATTGATGATTTTTGCAATATCGCCAATGTGTGTGCCATCATAGATGATGGCTAACACACTGTTCAACACTGAAAGCGCTCCTATGAGCGCAATCATTGTTGCAAAGTTTGGGTTTCTGTCCGCAAACCACTTATTCATGGCCTACCCCATCCGAGCCCAAATGGAATGCTGAGAATGTATGGTGCTGCCCAGATGAAAAAGAACGCTGCAAAGTTAAATGGTCCCGTCAAACCTGGCAAACCCCAGCGTCCAAAGAAGTTTTTCACAGCAGGCACGATGATGATTGTACAGACAATTGTCGCGAAAAGTGCATAAACGAATGTTGTAAGATTCAGCGGCAGGAATGCTGTTAAAGCGATCATCAGCAGTGCTTGGTTAAAACCATGAAGACCAGAACGTATTTCTGAGTCTGGGAATTTTACCAGTTTTGCAAAAATTGCCCCGACCAGTGATCCTATAAATGCCATGGCACCTGCAAGGAACAATGGAGACAGCGGATCCCAATTGGCTGTGTATGCATTATTAAAGATTCCTCCGCTCACTAATGAAAATGAGAGAGTCAGACCGACTACCCAGAATACACCTGTTTTCCAATTATTAATAAATGTAATCTGTGCAACACCGGTAAATCCTGCTTTAATAAATTCCCATACTGTCCAATGAAAGTCCTCTGAATTGTCAGGGTTGCCGCTTCCAGGCAGTAACTTTGTTACACCCGAAGCGACTACATCATGGTAGCGTCCTTCTGCACTGATAGCACCTTCTGGGGCGGGAGATCTTGCAAATATGTCAACTCCAAAGTACCTTGCTGCAAGCAAGGTCATCCAGGTTGCCACACAGAATCCGAGTGTGAATGAGGGTATTCCATATCCTCCGCCGCCTACCTGGAACATATTTCCTAAAACGTTGTCAAGTGCAAGATAGATTATTACAGTCATTGCTGCATTAAAAAGAGAAAGTGCTAATGTTGCGCCATTAGTTTTTGTAAAAGGACCTGACCATAATGCCATAGCTGAAAGAACTGAGTTGTATCCAAGCAAACCGGCTGTTATAAGATGATATGGTACGCCTAGGAGTAGACCCATTCCTGCTCCTATTAAGCTACCAGCCACCATCATTGCGGCTGCCCGACGAGATGCAATCAGTACTCCAACTAGTATCAATGCTCCGCTTACAACGGAAGATACCAGAGGAACCTCTGATATTCCATTGAAGAGTATGAATATAAACTCTACCAATGGATTTCCCGTTTCAAACGTTGGAGTGATATACATTATCGTCCACCTATGTAAAATAAAATTTCCTAATGGTTGGTATTAGTAGTTATCGAGATTTTATAACGGCAATCTAGTTATTGTGGAAGCTGTAAAACATAATAGCATGGCTTCGGAGGAAACTAGACAAACAAAGCAATTTTCAGGCGATCTGAATGCTTTAGCTGGTAATGTCATGGCTGCTGTCGGAATGGCTGATGTTATTAGAACAACCATGGGACCAAGAGGTCTGGATAAGCTGCTTGTAGATCAGATGGGAAACAGGGTAATCACCAATGACGGATATACTGTATTAGTATCTTTGAAAACGGCACATCCTGTTTCAAGACTGCTCGTTGAAATCGCTGAAAGACAGGAGATGAACGTTGGTGACGGAACAACATCCACTGTGATCATGGCGGCAGAGATGCTTAAAGAAGGCTACAGGATGACGTCAGAATGCGGAATACACCCTTCACGAATACTGTCAGAGCTGGATGAAGGTGTAGACATCGTAGCTGAATATCTAAACAGTGTACAAATACAGATAGAATCGCTTAAAGATCCTAAAGTTAAAGATATACTAAAAACAGCTACCGCGTCTAAACTGGACGGCAGGCAGCTCTCGAATCACATCATGCTGGCTGCAGATCATCTAGGGCCTCAAAGCAGAACAGACTTAAGACATGGAATTCTTCTTCTGAGAAGACTGGGTGACGACGTGTTTGTAGATGGTATAGCTATTGAAGCTATGCCGCAGGAAACATCAGTAGTTAGTTACATATCAAATCCAAATGTATGTTTTATAAAAGGATCATTGGAGTTTCCTCTGCCAGGTACGCAGATTGAAGATAATGAACGTCATGATGCTGAAAGAAAAGCGCTCATCGATGCATTAGTTAAGAATGAGATAAATGTTGTTTTAACAAGCGCACCGAATATTGATAATGCATTTAAGATGGAGCTTCTGACCAGAAATATTGCATTGATACGTTTATCTATGGAAGAGCTTGTTTTATTCTCACGATCTCTCGAAACACCTGCAGTTTATGGGTCGCAGATAATATCTGGCAACATCCTGCCGTGCTTTAAAGCAGACAGCATTGAACTTGATGAAGACAAGAATCTGACAATTTTGAGAGCCCCTAAAAGCGGTGTAGCCGCTACATTGATCATCGGAGGAGCGACTACCGAGACATCTAAAGAAAGAATGCGTACGTGTATAGATGGGATATGCGGGCTTCACTATGCTTTGAAAGGAGGAGTCGTCCCCGGCGGAGGAATTGCTGAACTGAATGCTGCTAGATATCTTGAAAAAAAGATGCTTGACGGAAAATCTCAGAATATAGGCTGTGGTATTCTTGTAAAAGGGCTTGAATCAATATCTAGGCAGATACTTGATAATGCAGGATATAACGGCTATGAGATGATGGTAAGGCTCCGTTCTCAGCCTGATGGCATAGGTGTAGATGTTGCTACAGGCGAATTCATAAACATGGTGGACAGCGGAATCATCGATTCAAGAATTACCAAAATGCATGCTATTCAGATTGCAGTGCATATCGTAAAAACAGTCTTGAAAATAGATAGAAATCTTCTGAAGGATGATCCTAAAGAAGGGGTTAATTAAAGAACCAGCTTCGCAACATTGTCGTTCTTGATAACTCCTGCAGCTTTAGCAACCGGATTGCATTTGGCTCTGAATAAGTACAAGATGGGATTTATTGAAGAATCAGATAATGCTTCGAAGTTTCCCATTCCTTTAGAGATCACGAGGTCTGCAGAATTTATTTCCTCCGTCAATTCTTTTTTCATTTTTTCCACGGAGACTCCTACTGCAAACATCTGTGTGCTTATCGTTTTATCAAAAACTCTGCTTATTCCCGAACGATCCGCATCACTCATAGTTACGTCTGTCAAGATGGGTTCTCCTTTCACTACCCCGGTTACATATGTGCCGATTTTCTGCAGCTCTTTTACAAGCAAGATGTCCAGAACATCTTCGCCGCAGTTGTCTAAAAGATACAGAACTTTTCTCCCCTCTCCAATGAATTTTTCTGCTTTCTCCAGATCATTGACTGCTAGGGGCTGCGATACCAGACTGTCAAAATTTTTAGATAGATGTTCCGGATCTGTAAGCCCCTGGACCCCGAAATCCATCACGTTTCCGGCAATAGCTGCTCTTACTGCAGCTTCTAATCTGTTATCTGAAGAATCTATGAACTCTTCTGCTTCATTGATAATGGATGACGCTACATTGTAAGCCTGTATTTTCAAGTCTAGATATGGATCAGCCACGCCCATCTCGTCATATGCCGCTTTGTGCACTTTTGTAGCGATGCCAGCGGAGTTCTTTCCGGCAGTGAACTCAGAGGACAAAATTTCCAATGCTTTTTTCATGGAATTGTATGAGCTTTCGGGGTTGCAGAGGTTAGCTTGATAAAACACGCGTCCCAGAAGGCATGGAACACATTCAGGATCCATATTCATAATATTGAGTGTAGTCTGATGTTGTTTATATCTTTTCGGAAAGAGGGTTTTAAGTAGCAGATGTGCTACTAATTTTGATAAGTTGTTCTGATATTTGCATTAAATTAAAAAACAGTATATATGGTAAGTAATATGGCAGATGGGCATTTGATGAGGGATGGCTTTTTAAAAAAGTTGGATTCAGACAGTATCAGCGGTCCAGCGCTCATCTTGATAATTGCAACCATCGCAGGAGGCGGATGCAATTTTCTGTTTCAGATCATGATGCAGAATACGATCCCTAATCAAATCTCAGAATTAAACACTTTATTGTCTATATTGTACATAATATCAGTTCCAGCCGGTGCAGTTCAGAGCGTAGTTGTGAAGTTTGTATCAAAATATAAGGCAGAGAACAATGACGATGCTATTTCCTACATAATGCGCAGAACGTTCATTTTAGTGGCAGGTCTGGGTGCTGCAATTGGAATTGTAACTTCATTCATACTCTGCACAGATACAATCCGCGGCGCTTTGAAATTGACGTCCACCACTGCAATAGTTCTTATTGGCGCAGCAATATTCTTTTCACTCTTGCAGCCAGTAGGATCAGGTGCGCTGCAGGGCTTTCAGAAATTCACGAAATATGGTACACAGAGCATGCTGAACTATGCTCTGAAACTGATTGTAGGATTTGGAGCAGTTCTCGCAGGATATGGTGTTGCCGGTGCTATAGGTGGAGTCATTACCGGAATCGCATTTGCATCAATTCTCTCTTTATTTTTGGTCAAGGATCACTTGTTGAACAAAGGCACTCCTGTAAAAACTAACGAGATCTGGAGGAGCACCGTACCATCTATGGTTGGAATGCTGTGTTACACAATTCTTACGAATGTAGACATTATTTTTGGTGCAATTTTGTTTGACAAGGATCCGGCTAATTATTATACTTCGGCTTCAACATTAGCAAAAGTAGCACTTTTCCTCCCGACAGCAGTCGTAGGAGCAATGTACCCAAAGATCGCCAGAGCATATGAAGAAGGCAGAGATTCCAGTCCGATTCTAAAGCGATCCCTGGCTATGATGCTTGTGTTGTCTCTGTCTGTATGTGCAGTATATGTCATAGCTCCGGAGTTTATCTTGAATGTGCTAGTCCGCGGTGTATATCCGCTTGAAGAAACTGCACCATTGATGAGGACTCTTGCTATAGCGATGCTGTTTATTGGCCTTGGCAACATTTTCATGTATTATGGTCTGGCTGTTAATGCGCACTCTCACATCATGATTATGGGACTCTCTGTTGCAGTGTTAATCGGAGCAATCGCATTTTTAAGCATAGCAGGAATTGCAATTACGCCATATATGCTGTCAATTATCATGATTATTGTAGGTGCGTTAAATGCATCATTATGCGTCATTGCACTGAAATTATCAAACAGAAAAATGCGTCCGATGTCGCTACGTTAATATCAGATATGCTGATTAGTAGTGGGGCTCACAAAAATGCCTGAAAGCATTACGTTACGTGTTGAGAGTGCACAGCATCAGTCCGAAGTAGGTTTGGGCAGAGCAAGAATAGACAGTTTTTCCAGGAGTAAACTCGGTGTAGATATGGGTGATTTTATAGAAATCACCGGGAAGAGAAAAACTGCAGCCAAGGTATTCCGTGCATCTCCTGATGATGAAGGAAAAGGAACGATCTCAATAGACGGCATGGTAAGATCCAATGCTGGCATATCTATCGGTGATAAAGTTACAGTCTCCAAAGCAAACGTGCAGCCGGCAGCAAAAATTATCGTAGCCCCGAAAATACCTGCTGGAAAAAGAGTTAAGTTTGGTCAGGGGGTCGAAGAACTTTTTAAAAAAGGTCTTCTCAGCAGGCCTCTGGTAAAGGGAGATTCCATAGTCATTCCCAACATTGCACTCATGGGGGGATTTCTTCCATTTATTATATTAAGTACACAGCCAGGCGGAGTGGTAATTGTAGACAACAATACTGATATTGTCATCAAAACAGAATCTGTTGATGTCGAGGACAGCAACGGGATGTCCATAACCTATGATGACATCGGCGGACTGGAAGGAGAGCTGAAACGTGTCAGGGAGATTATTGAACTTCCACTGAAACATCCTGAACTCTTTGACAGGCTTGGAATTGATCCGCCTAAGGGAGTATTGCTGTACGGCCCTCCCGGAACCGGCAAAACATTGATCGCAAAGGCTGTAGCCAATGAATCAGGAGCTAACTTTTACACGATAAACGGCCCGGAGATCATGTCTAAATTCTACGGAGAAAGTGAAGAAAAACTCCGTGAAAAATTTGAAGAGGCTGAAAAGAACGCTCCGTCAATCGTTTTCATCGATGAAATTGATTCGATCGCACCTAAACGAGAAGCTGTATCTGGAGAGACTGAACATAGAATCGTAGCACAGATGCTGACATTAATGGACGGCCTTGGAGAAAGGGGTCAGGTAATAGTCATCGGGGCCACCAACCGGGAGACTGCTCTCGATCCAGCACTCAGACGTCCAGGCAGATTTGACAGAGAGATTGAAATCGGCATACCCACATTGAAAGGCAGAAGAGAGATCCTGCAGATTCATACAAGAGGTATGCCCCTGTCTGATGATGTGGATATAGGCCACCTGTCTGCTATAACTCATGGGTTTGTAGGTGCGGATATAGCCTCACTTGCGAGAGAAGCGGCAATGAAATGCTTAGGCCGGTATCTTCCAGAATTTGACTTAGACCGCCCCGTTCCATCATCAATCCTCGCGGATATGAGAGTTACAAGTGATGATTTTAAAGAAGCTCTCAGGGATGTTGAGCCGTCAGCAATGAGAGAAGTTTCAGTCGAAATACCTGAAGTAAGTTGGGATGATATCGGCGGACTGGAAAAAGTCAAGGAGACGCTTAAGGAACTGATCGAACTCCCGCTTCAGAACCCAGACTGTTACAAGAATGTTGGAATTACTCCGGCAAGAGGAGTTTTACTTTACGGCCCTCCCGGAACCGGCAAAACATTGATCGCAAAGGCTGTAGCTAATGAATGCAAAGTTAACTTCCTTTCAATCAAAGGCCCTGAAATTATGTCTAAATGGATGGGTGACTCTGAGAAGGCGGTTCGTCAGATTTTCAAAAAAGCAAAGCAGATCGCTCCATCGATCATATTCTTAGATGAGATCGATGCCATAGCTCCGAAGAGGGGCCACCTCAATGACTCCGGAACAACTGAAAGAGTTGTTAACCAGCTGCTGACATCAATGGATGGCTTTGAAGACATGGAAAAGGTTATGGTGGTTGGTGCTACAAACAGACCAGACATTATCGATCCAGCTCTTTTACGCCCCGGGCGGTTTGATTCTTTAACACTGGTACCTCTTCCGGATATCAAAGACCGGGAAGCTATAATCCGCGTAAATACCAAAAATATGCAGTTGGATAATGTAGACTTTAAGCTCCTCGCTGCAAAAACAGAATGGTTTTCAGGTGCCGATATCACCGCATTATGCCGTGAAAGCGGACTCAATGCAATAAGAAACGGAAGATCTGTCGTAGTTCAGTCTGATTTTGAAAAAGCCTTGAAAAATGTTTATCCATCCTGTGATAAAAGCATAATAAAATGGTACGAGGACTTCTCAAAAAAGATAGAAAGAATATCTCCTGAATGGAAAGATGCCGGAGCATATAGGTAATCGATCGAGTTATATAGGCACAAATTAATAAGGGTGCCAGCTAAAGCTCTAAATGAGGGGAATATTGGGATGAAAAAATTCATTAGCGAACTAAAAGGAAAAACAGTTATGACTAACGATGGTCAGATACTGGGCATGATTGAAAACTTCCTGGTGGACACTGTAAGCGGAGACATCAAGAATGTATTGGTAGTGCCGTCTGAAGATATCGATGCAAAGATTCACAAAACTGATGCCAAGGGGCGCTTGATCCTTCCATTCAGCGAGATGAGATCTGCGCGCGATGTTGTTGTAATGTCTACAATGTAATTTTTATAAAAAATATTGCTGCGTTTACCGCAGCAATTTAACCATATACATTTCTCTCAGTTCATAACCAAGCGATTCATAGTATTTTCTTACGCCGACTCCCGATGTCACGCGTGTGAATGAGCATCCTTCCAGCAGTGCTTTTTCTTCTGCAGTGTGCATTAATTCTTTACCGGCACCGCGGTGCTGCCATTTTCCAGAGGAGCCGATTGGCGCCAGCTTTCCGAAAACTTTCAATTCGCGTATGCTTGCAATATCTCCATCTCCAGTACGGAGACGCACATACCCTGCCAGAGCATCAATTTCAGGAATTCTCAGTGCAATGAAATGCTCCGTTCCACCTGATGCTTCGTATGAAGTTGTTGTGAGCTCTAGATTTTCATATTGATCTTCAGTCACTCCCATATGTCCGACTTCATGACATCTTATGCATTTACATGAAGTACCGTTTTCCCTCATCTCTGCTTTAACAAGCTCTCTGAGATGACCTTTCATAACGCCCGCTTCAATCAACGGGACGGGAATGTCTCTCTGGATTCTTTGAATTCTTACCCAGGGAGGCACAAATTCTTTCATTTTGGCGATGACTTTTACAGCTTCTTCTGTAGAATACGGAGCATATTCTCCATTTATCCACATGTCGTAGAGTTTAGTTCCTTTTACAACTAAAGTAGGATATATTTTCAGCATGTCAGGACGGAAATCTGGATCTTCGAAGATCCTGCGGAAACACTCTACATCTTTTTCAGGAGATGATCCAGGCAGGCCAGGCATTACATGATAGCATACTTTTAATCCGCTGCGTTTTGCTGCCAGAGTCGCATCGATTATTTCTTGAAGGCCATGTCCGCGGTTAACCGCTCTCAGGATTTCATCATCGAGAATCTGGACGCCCATTTCAACGCGGGTCATTCCCAAAGCCATTGCATTTTCGATGTTTGAGTAATTCATTGCATCCGGGCGCGTTTCAATCGTAAGACCTATACAGCGATGCGGTGCAGTTTCATTAGCATTCTGAGCCTCAATGAGAGTGTCTGAGTCAAAACCGTTCATGGCATCAAAACAGCGTTTTATGAACCAGTCTTGGTATTCCTGAGGTCTGGATGTGAATGTTCCACCCATGATGATAAGATCTATTTTTTCAGTAGAATGGCCGATCACTTCCAACTGCTCCATTCTTCCAATTACCTGATCAAATGGATCAAAATTGTAGAATTCTCCTCTTCTGGCCGCCGGTTCCTTACCTGTATATGATTGAGGAGAGTTATTTTCCACGCCTCCGGGACAATAGATGCATTTTCCATGCGGACAGGGGGCAGGGGATGTCATCACTGCAACAGCAACCACCCCTGACAGTGTTCTGACAGGCTTTCTGATCAATATTGCTTCTACAAGGGGGCGTTCTTCATCAGTAACTTCAGATAATATTTCTGAATTTCTAGGAACTCCAGGCAAACTATATTTTTTACTAATTTTAATCTTGTAATTCTGCAGTTGATCTTTATTAGTTATTTCACCATCTAATATTTTCTGAACTATCTCTCTGCAATATTCAGCCAATTTACACACCGACTTTAATCAGTATTGTCGTTCGCCATCAGATCGCAGAAGTGCTCTACAGTTTTTCTGTAATTCTGCATAGCCATCTGAACATTGGCTTCTACAAAGCTCCATGCTTTCCGCAGGTCTCCAAATCTGATCTTATATCCTTTCTTAATCTTGCCATCGGACTGCTCTGCGGATGCTTCTTCTAAAAGATCTAAAGATTTGAGTTTGTTTATATGCCGGTATACGGTAGCTTTTGTAGTTTTTAATTCATATGCAAGTTCATCAGCAGTCCATGCTTTATGAGGATGCTTCATAAAACAATCCATGAATAAAACATAAGGAATACTGTTACTGGTGTCCTCAGCATCACTTCTGGGTGTGTATCCTTTGGAAAGATATCCTATATGAGTTAAAAATTCTATAGCGATATCATTTACATTATCTAATGGTGTCAGCGGAGTGTTGCTTTCTACAGTGATTGAGAACATGTGAATCAGTGGTTGAAAAGACATTAATGATATTAGCTTTTCTTATATCGTCATAATGTTTAAAATTAAACAGCATAATCCTTACAATATGCAAAACATATCCAATATTACTATACATGTGTAAAATGTATCCAGTTATTTTATACAACTAGGAAACATATTTCACAAGTAGAGTAAAAAAGTATATATTATACATTGGATCGAACAAATATGGACAAGAGAGCAGTTCTTGCTGTGGTGGTAGTCATTGCAGTTGTAATTGTTGGAGTTGCTGGATATGTCTTCACTAGAGGAGACAATTCAGGGGCCATACAATACACTGACGTGGCGCCTGGAAAGCAATTGGATGCGATCAGGGAAGGAAAAATAGATGCCGGTGTTTTGTGGGAGCCTTATGCAACTGCAGCAGAGATGAGCGGAGATGCTGAGGTTGTTGTGTGGTCTGAGGAGTTCTGGAGTGGGCATCCATGTTGTGTGATCGCTGTAGATAATAAGTTTGCAGAGAAAAATCCAGATGCAGTTATAGCCTTTTTAGCAGCTCAAATCAAAGCATTGAATTGGATCAATGAAGCAATGGACACAAACAGTCCAAACCATCAGGCACTGATTGAGATTACGAAAGGACACACTGGTCTGAAGAATGATGCAGATATTATAGCATCATTGGAGCATATGGAATTAACATATGAAATGAATAATGATGTTGCAAACGGAGAGAAAGGATTCAACGACTGGCTTGAATATTATGTAGAGGAGTTCATAAATCAAGACATCATCTATGAAAAGGATCTCAAAGCACGAGGATGCAACTCTTCTAAAGAATTCATAGATAAAGTTGTAAACGGTGAATACTTATCAGATGCTAAAAATCTCAGTGATGATTATGCTGGGCTGTCAACAGAAGTTACAATGAGGGTAGGGCAGCTCAATGGTGATCTGCATCAGCTGGCATTGGTAGTGGCAATGAGTCCGCTTGCCGGAGAAAATGGAGAAAGTATGCTGGAACAACTGAACATTAATGCCGTGAGCACTACCAAATATGCGGCTGGAGGAAACATTATGAGTGCATTCATCGGTGGAGAATTAGACATTGCATATGTAGGATCACCGCCTGTTATCCAGTACTCGGCTAAACATTCCGAACTTGACGTATCAATAATTGCATGTGCGAACACAAATGGTTCTGCTGTAATTGCGAAGACAGGAATGTTTGATGAGAATATGTCTCTGGAAGAGAAGATCAAGGGCTTAGAAGGCAAGGTAGTCGGCATACCCTTAGGATCTATTCAATATCTGATGCTTCTGTACCTTGGAAAGACATATGGTGTAAATGTATTAGCCTGGAGTTAAACACTAAAACAACATGAGCTGCATTGAGCAGCTCATCTTCCAATTTTATAACGTAAATCAGCTGAATACCAAAAATCAGCCTAATCATAATATGCAGAACACATGGATATAAAGAGATAATCGGTGAATCAGTTATATATAGTGTTGATAGAATCATAACGAAATAAATCTGTTTACATATGTCACGGTGTAGAATATGGCTCAAGAATATTTGACTACCCCAATTAATAAAATACAAAAGGAGAAAAGAAAAGGATATGCCGTAAAACTCGGATATATTGCCATATCTATTGCCGCACTAATATTAACATGGTGGGCACTTGCTGTAGTTTTTGATAAATCCTATTTTCCGACACCGCCAGAAGTGTTCGAGGCATTGATTCAGTCATTTGATAATGTTCCGGGAATTGGTTTATCAATGTCCACACAGCTATTCTCAAGTCTTGAAAGATTTGTATTTGGTTTCCTTCTCGCACTCGTCACTGCAGTGCCTGTTGGATTATTGCTGGGTCACTCAAAACGTGCAGAGATGCTGTTTACTCCAGCAATAGAAATCATAAGACCCATTCCACCTATGGCATGGGTACCGCTGTTCTTCTTAGCTTTTGGAGTGTTTCTGGGGCCAGTGCTGACTATATTCATCGGTGCATTTTTCCCGATACTGTCTAATGTAGTATTTGGAGTGAAAAGTGTTGACAAAAACTTGATCGACGCATCCAAAACATTTGGAGCCAGCAAACTGCAAACTTTTTCAAAAGTGATCTTTCCTTCAACGATACCCCATATGATGACTGGAATATCTGTAGGACTGGGAATCGGGTGGATGTGTATTGTTTCTGCGGAAATGATCGGCGCTAAGGGCGGCGGATTAGGATTCATAATTCAGTCATGTTATAACCTGGGTCTCTATGACTTCATGTTTGCAGGAATGGTAATGATTGGAATCCTGGGAATTCTTACAGCGCTGCTTGGGAAATTCATAGAAAATGAGGTGGCAAGATGGATGGGAATGAAGTAATCCTAAGCATGAAAAACATCTACAAGGAATATCCCAAAGATGATGAGATCCTGCAGGTTCTTGAAGATATAACCTTTGATGTCAAGGAAGGAGAACTCGTCTGTGTTCTTGGTCCATCTGGATGTGGAAAAACCACTCTGCTTCGAATCATAGCAGGTCTTGTGGATAAAACATCAGGGAGCATCGTTGTAGATGGTGAGGAAGTTACCGGGCCTGGACCAAACCGCGGAATGGTATTCCAGGACTTTGCATTATTTCCTTGGAGAACTGTACAGAAAAATGTGGAGTTTGGATTGGAAATTAAAAAAATCCCTCCTGAAGAGAGGACAAAAATCGCCTCTCAATTCATACATCTAGTCGGTCTTGATGGATTTGAAAAATCTCATCCTTCTGAATTATCCGGAGGTATGAAACAGAGAGTTGGAATTGCCAGAGCACTTGCCAACAATCCACACATACTTTTAATGGACGAACCGTTTGGTGCTTTAGACTCTCAGACAAGGAACCAGATGCAGACTGAGCTGCTGAGAATTCAGGATGAAACTGAAAAAACGATAGTATTCATCACTCATTCAGTGGACGAATCTGTATTCCTTGCAGACCGTATTTTGATATTAAGTGCAAGACCTGGTCACATTGTAAAAGAATACAATATCGACCTGCCGAGGCCAAGGGATAGAGGGGACCCAAAATTCATTGAGATAAGAAAATCAATTTTAGCAGATTTAGAACAGCAGCGGAAAGACTCTCTTTAAAGAGTCTCATTCGCTGCTCTTCCAATCGCTTTCAGTATGCTTTCCCTCGGGATTACGATTGATACTGGTATTGTAAGAATCTTCTCAATTGTTGGGGCTACAATTGGAGCGCAGACTATTGCAAGAGCTCCGTCCCGTTCAGCCATAACTGCGGAGATGATCGCATCTTCCATACTGTTTGCCGGGTACTCTTTAACAAGAATCTCACGGCCTTCTATCTTGATTATCCGCTCTTCTATTTTATTCAGAACAGGCCTTGCAGCAATCACTGCAATAAAATTTCCATACGGCTTATTCTCAATTCTGCGTATTGCTCTGATAATCTCTCTGACTGTACGCAGATTTGGTTCTCTGGATTCGCTCATCAGCTTGTATATTGTAGATGTGGATAAGCCTGTTTTAGAACAGAATTCATTGACGCTCATCTGAAGATCTTCTTCCAAAATCTTTTTCAGAGAGTTTCTAAAGCCGCCTTCTTCTCTTACGATTCCTGCCATCAGTTCGCTTTCGAGAGACATAACTCACCTCATTGCAAACTTAGCAGCATTGTCTCCAGCGATGCAGCCTTGACCTACTGCCCTGGCTACCTGATACGGCTTACCGGTTACATCTCCACAGGCGTAGACTCCATCCAGCGAGGTCTTGCAATCCGCATCAACCGGTATTCTTCCATCTATATCCGGCATGATGTCCAGATCAAGAGCCAGCTCCATTGAGCCTTTGGCGCCCAGTGCTATAAAAACACCGTCCATGTTTATACCAGCGCCGTTATCCAATTTAACTCCTGCAACTCTATTTTCACCAATGATTTCTATCACATCTGCATCGATCAGATTAATTGAAGCTTGGTTCACTTTGTCTAACATATATTGAGATACAGATCTGCCAGATGAGATCCAGTAGACATTTGAAGCATATTTGGATAATAAGACTGCAGACTCTCCCGCTTCACTTCCATCTCCTACTACTCCGACTATTTTATTCTTATAAAATCCAGCATCACAAGAAGCGCAGTATGAAACACCTTTGCCAAAGAACTCTTTCTCTCCTGGAACTCCCAGCTTCTTGCGGGATACTCCGACAGCTAAGACAACTGACTTTGAAAGAATTGATTTTCCATTGTCTGTGTTTACTACAAAGCCGGTATCTTTTTTCTCAAGAGATGTGACTTCTTCCTCTAGAAACACGGTACCAAAACTTTTTGCCTGTTCTAAACTGATGTTTAGAAGATCTTCTCCAGTTGCAGATTGTATGCCGAAATAGTTCTCAATATCTGCTTTCCAAAGGGCAGATTCCGTTAGTTTACCGATAAGAATGACATTTGCTTTTCTGCGTGAAGCGTGAATGGCTGCCTGAAGTCCGGCAGGACCTGATCCAATGATCGTTACATCTGATGTAAAATCCATTAAAATATGAAAAGATAAGTGTATATTATACACTTGTCCTTGATTTTTTACAAATAGGTCAATTTTTATCGATTAATGGACGCAGATAGGCAATAATCTCTTCCTTTGGTCTCAGCCCTATTAATCTGTTGACTAGCTTGCCGCTTTTGTATACCAGAAGAGTAGGGATGGATTCTATCTCAAATCTCATGGCAGTGCGCTGGTTCTGATCTGTATCCAGTTTGCCGAATGCAACCTTTCCTTTCAATGTTTCAACAAGCTCATCAATTATCGGCCCCATTGCCCTGCATGGCTTGCACCATGGAGCCCAGCAGTCGATAACTACAACATCATACTTGTTTACGACATCCAGAAAATTGGCATCTGTTGTCTTAATAGGAGCTGTTGGCCATTCTGCCTCGTTCATAAGTTCTTTAAGCTTTCTTTCACGGATAGCCTCTAACTCATCCATATATGCAGTATAGTCTCCTGTAATAAATGGTTTTTTTATGTACCAGGGCGATAGTTTAAGATAGTGAAAGCAATATTGTGCTGGGATGGCGCATGCTTGAGGAAGCCTCAGAATTAATGGGATTGCAGGTTTATACATCTGCAGGAATCTATCTAGGAAATGTCACAAATCTGGTTATAGATATTGATAAGAAAAAAGTAGAAGGGTTGTTTATAAATGAAACCAATCCGCTTCTTGTCGAAGAATCTAAAGCGGTGAGTGTTCCTTTCAGGTGGATACAGTCAATCGGGGACATTATTATCCTTAGATACTTCCCAAAGAGAGTCAGCAGCAAGAAACCAGCTGCAAAAATCTAAATCAATTAATTTTCTAATAGCATATCGATGTCTATGCCACATAGACTCGATAATTCCTTATGCATATCCGCTATGCGGCCTGCAGTGCTTTCATGCCCCTTTGATAATTCTATATTTATCTTATCCTTTGATTTGACAATGTTTGTGCCTGATACCAGATTATCTGCATGGCATACAATCTTTTCTTCCAGAGTTGAAGGCATGTAATCTGCATCAGGGAGATTAAGTTCCCGTGCTTCATCTGAAGTAAAACCAGCACCTGTATGCTTACGTACCACGGCTACAATAGGTTCGGGTATGCCTTGGCCGCTCAGCAGGTCCGCACCATATGATGCATGAAACAATCCATGCGTTTTTGAGCGGCCTATGTCATGCAGTAATGCGCCTGCAGTTATGAGCGGTATATCTGCATTGCATTTTCCTGCGATTTTTAGTGCCACGCTGAGTACTTTGTATGAATGATCAATAACATTCTGAGGAACTTTGTAAGAGTGTAAGAGTTGTATGCAATCTCCCTCACTCGGAATCTTTGATAACAACGTTCTTCCCTCTTTCGCATGGAATGACAGTTGTGTTGCCTTCAAAATCTTTCTGAAGCGCCTGTCTGTCCTGATATCTGTCTAAAAATACTGCGAGCGCTGCAACTTCAGAATGAGGCTGATTTCCTACACCGATGTTATAATCGGCCCATTGATAAACTTCTGGAGGCACTTTTTCAGCCCCAACCACAATCAGCATCTTATTTCGGACATCTGCTTTTACTTTTGGAATCCCATCATCAATATGGGTGCCATACATTGTCAGATGCACTTTGATACCATCGAATTTACGCATAAAGTCTCTCCACTTTGTGCCTGTTTCAATAGTAAAATCCCCGCCAAAGCGATCGACTACGGAACGAATGCTGTTTTCTAAAACTTCATCTTTTGTCGATACAAAGATACCTTTAGCCCCAAAGGCTCTAGCAGTAAGCGCAACATGTGTTGTGATTCGTTTATCGCGCTCGGGACGATGCCCAAGACGCAGGATATATATTTCCTGCATCTTAAGACTCACTCCTTCAAACGTTCAATCCTGTGTCCGCGATAGTCAAGACGTACAGAACGCTTAACCAAGCTTCTCAGCATTGTTGAGGTTATACCCATTTTTTCAGCGATATCTCCAGCAAAACGCCCTTCTGGTCCGACCTCATCATAAAGCTCTTTTTCAAGTTTCTCAAAATCTGCTTCAGACATCATCGCTACTGCCAATACATCTGAGATCTCATAAACTGGCCAAGACGCGTTGATGTGGAAAGAAGTATAGTATGTATGATAAGCTTTTTCAGGGAACGATCCGCTTGTCGATTGCCATCTCGTTTCTACCAGCTTCATCTTCTCAAAGAATTTGAGGGCCTCAGCACCGTCTTCGCCAAATTTCTCCTCAATATCTTTAACAGTACGCCATTCAAGTGTTACCTCTTTCAATACGTCCCGTTTTATGCTGGTATCTACGGCCCGCAACATTGGAACAAGCTCCGAGGGCTCGTTGATTACCTTAATTCTGTTCATAGCCACCACCATTATGCTATCTGAATATATATTGTTGACGACAGTTATAGAATGTTGAAACAAGCATGGCATATAATGGTGAATAAAAAAATACATTGCGGAAGATACCTTTTTTAAATAAAATATGAACAAGTCATATATCTCATGAGTGCATACAATAATGGATTTTTGCTGCTGCCACACAAAAGCATTCATCGCTACCCTTATATCTTACTTTACATTATCCCCACACAATGAAGAAAGCCAAACCAAAGAAGGTAAAATATCAGTGCATATGGGATGGTAGACTCTTTAACTCAGAAGAAGAAGCCTTGAACAAAAGTTTTGGTCCGATGCAGCCTTTCCAAGAAGGTCACGACAAATATCCGCCAAAAGGATTCTTTGGAACAGTCGTATGGCGCAAAGGGGACCGTAACGTCCATAAGTAAACCATATTCAGGCGTTCTGCAATTCAGATTTCTATCAATTCTAATCGTAGATTTTTTTCTACGTTTAGGATTTATCATGATCAAAATGACTTAGGCGTAGTGCACGGCAAGAAAATATGCACTAAGTCTAATATATTGCCAAAGTATTCTACTATTGCCAGGTAAAATCTCATGACAGACACTAATACCATCACAAAAAGGCTGGAAAATGAAGTTAGCCTTCTAGAACGTCATGTCAAAATGCTGAAAACAATTAAAGAAAACGAGCCAATTGGAATCATCAGACTGGCAGAACTGCTAGGTCACCCCCAGCATAAAGTAAGATACTCATTAAGAATTTTAGAACAGGAAGGGCTCATTGTTCCATCACCTGATGGTGCAGTCACTACAGAAAAATTTGATGAATTTATGAAAGATATCGACAGACTGCTGGAAGATATGGAAAAGGCGGTTAATAGATTGAAAATTGAGCTAAAATCTCCTTAATCACAATACATGTAATCTGGAGACAACTCGCTAAATTGAGCATCATTTATTACCTGCAGCTTCATCATTGGACTTGTAACACTCTATTATTTTTCACTTATCTTCTTGATGTAAGTTGATAGTGTGTATGATGCCTAGCAAAAAAGTATTTATTAGGGCGCTCTCTTAACCTCTTCTAGTAATGGGTGCGTAGCTTAGTCTGGTGGAGCGTCAGGCTCATAACCCGATGGTCGCCGGTTCAAATCCGGTCGTGCCCACTTTTTCCATCCAACTGAATGCACTGGATACGGAAAAGTACTTAATCAAATAAACGCTGAATTAAGGATAACTAATGAACCGCCTTCATCATCTGTTTTTAGTTTGCAAGGCCAAAAACCGATGAAGGCGGTCCTATCTTACTTCTCAATTTTTCAAAACAGTTTTATATTTTCTAAGCCTTGGGGCTTTCATCCTAACACAGTTAGGAGGCCTTGCAAAATGAGAAGAACAATTGGATCAGCTCTAGCTTTAGCTCTAGAGCTGAATAATGAATTAGCGACAGCTTTAGAGTTGTTAAATAATAATTGTTTACTACTAAACTATGAATATGTGGGGGTGAGAGCTTGAGTTTACCAAGCCTGCTAACCCCGATATGTCAAGCGAATAAGGCTCTGACTATCGAAGAATTCAACCGCTCACTTGACAAGCTTGAGCTTGCGTTAATCGCGGTGGAAGAAGATCAGAAAAAGAGGCAGATCGGGGCATTGTTATTCATCAGGAAGGGATCCTGATGGATGTTTCTTTTCTTTATTTCATGTCTGCTTTAGATCTCTATTCGCAGACCTGCCTCGATGTACCTTACAATGATGGGTGATGGGTAAGAAATGGCTGCTGTGAATTCTGTTCACACAACGACATTTCTACATACTGCAAGCATAACAAGTTTCGCTGCACTGCAGACTGGATATGCTGTAGAACGTGCCCGAGATGACCATATTTTAAGGAGACTGAAGGGACAGAGCGTGAAAACTACTCCATTTCCGCTCCCTCAAATAAGAATTAAATTGTTCTGCTCAATACAACCTGAAAGCATAATCATACTGCAAAGGATGTTATAAAAATTATTATGCTATGGGAACGACAGTTTAACAAGCCTGTCGAGTCCCCTTCAGATCTAAAGAATATTAATATGGTCTGAACGCTAACAATCCTTTAATCCCCTAGCCATCAGATAAAGAAAAAGCCTCAAGGGCATTGACAGATGATCAGAAATATGCTTCAAACTGACTTGTTGTCAAACTCATATGGTATTGAATAACAATTATGATTTAACAAGGAATGGATATCTCCTCTACTGAGTCATAAGGATAGGGCAAATGTTAGGGAAATCTCATATTGTAATCGATCATTTAGCTTACAATATGCTGACAACAGTTACAAACTATCAATAATGCGCTCTGAACTATTAGTGTTAATGTCTCTTTTAAATGAGTATATGTAATCATTGCATATTGATTTCATAGCATCAATACAATTCATATAATACTCATCAAATACTCCGATAGTGTAGTAACCAGCTTTTACTGCAGTAGTTGCAGCATATGGAGCGTCTTCAAAAACCACAGTTTCTGATGGTTTAGATCCAAATTGGTAAGATGCTAAGTTGTATGCATCTGGGAATTGTTTATTTTTGCCTACCTTTTCGCAGCTTATCACAAAATCGAATAATCCGATCATATTATTTTGTTTTAAACATGCACGGGCTAGTTTTTCTGCAGTAGCTGTGACTACGCACGTTAAAACACCATTTGAACGAAGTTCACTTACATACTCAATTATGCCGGGTTTTGGTGGAAATCCAACATAGTACTTTTTTTCCATAATCTTGTAAAATTCAGACTTTACATCTTCTTTTGTACTTTTTATGCCGAATCTCTCAATGAAATATTGTGATGATTCGCCAAGTGTCATATTCCTAATGGATTCTATCAGGTCTTTAGGGGGTTGAACACCCTTGGAAATTAGGTAATCACTCCACAGATTTTTCCATGCTGGCATAGAATCAATTATCGTGCCATCCATATCAAAAATTGCGAATCTGTGTGAAATATCTACACCGTATTTCATATGTACTCATCAACTAGTTTTCTGAGCTTATAAGTTGCTTCAGCAACGTCTTCTTTGCCAAACACTGCAGATATAACTGCAACACCGGCAATTCCAATTCCTTTTAATATTGGTATATTCTGCTCATTAATTCCGCCAATTGCTACAACCGGAATAGATACAGAATTGCATATTTCATTTACATATTCTGTGGAAAGTATCTTTGATTCACCCTTTGTTGGAGAAAGCTGAATCGAACCTACTCCAATGTAATCCGCTCCTGCTTTTTCTGCGGCAATCGCCAGCTCTATTGAATTTACAGATATTCCTAGAATTTTATCACTGCCGATTATGGATCTTACATTTTTATTCAAAATATCGTTCTGTCCTACATGAACACCGTCAGCGCCGCTGGCTAATGCTACTTCAATGTTATCATTGACTATGAACGGAACATTGTACTTGTTGCATATTTTCCTGAGTTCAATTGATTTGGAGACGTACTCATCGTAACTGATATTTTTCTCTCTTATCTGCAGGCATGTAGCACCTGCTTTCAGTGTTTTTTCCACTTCTTCAGACATCGACCTGTTTCCAATCCAGCTGCGATCTGTGATGACATATAACTTTAGAGATTCTTTAGTAAACTTCAAGTTTCATACGCTCCTCGATCATCTCACTGTCTAATTTGCTGACATAATCTATCAGGTAATTCCTAAACGATGATGTTCCGGTGTCTGTATCTATTGTTTTTTGATAAGCATACTCTCCGCACACCCCCATTGTACATACTGCCGCAGCAGTTGATTCAAAAATCCTGTCTGGATTTGCGGCACAATATGCGCATATGAGTGTTGTCAGCATGCAGCCGCTTCCGGTGATTAATGCCATCATCGGATGTCCGTTTTTTATAATATATGCTCTTTGGTGGTCAGCCACCACATCTGTCTTTCCCGATATCGCAATAACCGAACCGGTTTTTTCACTCAATGATTTAGCCATTTTTACGACTTCTGAAATATTATTCTCAGTAATTTCATCCGCGTCCGCAGCATCTACGCCTTTAGTCGTTGAGCTTCCAAGTGCTAATGATTTTATTTCAGAAATATTTCCGCGGATAACTGAAAATTTTACATTTTGCAGAAACTCAGTGCATAAATCATTACGGAGTCTGCTTGCACCAGCGGCCACCGGGTCAAAAATTACTGGTATCTTCATTTCATTGGCTTTTTTTGTTGAAAGAAGCATTGCCCGATCGTCTTCTATAGCTCCTAAATTGATTACAAGGCCTTGACTTATTGAAACAATGTCTTCTACTTCTCTAATGTCATAAGCCATGCATGGTGATGCACCAGCTGCAAGCAGGATGTTAGCACAGTCATTCACCGTGACAAAATTAGTAATTACATTGATCAGGGGAGACTTTGCCTTTACATTTTTCATGATATCTGAAAACATATAATTTCTCTCCTTGTTTTTGGACACAATTGTTTTCACCTCTGCATATTGATATAACATATTGAAGTCCGGGTTGGCACTTTGAGGCATCAATCGTGTTTATTCGAAATACAGATTAATTTTGCTATTAATCAATCACTGATATACTTTTGTATTCGTATACCTGTAAATATCTACGATATACATTAATTAATCTTTATGTCCGGCACAAGAGATGATCAAAATTAGTAATGTCAACTCTCAGCTAAAAATAACAGATTAATGAGATAACTCAAGCAGATCGTGACTATTGTATGACAATTGTCTGACAATATTTTGAACCAATCTCTTAAACTACGTATTTATCTTATGTAAGTTATAGTTATAATTATTATTCCGATTGCTTTTTTACAGATGCCAGAGTTTAAAATATATGAATTATATTTTTAGATAATTGTGGCAGACAATTAGCAGACCAGTGGTAATTATTTAATATAGATGTTGCGTTGCAGTACAAAGGGATGCACATGAGATCACTAATTGATGAGGCACTTTCTAGAGGGACATCACCTAATCAACAGCAAGCCCCTCCGGCATATGCTGTACAAGATCAGAACTACGCTCAACCGCAACAGCTTTCTGCTATCGATGACGAACTTTCAAGATTCTTAGACCAGCTTAAAACAAACATCAAGATTGTAGGATGCGGCGGAGGCGGTACAAATACAATTGGTCGTATTGTTGAAGAAGGCATAACCGGTGCTGAATTGTATGCAGCAAATACTGATGCCCAGCATCTTTTAGCTGTAAACGCGCCTCATAAAATTCTTTTAGGGAGAAGGTGCACAAGAGGTCTGGGTGCAGGTGCCTTGCCAAGAGTAGGGGAAGAAGCTGCAGCCGAAGCTGATGATGAATTGAGAAGAAGTCTAATGGATGCCCACATTGTGTTTGTAACTGCAGGTATGGGCGGCGGAACCGGAACCGGATCGGCACCATATGTTGCAAAACTTGCTAAGAGCATGGGTGCGCTTACAATCGCTGTCACCACTATGCCTTTTGAAGGCGAAGGCCGCATGAGGATGGAAAACGCAATTTGGGGATTAGACAGATTAAGAGAGTCAGCCGATACAGTAATCGTTATTCCAAATGATAAACTTCTGAAAGTTTGTCCGAATGTTTCGATAAATGTGGCATTCAAAGTTGCTGATGAACTTTTGATGAGAGCCATAAAAGGAATTACTGAAATAATTACCAAGCCTGGACTTGTAAATCTGGACTTTAATGATATTAAAACAATCATGAAAGGTGCTGGCGTAGCTCTAATTGGACTTGGAGAGTCGGAAGAAGACTCAGATGATCGTGCTACAGAAGCTATTGAAGATGCATTAAATTCGCCTTTACTTGAAGTTGATATCTCTGATGCTACAGGTGTGCTGATCAATGTGGTTGGTGGAACAAACATGACTCTTATGGAGGCTGAAAAAGTCGCATCCACGATTCAGTCACGTGTTTCTCCCAATGCCCGTATCATATGGGGTGCAGCAGTCGATCCAGCACTCTCAAATAAAATGCGTGTTATGCTGATCATAACGGGTGTCAAATCTGAGCAGATTTTTGACAAAAAACCGGTTGATGAAGAATATCTTGACGGAATACCAACCGTCAGATGAGGCTCTCGCGTAATGCACTCATGGCATCATAGATAAATACGTCATTACAGATGACTTAAAAACCTGATACGATATGAGGGGATTTAAGCCTCAACACCACGAGGCTAAAAATTCATCTCACAATCCTGTCAGACCATGACGGATTGCAGCCAAACCGTCGTAGAGGTATCACAATGAAATCATTCATAAACGATGCAATTTCCCGTGCCAGCATGCAGGCCACGGACCCCTCACAAATCCCAGAAAGTGAATCTGGGGGCAGACAATTCTCAGCAGAGGATCAGCTTTTATTGGAAGTACTAGAATCTCTAAGAACAAACATCAAAATTATAGGTTGTGGCGGTGGCGGAACAAACACTATCGACCGCCTTTCTGAAGTAGGTGTTACTGGAGCTGAAGTCTACGCAGCAAATACAGACGCTCAGCATCTTCTTGCAGTTCATTCTCCGAATAAGCTGTTATTAGGGAGAAGAATAACAAGAGGTCTGGGTGCAGGTGCGTTGCCTAGAGTTGGAGAAGATGCAGCCAGAGAAGCAGAGCTAGAACTCCGTGGAGCTCTGGATCGCTCTGATATCGTGTTTGTAACTGCAGGTATGGGCGGCGGAACCGGAACAGGATCAGCACCATATGTTGCAAAACTTGCCAAAGACATGGGAGCTTTGACTGTAGCTGTAGTAACTTATCCATTCAAAGCTGAAGGGAATATAAGGTCAGAAAATGCTGAATGGGGTTTGGAGCGCTTAAGGGAATCTGCAGATACTGTAATAGTCATTCCAAACGATAAGCTTCTGGAGATCTGCCCGAGGCTAGCTATCAATGAAGCATTTAAAGTGGCTGATGAAGTACTTGTCAGAGCAATTAAAGGAATTACAGAACTGATTACCAAGCCTGGACTTGTAAATCTGGACTTTAATGATGTTAAAACAATCATGAAAGGTGCAGGAGTCGCAATGATTGGCCTGGGAGAAAGTGACAGCAATAAAAACCGTGTTGAGGAAGCAATCGATGCTGCTATAAACTCTCCTTTAATCGATGTAGACATCTCAGAGGCTACCGGAGTTCTTGTAAACATCACCGGTGGAAATAACATGTCTATCTCCGAAGCAGAGAGGGTGGCTTCTGTAATCCAATCACGTGTTTCTCCCAATGCCCGCATCATATGGGGTGCAGCAGTCGATCCTGAATTGGGCGATGCAGTCAGGGTTATGGTAGTAATAACTGGTGTAAAATCAAATAACATCCTGGGTCCTGACAGAAACAGAGTTAAAACAACTGCGGAAGATGTAGATTTCATCGACTGATATCGTATGTTCAAGAGGAAAGAATAAAATAGCCGTAGGGATTGACACAGTCGAGTATCCTTCATTGGATGCTATATACTCATTTCTCTGCTTGTTGTAGTAAGATACAAAAAGTGGAGACGTCTGTAACCCTTACTAAGACGGTTTAATGAAAAACGAGAGCGTGCCGAAATGAATGTAGTTGATAAATCTTGGGAAGTTCAAAAAAACGTCGAAGAGCGAGCTAAAAGTATCGGTAAAGGAAAGTATGGTAGAGTACTGAAGATGGCTCGCAAACCATCGTATGAAGAATATTTGGGCATTGTTAAGATCACTGCATTAGGAATAGCTCTTATTGGTGGAGTTGGATTCGTAATTTACTGGCTTATGAATTACCTGCCAGGATACTTCTAAATTTCGGGGTAAAATGATGTATCAAGATCCTCAAGGTGCCGCTTCTGAGAGTAGTAGCGGTATGCTATCTCTCATTTTTGATGAAACTGAGTTTAAAGTACCAGCTTCTGGTTCAATAAACACATCTTTCCAGATTAAGGGTTCAGATTCTTCTAAGAAGAAAGTTAGATTAAGCATTGCTTTAGAACTCATACCTGATGACGCTGCAGAATGGAATGTAAGATTATTCGATTCAACAGGAGCCTCGCTCTACGATAATCAAAGTTCACATTCTTCATCAGACTTTGACGTCTCTATCGAAGGTTCCAGTGCGAAAATCATTAAGATGGATATTTACGCTCCAATCGGAGCATCTTTACACGACAGGCTTTATATAAAAATAAACGCAAGCCTTGTGGATATACCAAGTGAATATGCTTCTGTTCAGTACACGGCAGAGGCTAGACAGTCAATAATGGCACTTAAAACTTCAATCGGTCATGAAAAAGATGTTGCGGACGGTATCGCAAGCCGTGCTAAAGCCGGTAAATCTGATATCTCTGCAATACTCGCTCCTACTAATCTCAGGGGATACGTTCTCATCGAAGGTATGAATACTGATAAGATGAGAGAAATCGTCAGGGGTGTTAGGAAAGCTCACAGCTTTGTTGAAGGAGAAATGAACTTTGATGAAATAGATCATTATCTCGCACCAAAGCCTCTCGTTTCTGGCATAGTCGAAGGCGATGTTGTTGAGTTGGTCGCCGGCCCGTTCAAGGGTGAAAAGGCCAGGGTTCAGCAGATTGATGAAGCTAAAGAAGAGATTACAGTCGAATTGTTCGAAGCAATGGTTCCTATCCCAGTTACTGTGCGAGGGGACCATGTAAGAGTTCTTGAAAAAGAAAGGTGATAATATGGCAGATACAGTTGAGGTATTAGTTGAAGGCGGAAAAGCCACTCCCGGTCAGCCACTCGGTCCAGCACTTGGACCTCTCGGTGTTAATATTCCTCAGATCGTTGGAGCAATAAATGAAAAGACAAAGGCATTCGATGGAATGAAAGTCCCTGTTAAAATTATAATTGACAAGGACAAGAACTTTGAAATAAAAGTAGGAACACCCCCAACATCTTCTTTGGTTACAAAAGAACTGGGCATTGAGAAAGGCTCTGGATCTACAAAAGCTGATAAAGTCGGGGATCTCAAAATCGAGCAGGTCGTAAAGATCGCTCAGATGAAAGGCGATTCTCTTATGGGAAAAGATGTTAAAATGCGTTCTCTGGAAGTCATCGGAACCTGTGATTCAATGGGAGTCACAATCGATGGAAAAGAGCCGAGAGCTATCCGTAAAGATATTCTTGATGGCGCATACGATCAGGCTTTTGTTGAATAAACATGTCCCCTATGGGACATAACTTTCTTTTTACTTTTAGAGGGTTACAAATCATGAGGGAACCCCATGTCGCTTTCCAGAGATTCTGTTTTAGAAGCTGTTTTAAACTCTTATAAAAGCTACTTTGACATCGAAAGAGTCGTCGATCAAGAATCTCTAGTTGCAAAAGCATGTTTTCATTCCAGGACTGAAAAATTTGTTTTGATAAAATCAGTTAAGATGTGGGGTGTAGAAACAAATGACTATGTTTATGTCTACTCCACATCTTTTTTGGATCTTGATGAGTTTACAATATGTAAAGAAAAATCAATAAGTGAAGGCTTGATGCAGATTCACCCTCACAATGAACATATGTGCTCTTACATCACAGCAATCATTCTGGCAGATGCCATCGATCCACCCGTAATATCTAAAATCAAGTCCTGTAAGTTTTCTAAGAACTTTCTTTTAACTTTTCATGGATGGGCTATTCTGCGATTGTTGGTGCTAGATATTAATACTCCTGCAGTAATCGCCAATAAAGCCGGGAAGGAATTAACCGATTTCCTATCTTCATGCCTAAAAGAGGTAAGCTGACGTGAACTCTGCATATATCCTAATCATTGGCATTGTCGTTTTATTTTTTGGATATATATTCTATGGTGGATGGTTGGCTAAAAAATGGGGAGTCAACAATGATCATGAGACTCCGGCTCATACTCAGCAGGATGGTGTTGATTATGTGCCATCCAAAGCCCCTGTTTTACTGGGACATCACTTTGCATCGATTGCCGGTGCAGGGCCCATAAATGGTCCAATCCAGGCAGCAATATTTGGATGGCTGCCGGTATTTTTGTGGATAGTAATCGGTGGAATATTCTTCGGAGCTGTTCAAGATTTTTCATCCATCTTGGCTTCTATTCGTCACAAAGGTCGGTCTATCGGATATGTAATTTCTGAACACATCGGCCCCAGAGCTAAAAAATTATTTTTCATTTTTGCATATCTGACTCTTCTTCTTGTAGTGGCTGCCTTTGCTTCAATTGTCATCGATACATTTGATGGATTCACAACTACAAGCGGCATTACGACCACCGTGGCAGCCAATGGGTCCACTGCAATGGCTTCAATGCTGTTCATATTTGTATCGATCATATTTGGAATATTTCTCTATCGATACAAAACGAATCTCCTGATAACCACAATCTTTGGTATTATTGCTATCATAGCATGCATTGCCGTTGGTCTGTATTATCCATTATATCTGGGCAGTACAGCTTGGACTATTATCATATTTGTTTATGTTTTCATAGCTTCTGTGGCACCTGTCTGGATACTGTTGCAGCCGAGGGACTATCTGAATTCATTCCTGCTGTATGGGATGATGGCTGCGGCAATAATCGGGATATTATTTACTGGTACCCAGATAACTCTTCCTGCATACACAGGGTTCGGGGGCATCAATGGAACAAGCCAGCTGTTTCCGATGTTGTTTATTACAGTTGCGTGCGGTGCAATCTCTGGATTTCACAGTCTTGTTGGGTCGGGAACAACATCAAAACAGCTTGACCATGAAAAAGATGCTAAATTGATTGGATACGGCGGAATGCTCATAGAATGTGTTCTTGCCATTATTGCACTTATTGCCGTGGGAACCCTGTTTGCACAGGGATCCATGCCGTCTGGAACACCTACACAGGTATTTGCCGCCGGTATTGCCAATATGGTTGCTGCTCTGGGAATTCCGCAGTACTATGATGTGGCGTATATCGTTTTGATTCTTGCGATATCTGCCTTTGCATTAACTTCTTTGGATACTGCTACAAGGCTTGCAAGATACATGTTCCAGGAATTCTTCTCTGATGACGGCATTCCTACCAAAGCCAGAAAACTGCTTACCAACCCTTATTTTTCTACGCTTATAACAGTAGGGCTCGGAGCGCTTCTTGCAACAGGCGGATATGAAAACATATGGCCCTTATTTGGATCTGCCAATCAGCTTCTGGCCGTGTTGGCATTGATGGCAGTAGCTGCCTGGATGGTACATGAAGGAAAATCAAATAAAATGTTCATAATTCCTATGGCGTTCATGCTTGTAGCATCCATCTCAGCATTATGCATAACTTTCTACAACAACGTAATGAAACTGTTTGTTTTAGGAACTGGAACCTTTATTGCTGAAGGTTTGCAGCTGATCTTAATTGTGATCTTAATCATATTTTCAATAGTCCTTGTGATTGATGGAATCAATGCTTTAAGGTCGCATAAACAGAAAAACCGTAAGGGAAAAGCTGACCTTGGCAACAAATTGTAATTGATAAATATCATATACTCGACAAACTATGGAGGCGACCAACGCAAGGGTAGTCAAGCTTGGCCAACGGCGCGGGACTTAAGATCCCGTCCTTAGCGGTTCATGGGTTCAAATCCCATCCCTTGCACCAAATCAACACAATCTGACTGCATTTTCTCAGTATTTCTTAGGATTTGGACCATTGCTTTATTTAAAAGAGTTAAGATCAATAAGATTCTTGACAATCTTTGCTCAGAATGGTCTTTGAAAATGCTTGCTTGTGGCAATTACCTATGTTATTCTGGTATTGTGTATAGATGCGATAGACTCATCAAGATTTTAACAGAATATATGCCGTAACTTTGAGTGTTTGGGTGATATACTTATCTGGATTGTAACAGGACACCGATATATATCTGAGTTTTAGGTGAAATTTTATCTGCCGGGGTTGTTCCGCGAGCGTTATGACAAAAACTGCATTTGAATAAAGACTATACCCGCGCCGTGTGATAAAAAGGTTGGAAAACGGGGGACTTATTAAGAAAGGTATGGTCGAAACAAGATACCAGGATATGTTGTTTGTTTTAACCAAAAATGTCAAAAACAGGTGACGAATTGTCGGAAAAGGTGAGTACTCGCATATCAAAATTATTAGACTCATTAAATGAAACAGAACGTCAACAATTTATCAATGCTACGTTAATGATAAAAGAGCTTCTGGAGATGTAGGGGAATTGTAAAATGGAGATCGTATCATACCAAAAGCAATACAAAAATGACTTCATTGATTTAAACCTGGCATGGCTAAATAAATATTTTAAGATTGAAAAGAATGATCTGGACATGTTAAACGGCGTAGAGTCGCTTATTGAACAAGGCGCGGCCGTTTATTTTGCTGTAGACCAAGAAAAGGTCATTGCAACCTGTATGATCATTCCAAAAGAGAATTGTACGTGGGAAATTTGTAAACTTGCTACCGATGAAAAATATCAAGGAAATGGGGCAGGTTCGGCGGTTTTAAAAGCGTGTATGAATCATGCTGTAGAACACGGTGCAAAAAAGTTGATGATTGTTTCAAACCGCATACTGACCGCGGCTATGCATCTATATTCTAAAATGGGATTTTATGAGGTGCCGATAGACAATATGGAATATGAACGCGTCAATATCCAACTCGAACTAAAAATCAAGTAGTATTAATTGTGTTTTCTGTACAAGCTGGGATGCAAATTCATCTTCATATGAATTAAATGATCACTCTTTTTAAGTTACTGTCTTGCTGCTCCAGTTAATCTGTGGAGGTTACGGAGTGCCTTTATTTTCAAAAAAATCAATACTTAATGGACAATTTTGTCAATTCGTTTTTATATCTATAATGGCGACTATTCTCATGTTTGTTCTCGCATATCTCCTCTGACTGATAACCCAATCTGGCAGTAATTTCTAAGTGATTATAGTAATAATTTAATGCTCTCTTTTTTGGTATCGTATTACTAAGACTCATATAGAGGTAGGATAATACATCCTTGTAAATTATTCCAAGTGTGTATCATGCTACCGTTATATCTTGACTTAAAGTCCAAAAAAGTTACAGTTTTTGGTGGAGGAGCTGTAGGATACAGAAAAGCTTCATATTTTGGAGAAGAAGCAGATGTGACAGTAGTCAGTAAAGAGTTTGTAGATGATTTCTCAAACTCTTCATATGAGCTGGTTAATGCAGACATATTTGAAGTAGCAGATGAGTGGATTGAAAAATCTGACTTTGTAGTCGCAGCAGCCGACCCGTGTGTAAATGATTTCGTATCTAAACGGTCTGAGGTGGCGGGGAAGCCTTACAACAGATCAGATTCCCCAGGATCCTTCTTAATACCATCTCTTGTTAAACGGGATAATTTTTCTGTAGCCATATCTACATATGGAAACAGCCCGGCCATGTCTAGATATCTCAAAGTCTGGCTGGATCAATATCTTGATGAAAAATATGACAAGATGATTGAGTTTCAGAGGCAGCTCAGAGATGAACTGAAAAAGACGATTCCCAACCAGAAAGAAAGAGAGAAGATTTTAAGAGAAGTTCTTGAGGATCCTACTGCTTGGACTGCTGGAAGTTTTGGCATTGAAACTGTAATAAGCGCTCACATTACGCATAAGCAGACTGAAATGTCGACTATAGACAATCTTGGAAAGACTGATACACAGACTCTTCTGGATGCTGTTTGCAGTTTAGACGGAGTCAGCGGAGCTGTGGTCCTCAAAACCTGCAATAGGATCGAAGCCTACATTTCTACGTACGATCCCAAAGCTTCAAGAAAAGCGCTGGAGACTCTTGTAAACTCCTATATCCCTTTTGGTACAGGCAGTGATTTGGTACAGTATCTTACTGGAAAAGATTCTGTAAAACACTTGATCAGGGTTTCATGCGGTCTTGAATCGATGATTATCGGTGAAGATCAGATTCTTGGACAAGTTAAGACTGCATATGATCTGGCAGAGTCACAGGGCGTGGCTGGTCCCGTTCTATCTGTTATATTTAGACAGGCTATATCTGCGGGTAAAAAGGTGAGGACTGAAACAAAAGTTAACAAAGGATCTGTTTCAGTCGGGTCAGCTGCAGTTGAGCTGGCAGAGATTAAATTTGGGGATTTGTCAGATAAAACTATTCTAATCGTAGGTGCTGGAGAAACCGCATCATTGATCGCAAAACATTTAATTGGTAAAAATCCAAAAACAGTTTTCGTTTCAAATCGTACTTATTCTCATGCAGTAGAGCTGGCATTTACTTTAAACGGCATGGCTGTTAGATTTGACAATCTTTTGGATTATCTGAAGGATGCTGATGTAGTTTTATGCGCTACTGCGGCAGCCCATAATGTTCTCAAGAAAGAACATTTTGTCAAAGCAATGGAATCCAGACCTGAAAGGACAATGATGGTCATAGATGTTAGTTTTCCAAGAAATGTAGATCCGGAAGCAGCCACTGTTCCTGGAGTGGAGTTGTATGACATAGACGGTCTCAGGGAACTCGCTGAAGAAAACATCTTAAAGAGAAGAGCTGAGATAAAGAATGCTGAATTAATTATTGATGAAGAATTATCTCTTCTGGATTCTAAGATTCGTGAAATGAAAGCCGATGATCTGCTTGGAAAGTTATATACTAAATTTGACGCTTTAAAAAATAGAGAACTTAAGAAAGCTAAGTGCAAATTGAGATCTGGCAATAAAGATCCTGACGAGATTCTAGAAGACTTTTGTGACTCATTATCCAATAAGTTCCTTGCAGACATTACCTGCAGTCTAAAAGAAGCTTCTAGGAATGGAAATTTTGAAATGCTTGACATAGTCAGCGATATATTTTGTTTGAGAGGTGATGAAAATTCTACCAGAAAACCGTCTTCGAAGGCTGCGGATTAATCCTACTATCCGATCGTTAGTCCGTGAAACATCGTATAATTTATCTGATTTAATCTATCCAATGTTTGTTGATGAAAATATCTCTAAACCCAGAGAAATCGCATCAATGCCTGGAGTTATAGCATATCCGCTGAATATGATTGCAGATGAGTCTGCATCAGTGAAGGATCTTGGAATTAATGCAATTCTGCTTTTTGGAATACCATCTCATAAAGATGACCATGGAAGCGGAGCATGGAGTGAAAATGGCATAGTTCAAAAAGCTACCCGATCTATAAAAGAAATCTCAGATATGACTGTCATCGCAGATCTTTGCTTATGTGAATATACAACCCATGGGCACTGCGGTGTATTAGATAATGAAATTGTAGATAATGACTCAACTATTGATCTGTATGCAAAAACTGCTGTAAGCCAGGCAGAGGCTGGAGCTGATATGGTAGCGCCATCTGGAATGATGGACGACCAGGTTGAGAAAATGCGTGAAGCATTAGATTCCAGCGGGTACATCAATACACCAATTATGGCATACTCTGCAAAATATGCATCTGCATTTTACGGACCGTTCAGGGAAGCTGCAGAAAGCACTCCATCTTTTGGAGACAGACGTACACACCAGATGGATCCTGCAAACCTCCGAGAAGCCTTCAGGGAAATGGAAGCTGATCTGAGGGAAGGAGCAGATATTTTGATGGTAAAACCTGCAATGCCTTACTTAGACGTGATCAGGGAGGCTAGAATGAGATATGATGTTCCTATCGCAGCATATCAGGTGAGCGGTGAATACGCTATGCTTGTTGCGGCAGCACAAAATGGATGGCTGGATCGTAAAAAAGCAGTTCTAGAATCTCTGACGTCTATAAAACGGGCAGGAGCAGATATGATTATAACTTATTTTGCAAAAGAAGTTGCTGAGGGATTAAATGACCTCTGAACGTTCTAAATCACTATATGAAAAATCTTCTGCTCTGCTTCCGGGAGGAGTATCTTCTCCAGTCAGGGCATTCAAGCCATATCCGCGTTTCATTAAATCTGGGAAAGGCAGCAGAATCATTGATGTTGATGATAATGAATATATTGATTATTGCATGGCGTTCGGCCCTTTAATCCTGGGACACTCTAATGACGTCATATCTAGTGCAGTTGCAGAGCAATTGTCAAAGGGAACTCTATTTGGTGCTCCATCCGAACTGGAAATAGAATTTGCAGAATCAGTGTGCCGGCATTTTCCTTCCATCGAAATGCTGAGGCCTGTTAGCACTGGAACTGAGGCCACAATGCATGCTATACGGCTGGCCAGGGGATATACAGGCAAAAAGAAAATAATTAAAATGGAGGGAGGATTCCACGGCGCACACGATTCTGTGCTTGTAAAAGCTGGATCAGGAGCATTAACACATAGCGTTCCTAATTCTGCAGGAATACCTGAAGAATCCACAAGAAATACTATTTTAGTTCCATTCAATGATTTAAATGCAATTGAGGAGGCATTCAAATCAAATCGTGGAGAAATTGCGGCAGTGATTACCGAACCTGTAATGGGAAACACAGGTCCGATATTGCCTAAGAAGGATTACCTGAAAGGACTGAGGGAAGTAACAATCACTAATGACTCTCTTCTGATATTTGATGAGGTTATTACAGGATTTAGACTTTCATTGGGAGGAGCTCAGGAATATTACAACGTAAAGCCAGATATCACAACTTTAGGAAAAATCATAGGTGGAGGTCTGCCTATCGGTGTATTCGGTGCTTCTTCAGAAATAATGTCCTCCATCTCCCCAGTTGGGCCTGTATATCAGGCTGGAACGTTTGCAGGCAATCCGTTGTCTATGAGTGCCGGCATTGCTGCAATAAAATGCTTAGAAAAAATAAACTATAGTGATTTAAATTCATTAGGAGAGTTGATGAGAACTTCACTCGATAAAGTAGCCTCTGAACTAAACATACCTCATGTAGTCCAAGGTATCGGGTCAATGTTTCAGATATTTCTGACTTCTAAGCCGGTTGAGAATTATGCAGATGCATTAACCTGTGATTCTGCTGGTTTTATGAAGCTTTTCCAGGGTCTGTTGGATGAAGGCATTTACGTCCCTCCATCACAGTATGAGACGAGTTTTGTCTCTACAGCGCATACATCATCTGATATCAGCAGGACAGCCGATGCATTTTTTAAGGTAATGTCGGAGGTGCTAAGGTGATACTCGGAACGCGCAGCAGCTCCTTAGCTATGGCTCAAACAAACATCGTTGTATCACTGCTTGCTGGTGAGTATATTGAAATAAAAAAGATCAATACTTCTGGAGATAAAATAATAGATAAACCGCTCCGGTCGTTTGGCATTGGAGCGTTTGTCCGAGAACTTGATGCAATGATCGTATCTGGTGAAATAGATCTTGCAGTCAACAGTCTGAAAGATATGCCGTCTGAAGATGCAGAAGGCACCGTATTAGCTGCAGTCCTGCCGCGCGGTCCTGTTGAAGATGTTCTGCTGTCGGATTTTCCTTTGGAGGAGCTTCCAGATGGTGCTGTGGTTGGAACGTCAAGTGTACGCAGAGCAGCAATACTTCACAATATCCGTCCAGATATTGAGATCAAAGATCTGAGAGGCAATGTCCATACTAGATTAGATAAATGGAAACGCGGAGACTATGATGCAATAATACTGGCAAGAGCAGGTTTGGAAAGACTTAATCTTCAGGAAAATTATCATATTCTGGATCCTGAAGTGTTTGTTCCAGCTGCAGGACAGGGAGCCATTGCAGTAGTGTGTGCAGAGAACTCTCCTCATCTGCCAGTACTCTCTAGACTGAATGATGATATTACTAGAAAAGATGTAGATGTAGAGAGAAAAATTCTCTGCGAACTTGGATCTGGATGTTCCATACCTGTGGGGATTCATGCAACAAACGGCGGCTCAAGGGTAACAGCCGTTGCTGTTTCAGATAACAGCATCGTCAGAATCTCTCAGAAAATTAATGATGATAATGATATAAAATCTGTAGCGGATGAACTGCGCTGCGGTATATGTGGTGAATGATATGTCTGAAGGCGTAGTCTATCTTGTTGGTGCCGGCCCTGGAGATTCTAAACTAATAACTGTAAAAGGATTGGAGCTTTTGAGGAATGCCGATGTAGTAGTGTATGATCAATTAGCTGGTCCAGATCTGTTAAAAGAGATAAAAAGCGGGGCGGAATTAATCGATGTAGGAAAAAAAGGCGGCTTCCACAAGGCCGAACAAGATTCCATCAATCAGATATTAGTTTCAAAAGCTAAAGAAAATAAAATAGTTGTCAGACTCAAAGGCGGAGATCCCTTTATGTTTGGCAGAGGCGGGGAGGAAGCCCAAGAACTCATAGATGCTGGTGTAAAAGTTCAGGTAGTTCCCGGAGTGACTTCTGCAATTGCAGGTCCGGCATTAGCTGGCATTCCAGTCACTCACAGGGATTATGCATCATACGTTACTTTTGTAACTGGGCATTCAAAAGACGGCAATGCTGAAGCAGTAGACTGGGAATCTCTAGCCAAAACTAAAGGAACACTTGTTATCATGATGGGTGTATCTAATTTAAGGGAAACTATGCAGAAGCTTGTAGGTTTTGGAATGGATTCCGAGATCCCTGTTGCAGTAGTTCATGCGGCATCAACTCCTGCTCAGCGTTCGGTATTGGGCAATATCTCTACGATCGCTGATATCTGCGAAGACAACAAGATCACTGCTCCTGCAGTAGTTGTAGTTGGAAAAGTAGCAGCTCTGCATGACATTCTGGAGGATTTAAGATGAAGACACTTGCTGTGATGCGCCCAAAAAATCGTCTGGATAAATCAGAACAAATGGCCAGGTCTGCAGGATTCAATCCAGTCTGTGCATCACCAGTGGAAATAGTCTTCAATAGATCTCAGCAATATGCTGAATTCATTGATAATCTGTCCAAATCATTAGTAGATTATTTGATAATAACCAGTACAAACGGTGCAGAGGCAATGATCTCTCTTTCTTCAGACTTCATGTCGCAAGATGATTTTATAAAACTTATTTCTGAAACAAATATTATTGCTATAGGTCCAGTAAGTGCTGGAGCTCTTTCTAATCTTAACATACATGTTTCTGAAATTCCGTCTGAATATTCATCCAGAGGAATAGTTGAATCGCTGTCTGGAAAAGTAAAAGGCAAGAATGTGTATATTTTGAGGTCAGACCATGGTGATAAAATTCTTTCGCAGGGTCTCACAGATGCAGGAGCTAATGTTACTGACATACCAGTCTATCGTCTGATGAAAACAAAGGATGAAGACCTTATGAACCTGGCCAGAATGACATTAGCTGGAGAGATAGACGCATTTGCCTTCACTTCAGCCCTTTCTGCATCTTCATTCATCGAAGCTGTGTGCAGTTTATCTGATGAGGCAGTAAGTAAAATAAATTCTGCTACTGTAGCTGCTATAGGATATCCAACAAAAGAGCGTTTGGAATCATTAGGCATAAAGGTAGATATCGTTCCAAAAGATGCAACATACAGTTCAATGTTAGATTCATTAGTTGCTGCGTTTGCACATTCTTAATCTAATTGCAGCCTATCTTTTTAATCGGTTGCAATCCAGCCTGAAAGGTTTAATAGACGAGACATATTTCAGCCAATGCCGAAAGGCATGTGACAAAAAAGGGGATACAATAAATGAAAACCGGAGTAATTGTAATAGGACACGGAAGCAAGCTAGATTACAACAAAAAAGTAGTCGATTTTACTGCAGAAAAAATGAAGGGTATGGGTCTCGGCCCGGTTACACCTGCATACATGCAGTTGAATGCACCAACTATTGATGAGGGAATGAAATGGTTAGTTTCTCAGGGCGTGGATACTATTTTTGTACAGCCATGTTTCCTGGCATCTGGTATGCACCTAACTGAAGATATACCGCTTGCTATAGGGCTGCCGATCGGTTCTAAAGAAGGACAGATAATGGTTGGCGACAAACAGGTCACCCTGAAATACTGCGATCCTATCGGAGAAGATGAAAGGATAGCTCAGATCCTTGCAGACAGAATTAAGGAACGGATGTAAATGAGTATCAGCGTCCTTGTTCTAGATCTCACCCATGGCGGTGAGATACTGGCCAAGGAGTATGCACAAAAAGGATACAACGTTACAGCAGTGGATGTCTATCACACAGCCAGTCAGAACATTAAGGATTCTCTGGCTATATGCGGAGTGGAAGTGCTAAATGAAGCTCCGGAGAGATCATTCGATCTTGGTATTGTACCCATTCACTGCCCGGATAAATACATAGGAAAAGCAAACATTTCAAAACGCTTAACATCTCATGAGGCCGTTGGTCAACTGGCCTCATTTACTTTTCCTACTGTAGAAATAACCGGCGTGTGGGGAAAAACATCTGCCTGCCATGTTCTGGCACACATATTAACCGCATGTGGAAAAAAAGTTCTTTTGCATACTAGCCGTGGCCGGGGGATAATCAGTTCAGAAGGTTCTGTGGTGCTAAAGGATAAAGTAAGCATTGCACCTCCTGCAGTCTTAGATGCTTCAAAATTGGATTTAGATGTAGATATTGGGATATTCGAAGTCAGTATCGGCGGTACGGGGCTGTCCAGCGTTTCAGCCATAACTTCATTAGGCAACAATTATCTGATTGCTGCAGGTACAAAGAAGGCTTTTGACGGAAAGGTGCAGATGATTTCTGCTGCCAAAGGTACAGTCGTATATCCACATGATGAATCAGACATATGGTCTCCGTATGTTCCAGATGGTGTAAAAACCGTGACTTTTGGTGGCGGAGATATCAAATTGACATTGCCGGATAAACTGACACTTGGCAAGCAGGTTCATGCCACTGTCGATACACCTGAAGGATCATACGAGGTTAAACTGCAGTCTTCATATCTTGTTCCAAGCTATTCCATTGCCATTTCTACTGCTCTAGGATGTGCATACGCATTAGGCATTGATATGGCACAAGCTGTCTCTTCATTGTCAAGCTTTAATGGGGTTCCAGGCAGGGGAGAGGTACTCGAGGAAAAGGGCTGGTTCAGAATAACTGACCGTAATCCCGGTGTAAGCGCAGGTTCCATTGCTTGGAATCTTAGAATGCTTGAGAACTATTACTCACAGACTGATATAGGGGTTGCTCTAGATCCAGTAAATGCAAAAGTCTGTGAAAAATTAGATCTTACTGATGTAAATGCCTTGCTGTCCTCGGATGAATGTGTAACTGGTCAGTATCTCATGAATATGCCGGGATTTGAAACTCCTGGATTCAGACGTATTGATGGATTTACAGATGTGCGCGGAAAGCATAAGGTTCTCATGTGTTTCACTAAGGAGGGGTATCTCTGAATGATGTTCTTCATCCGAGACCCAATCCGATCGTTGCCGCAATGTATACTCTTAGGGATCTAGACGTTGATGTAATTTTAATCCATGGACCTGCAGGATGCGGGTTCATGCCATCCCGGAGGCTTGAAGAAGCCGGTGTCCGAGTAATGACCACTGGAATGCAGGAAAATGATTTGATTTTTGGAGCAGAAGAAAAATTGATTAGAATCTTAAAGCACATAGATTCCAACTATGCTCCAGGGTTAATCGGTGTAGTTGGTACATGTTCTTCCATGATCATTGGAGAGAATTTAGACGGCGCTGTTAAAAAGGCAGATCTTAAGGCTAAGGTTCTATGTGTTGATGTGCATGGTTGCTCTGGCCCAAATACATCTGGAGCGATAAGAACGCTTGAAGTGGCTTCACTCGGCGGCATAATCAGCAAAGAAGAAGCAGACAGGCAGATCTCAATACTGCAGCGTGCAACTTTAGTTGAAAGGGAAAAAGGTCTGACCAGCAGGGAATATCTCGAGCCTCATCCAGGTGCAACTAAACTTTCAGCAGCTCTGAAGATTGTAAATACGCTTAGAGGCGGAGGGAAGGTTGCGGTAGCTGTGAATGCCAAGAAAGAAACTGCTTATGGTTTTGCTGATTTGATCAAAGCAGTGGATTATGCAAAAATGAAGGTTGGCGGCAGTTCTGATTACATTGGTAATTTTGCTTTGGATATCGGGCTCCCGCGCATTAGGCGGTATGCTAAAGACATCACTGATGATCTTGTTTCTTGCGGTATAACAAATGTATCAATCACCGGCGGTTTAGATGAATATCCAGTTCTTGGCGAAGCTTGTTCAAAAGCATTAGATGCATCTCATGCTGATCTGCGTATAATCGCTGGTCTGCCGCATATTGTTCCAAACCTGAAAACAGATGATATTCTTGTAACTGATCAGCCGCGTGAGATCAGAAACTACATTGACAAAGGTTTCGAATATTCCATTGGAGAAATAAACACTCACGCTGCAGTAATGTCGGCAAGATCAATTATACCGTCAGAACTTGGAAATACAATCCGTGAAGTTGTAGACGGAGGAATCGTATGAAACAGATCGCTGTATATGGAAAAGGCGGAATCGGAAAATCTACAGTTTCGGCGAACTTATGTGCAGCTGTTGCAGAGCTTGGTTTAAAAGCCTGGTATGTTGGATGCGATCCCAAATCCGATGGCAGTATGACACTTATGGGTGGAAAGAGCATCCCTACATTTCTTGAACAAAAAAAGTCAGGTCTGAATGAAGTTGTGTTCGAGGGATACCGGGGAATCCATTGTGTAGAAGTCGGAGGCCCACTAGCTGGAGTAGGATGTGCCGGCAGAGGTATATTAGTTGCTATGCAGGAATTATCTAAAAATTATCTGAAAGATGATGATGACTTCTTGCTATATGATGTTCCTGGTGACGTAGTTTGCGGGGGATTCGCTTCTCCGATTAGAGAAGGATTTGCAGATGAAGTTTACATAGTGACGTCTGGTGAATATCTTTCTCTGTATGCTGCTAATAATATTGCCAGAGGCCTATCAAATCTTGATGTTAAGTTGGGAGGTATAATCTGTAACTCCAGAGAAACTGAGAATGAGAAGGATACCGTATCTACATTTGCATCAATGATTCATTCAAAGATGATAGGTTATATTCCTCGCCATTCTTCTGTAAGGGAGTGTGAAAATCACGGCATGACTGTTATAGAAGGTGCTCCCGAAAGCTCTCAGGCAGAAGCCTACAGAAAGCTTAGAGATGCTATTCTTTCTAACGACTCAGCTGCAGTTCCCGTTCCCGTAACTCCCGATGAGATCCGATGCATGCTAAGAGGGATTAATTGAGCAGTAATCATCCTAGAGTAGTTATTGCAGGTACTGGCAGCGGTGTTGGAAAGACTGCAATTACTGCTGGCATAATGAACCGCTTGTCTAAACATCGATGTGTGCAGGGTTACAAAGTGGGTCCAGATTTCATCGACCCCATGTTTCATACTCTGGCATGTAAGAGACAATCTAGGAATTTAGACTCTTTTTTTATGGATCAAGTCACAATTAAAAATTTATTTGGATGGGCTTCGCAAGATGCAGATATCAGCATTATCGAAGGTGTCAGAGGCCTCTATGATGGATTAACCTCTACAGGAGATGATGGCAGCACTGCAGAAATTGCAAAATTTCTTGGTGCTCCAGTTATCCTGGTGGTCAATGCTAGAAGTTTAGCCAAAAGTGCTGCAGCACACGTTCTGGGATTCAAAATGCTGGATCCAGATGTAACAATCGCCGGTGTAATCTTGAACAATGTTAGCGGAGACCGACATAGAAAGAAAGCTACTGAGGCAGTTGAAAATCTGACTTCTATTCCAGTAGTTGGAACTGTAGAAAAACTTCATGAGAAACTGGCAGAACGTCATTTGGGTTTAGTCACAACCTTTGAGTCTGATAATTCAAAGATTTTAAAACAGACTTCTGATATGGTTGAGAACATTGATTTTTCACAAATAGAAGAAATTGCAGACAATGCTGCTGACATGCAGTTTAATATTAACTGTCCATTTGAAACTTCACCTTGTGAGAATGTTAAGATAGGAATACCGTTTGATAAAGCATACTCATTTTATTATCATGAAAATTTAGAATCTCTCCACTATGCTGGTGCATGTTTGAAATATTTTAAGCCTACTGAAGGAGAATCACTCCCAGATGTTGATGGAATATACCTTGGCGGGGGATATCCAGAAATCTATGCTTCAGAAATCTCTTCTAATAAAGATTTTATTGAGGGATTAAAAACTTTTTCAGATGACGGTAAATTAGTGTATGGCGAATGTGGTGGGATGATGACATTATGTTCATCTATTGTCAATATGAATGAATATAAAATGGCTAATATATTCCCTGAGAAAGCTGTTCAAACGCAGCAGAGGCAGGGACTGTCTTATGTAAAAGCTACTGCTACTCCAGATAATTTTCTTTTCGCAGGACAAGAAATAAGATCTCATGAATTTCATTATTCTCATCTAGATCCGTCACCATCTGGGCCATTTGCATATTCTATCTCGAGAGGTACGGGATTCAATAATGGATTTGATGGTAAAATTGTAAATAAGACAATTGGTACGTATATGCATCAACATGCATTATCAACTAAGTCTTGGGGAACATCATTTGTGAAGTTTATGTCTGATGCATGATTATAGTGTTTCTTTATTCCAATAATCACATCACCGGAACTTATAACTGGTAAACCTTTTTTCATCAGTCTCTTCTTCTCAATTGGATTTAATTCTGAAGCGTAATATACCTTATCTCCAGGAGACATATCCACATTGCCGTTTGCATACACGATTGCTAATGCGACATCTCCAGGTGTCAGTTTTTCCATTATTTCGATAGTTCCTCCGCTTTCAATCATACTTTCAATAATGTATTGAGATAATTTTGGAGAAAATGCGATTCTGCTTCTTTTCTGGGAGTGAAGGATGGATGGGTATGCAACATTATTGTGTGGTAAATTCATGACATATCTGCGACCTAATTTGGCAGAGGCATGGAACTCGATAAGCCTCTCAGCTGTGCTTTCCGGAGCAACTACAATCAGCTGCGACAGCGAAGCTTCTTCCAGTGCCTTATCAATATCGTCCATGCTGTAGTGAATGGATGCTAGTTTCACATCTTTCCGAGGACTGTCTATGCGCTCTGGAAAATCTGTAACAAAAACCAGAGTTGAAACTCCCACATCTTTTAGTTTTCCTGCGAGTTCTATGGCCCACATCTTATTGCTGATAAATCCTACTCCGTGCCGCGGCGGTTCTGTGATCTCCAGATGCCTTGCCAGTGGCAGTGCGATTATGCTGTATATTATCCCTGCGCCAAGAACTACGCCAAATACGACAGGCAGTAGAAATTCACATCCTATGCCAGCCTGTGTCAATGATACTGAAAATTGAGATGCTGTAGCGGCTGCGACAATACCTCTAGGTTCCATAAATGCAATCATAATCTTTTCTTTTTTGCTTAGCTTCGTTCCGCTTAACGCAATTCTGGACGCTAGCGGACGAAGAATTAGTATAACAAATACTAATATGATTACAATCGGAACAATATATGTTATAAGTCCATTTATTGGTACCAGCGCTCCAAGTGTAACAAATAATATTCCTATAATGAGAACTTCAACAGTCATTCCGAAACCTTTTATGCTGGTCATAGACACAGCTCTTTGATTTCCTAAGATGAATCCTAGAACTGTTGATGCGAATAATCCAGAACCTGGCACCATGACTTCTGAAAACGTAAAGGCAATTACCGCAAACATCAGGCATACCGCAGCTTCCAAGGTATCAGAAACCATATTTCTGGAGAGGATTATTGTAAGCAGTATTGCAAGGATTATTCCTACAGCTATTCCGAATCCAGCGCAGATCACGAGATTTAAAATAGGATTGGTATGACCTACAGACAATATAACATTTAGAATAACTATTCCTATTGTTGCACCAATTGGATCTAGGAAAACACCTTCCCATTCAAGAACACTGGCAACCTTTCTTTTTAATCCAGTTGATTTGATCAATGGACCGATAACTGTAGGACCAGAGACTCCCAGTATTGCGCCTACTAACAGGGCCATATCTATGCTTACATCCAGCACATAATACAGCAGTACGGCGGTTCCAAAAATTGTGATCAAAAGTCCTATGCTTGTAAGTCTGACAACAGGTTTACGGCTTTCAGCGGGAAGATCTGCAATATGTAATTTTAATGCACTTTGAAAAAGCAGTAGAGAAACTAAAAATGTAACTCCTGGATATAAGAGATCTCCAAAGATCTGTTCCGGCTTTACTATGCCAAAAACACCTCCTGCAATCAGACCTGCAGGTAATAATATTAAAAGCGGAGGAATTCTCAGCAATCTTCCCAGCCATTGGGCGCCAATTCCAATGACGAATATTGCGAGCAGGCCTAAGTAAATCTCGCTTTCCATAGTCTGATCTCTAGTTAGCAGAAAGGTGAGTTTGGTATTTTGCCAAACTCATTTTTTTGGATGTGATAGGCTTTCAGTTTAAATATGCATTGGATCAGGCCTTTAAACCGCGTCTTGCAAAAAACATACCCAGTGCAGTGATTACTACTGCTACAACAACCAATACTAGTATGTCCATTCCCAGACTCATGCTGGGAATTGATATCATCACATCTCCGACAGATACTCTTCTGGCGGCATCTGCTGCGTAAGTAAGTGGATTGACATTTGCCACTATCTTCAATGCTTCTGGGAATGAAGCGGTTGGGAACAGGACGCCAGATGCAAACATTAATGGAAGGTTCAAAAGCATGTTTATGCCCATTAGTACATCCTGATTCTTGATTACAAGTCCCAGCGCAACAAATATCGAAGAGAATGTAAGAGCTACCATCGCAACGATCAGGATCAGCGTTAGGAAGTCTAATACATTAAATCCCGCCATGAACTTTAAGCCAAATGCAAGTCCAATAATCAGAATCAACAGGGACTGAATTATGGCTTTGACTGTAGTGGACAAGACCTTCGAGAGCGGAATGACGCCTCTTGGCACAGGTGCTGCTTTTAGTTTTTCAAGGAATCCAAATCTCCTGTCCCATACTACAGACATTCCTGCATTCATGGATGTAGTCAAGGCTGTAATTATTACAAGTCCTATGATCAGGAAGCTCATGTAATCTATTTCCTGGCCCACCTGCTCCATGGCTGAATTGATAAAACCATTCATTGCAAAACCAAAAAGACCAAGCCATATAACCGGCTGGATCAGCGCCATAAATATCTGCATTTTACTTCTGTACCAATGTTTCAACTCTCTGCCTGTAAGGGCAGAGGTTTGTCTGATGTATGTTTTCAATTCAGACATTTTATCGCCTTCTGCGGTTCTGCGCTGCAGCGGCTCTTGCTGCAAACTTGTCCATCTTCCCAGCATCATCTCTCAATGATTTCCCTGTGTATTTCAAGAATACCTGATTCATGCTGGGCTTCTGGAGTGATATATTCTTAATCTTCCATCTCTCTTCAGCTATTCTAGATAAGATCGATTCCATGGCGTTGTCGCCATTTGGAGTTCTAAGAATGTATTTTCCATCTTTATACTCGATTTCATCAATTCCAGGTATTGATCTCAAGGTGTTTCTGCACTCCTGCGATTCATCAACCTCGATTTCAATTAAATCTCCACCCAGTGAAGCTTTCAGTTCATCAGGTGTACCGATAACTATGATTTTTCCCCTATCAATTATTGCAATCCGGTCACAGAGAGATTCTGCTTCTTCTAGATAGTGAGTAGTCAGGAACACAGTCATTCCACTTTGTTTTTTTATGTTTGTTATGTACTCCCAGATGATCTCTCTAGTTTGGATATCCAATCCCAGTGTTGGTTCATCTAAGAACAATATCTTTGGATGATGAATCAGACCTTCTGCTAATTCCAGCCTTTTTCTCATCCCTCCAGAATATGTATCAACACGTCTGTCAGCAGCTTCTTCTAATTTCACTATTGAAAGAAGTTCATCTATCCTCTCTTTTGCAACATTTTTGGGAACATCGTATAGGTCTGCCTGCAGCTGCATATTCTCTCTTCCAGACAGCTGGTCATCGGCTGTCAGAGCCTGCGGCACCAAACCAATTGTTTTACGTACTTGTTTAGCCGATTTGACAGAATCTTTACCGTCTATTACTATCTGCCCGCTTGTAGGTGTCAGAAGAGTGGTAATCATTGAAATCGTTGTTGACTTTCCAGCACCATTCGGTCCTAAAAAGCCAAAGATCTCTCCTTCTTTTACATCGAAGCTTACTCCATCAACTGCACGAATGTTTTTGTCAAAGATCTTTTTTAAATCCCTGACTTCAATAATATTTTCCATAGCCTCTCCTCATCCTTCGCAGTTTTTCATTACTAGTTTGAGAATATATACCTTTAACGTTGTTTTATATACAACTGCTCAACGATTTAATAGATAGATTTATTAATTAACAATGGACTCTATTAATGCTTAATTTAATTCAGTGCTGAATAGCACTTTTGTTTGATGCTGTGTGATTATCGTAGTTGTAATCGCCTCATAAAAATCTTTTAGACAGCAAATAAGGAGGAGTAATATGACTGACTTGTTGAGTCTGAATACTTGTGTTGTGTGTGGAGAGCCCATACTTTACAGAAACACCCCAGAAACCGCTATCTGTTCTGTATGTGGAGTACAGTTTGATTGTGAAGGCTCCTGTGCCAATGGACACAGTGTCTGTAAAAGCTGTTATGACAATAAAGCAATAAACATAATAAAAACAACATGCCTTGGATCTGAATCAAAAAACCCGTATGATATTGCAATTGCGATTATGAAGAATTCTGCAGTGCGAATGCATGATGTCAAGCATCATATCCTGGTGGGTGCATCACTGCTTACCGCATACAACAATGCTGGAGGAGATATTGATGACATATCCGCTGCTTTGGATGAAATGGAAAAGCGCGGCAAGCAGGTGCCTCCAGGTGCTTGTGGATACTTTGGATCCTGCGGGGCCGCGGTAAGTTGCGGAGCGTTTTACAGCATAATCTCAAAATCCACACCATACAGTGAAACTCAGTGGGGACTTGTAAACACTTTGACTGGTACATGCCTCATTGAAATTGGAAAAATCGGAGGTCCACGGTGTTGCAAACGTGATTCATTCATTGCATTGAACACCGCTATTGACTTTGTGGATTCTAATCTGGGTATACAAATGCAGAAACCTGATAAATTAGTATGTGATTTTAGTGAAAGAAATAAGGAATGCATAAAAGAAAAATGTCCATATTACAATAAGGAACAATTGGAAAATCACGATTGATCAGAGCGTATCCGCTTTGTATGAATCACAGGACTAAAAAACATAAAGTGGGCTCAGCCAGATTCGAACTGGCGATCTTCTCCGTGTGAAGGAGACGTCATAACCGCTAGACCATGAGCCCTTATCATTCCCCAATATCTGACGATATTTATATGCTTTGGGTGGAGTTTAGGGTCTGACTCTAGTCAGCTTTATATACTCTATTTTTTCAGAAGAGACTCTGGCAAATAAAATCTCTTTTTTCACGCCATGTGCAAGTCTAACTGCCCTTGATATTTCTGGCCAGATCGTTTCATAGTCATTCGGTATTGAATGAACCAGCCATCTGGCGTGAGTTTTGTCTGGGTCATCGTCATACACTCTAAAATGCGACCCATATTTGAATCCGGTTTTTACTATTAATGATCTAGACCGGAGATCGTTGTATACTGCAAGCCTAAGATCAAAATCCGGCTGAAATTTCAAAGCTCTCTTCTTAAAACGGTCTGTATTTATCCGCCTGTTGGAAGCAATCCTGATGACTTCCAGCCATCCTTTTTCCATAAGATGAGCAGCTTCAATCAATGACAATTGAAGAACGGCGCCTGTTTGTTTCCCATAGTATCCGTGATCCTGCAGCTTTTCTACGGACTTCTGATCAAATACCAGAACGCGGTCTTCCATTAACGAGGCTACAGCGGGTCCGCCTTCCCACTTTACGTTTACATTTCCCTTAGGTTCGGATTTACATGGGTGGTAGTATGTAATGTCCCCTTCTTCGTCAACAACTCCTGTCAAGAGCTCTTTTCTTGTTTGGTCTGCTTGTTCAATGCTGGCTACAAAAGGATCGATCTGAAAAGTTGCACGCTCACTTACAGACATTACCCAGCTTTTGGTTTGAGAGTTATTTGGTGTTCCGCCTCGCGGGAACAAACGGAAATTAAAGTCCCCGCCTGTTTTAACTATGTATCCCCTCTGCCTTAGATCTCTGTACACTGTGTAATCTATCTCAAAATCTCTGTGGATCAGCGATGCCGCTCTAATCAGATCTTCCAGAGTTATAGGGCCATCGCTGTTCACGACTTCCAGCCGGTTTGACTCAACAAGATATGATGCCTCCATCAGGTCAAGCTCCAAGCCTCCGCCAGACATGGGATACCCATAGCACCCTTTGTTGTAGATTGTACTAGCTTCAGCTGAGTCTTTAATCATTACCCGATCTTCTTCAAGCTCTCCAGGCATCGCTTGTCAAATGGCTGTACTATATTTGTAGATATTCCTTTGCTGGATTCTGTATCTGATCCTATTCAGTATCAGAAATAAATAAATACTGAGTATACAACTTATAGTTACATAGAGATGGAACAGATGAGCGATCTCGATTCAATACTGTCAGTTATAGAAAATCCTGCGAGACGGCAGATTTTAGAAGCATTAGTCAGAGAACCTCATTATCCTTTGCAACTGTCTAAGGAATTAGGCATCAGCCAGCAGGCTGTGGTAAAACATCTCAAGGTTCTGGAAGAAAACGGCTTAGTGGAATCCTATACGGAGAAAAGCGACCTCAAAGGTCCGCAGAGGAGAAAGTACTATCCCATTCAGACGTTCAGCGTGGTGGTTGACATGGGGCCGAATCTATTCAGTGCTGAATTAATTTCCAGAGAACAAACAGCCGAAGATTTGGTTGAAAAAGAAGGGTCGCAGGATGTCTCTGAGTTAAGAGATCGCATGAAGAAAATTGAAGATGAACTTGATATGCTGAACAATAGGCGGGAAGAGCTTCTCGCAGAGAAAGAAAAGCTCCTGCAATCCGCAAGAGAAACAACTTCTTCAATTCCCGATTATATGGTTAGAAAGATAATTCATGAGTTTATTCTTCATCCAGACTGCAGTATGAATGATATTGCTAAGATGATCTCTGTAAGAGATGATATTGTTCTGGATTCGATCAGAGAATGGATGTCAGACTGGTAATCAGACAGTCTCTTTCATTTCGTTCTTTATCTCAATAACGTCAGAGAGTTCTTGGCATTCAGCACAAGATTTTTCGCTCAAAAGCGAAACGACAGCATCTGCTCGCTCTACTTCAATTACTGCGAGTATGTTGCTGTATGTTCTGGACAGTGCTTTGATTACTGATGCCATGTGAGTTTCTCTCTCTGTTTCAAGTTCTCTAAAACCTTTTTTATTAACCATCAAGTCCCAGGATATAGCAAAAGCTTCAGGAGATGAAAAATCGAACTTATTCTTTTTTCTCAGCAGTCCTTTTGCTCTTCTCGATTCTTTGAGCATTTCCATTGTTTTGACATTTCTGCAGTATGATTCTGTATAAACTTCATCATTCATATCTATCGGCAGAATTGGTATGTCATGTGAGACTGCGGCATTCAGCGCAGATACGAGATATGGAGATGGAGTTGCAACTTCTCCAAACTTTTCCAGCATCGCAGCATAAACGATTTCAATATCATTAAGCTCTATTTCATCAGTAGGTTCCATCTCTTTTAAAGCCGCCAATTCTTCTTTTGAAATGGCGACAGCAATAACATCAGGGGATACGCTTTCTACAGCATTCAATACCCTTTCTGAATCAGATACCAGTCCTTTCACGGCAGCCAATACCGTTACAACCGAGTTTTCAACTTTTATTTGTCTCATTACTGTCGCTCCTTGAGCTTACGATATCATAGAGAACATAAGTTTCATCGATACTGTTGAGTTCTTCGCGATCTATCAGGGGGGTACCGCCAATGCTTTCTCTGCCCCTGCCTCTTTCTATAATTACTACAGAACATCTGCCGGTAACTCTCGATATGTCTGAAACGCTTGCTGCTTTAGAAAGTATGCTGTTTTCGTCTTTGCCAAGTGCAGTAAGTATCAATATCTGACTGTCCTGGGCTAAAGCTTCAAATGGGCTTCTGGTAACTGGAGTTACAGAAAATCCCATTGTTGACAGAGTATTGAACACTTCCTTGCTGAATACATCCTGAGTAGAAGGCTGCGGAACAGTGGCCGGCGCAATCTCTTTTTTTTGCGATGTTTTCAACTTCTGTATTGGGGCAAATGGATCTATAGGCACTAATATGGGTTGATTTAGATATTCTTCCAGCCTCAGTGCAGCGTCAATCATTGCCCCCATTCCGCCTTCGTACATTTGTATTGTACGCCTTGATACACCTGCGATTTCAGCCAGAGTTCCGAGAGATATGTTCTTCTCTTCTCTGATCTGGTGCATGAGTTCGCTGTCTATCTTTACGTAAAATCCTCCAGATGCTGCAAATATCAGCGGAGGGACATTTTCAATTATGTAGTCTGAAAGCGTTCCTACAGAAATTATCGGAATTCCAAATCTGGAGTATATTATGCCGGATTCTATCTCTCCGGATCCAGACCGTTCTCCTATGAGGATCGGAGATGCCCCTAAGGCTTGACTTATGCATAGAAGTTCTTCTGCATTATCTTTTGAAAATGCATCAACGTTGCTGAGAACCTTGATAATTATCAAAACTTCATCTCGTCTAGCAACAATATCGAACCGTGTACCCCTCATCGAAAGAGGCTTTGATACTTCGAACTGTGCATGTGTAAGCATAGTTCTTACGGTTTCAATGGCCTCTTCTCTAGTCATGAATTCGACAGATGCGAACTTCTAGAAATACCTTAGTCTGGAGATTTCACATCCGATACTGTATAATTCTAAAAAATGAAAAAGTTTAAAGGGTTTCAATCTTCTTTTTCAATTTTGATTGATGTCCCTTTATTGGATGCCTTTTCCATAATTACTGTCAAGACCCCATTTTTATAGGTGGCTTTAGCAGAATCAGGCGATACCGTTGAAGGCAGCTGCAATTTTTTAGAGAATTTACGGTCTTCACGGTTTACAGAAATGTCAAGAGTGCTGTTTTCTGCATTCAGATTAATATCTTCCAGTTCTACTCCCGGCAGTTCTATGATAACTTTTATCCCATTCCCTTCGTCAACAATATCTGTTAAAGGTTCTCTTCCGCCACTTTCTATCTGATTACAGTTGGTATTTCCAAACTCTTGTATCTGAGCTTTACCATCTGGCCCTACCCTCATTGAGAATCCATATATGAGGGGCTGATCCTCCTCAGCAAAATCTTCCTTTGCATATCTGGAGAACATACTGTTCATACGTCTGCGCATGTCTTCAAATTCTTCATCAAAGCTTCCAAATATTTCATCCCAGGGGGATATTCTTCTAGCCATATTTCTCACCTCACGTAAACATAATCTTCTGCCGCTTTCTCATATATTCCAAGTTCTGATCTAGACATGGGTCTTACTTTTTCCAGTGCCATGTTAAAGAAAGACATGTCAATTTTTTGAGATTTCATTAATTCCTTATTGTCTCCGTTTTTAGCAATAATTGATCGTATAGCAAGCATCACCGCTTCATTGGTCAATGCAGCCAGGTCTGCACCGGTAAATCCTTCTGTTTTTTCTGCCAGTTTATCAATATCCACATCATCTGCCAGAGGTTTCTTGTCAGTGTGAATATGCAGAATCTGCCTTCTCGCATCCAAATCCGGCATTCCTACTTTGACTATCCTGTCAAATCTACCAGGCCTCAGCAAAGCAGGATCCAGTATATCTGGCCGGTTAGTGGCTGCGATCACTATTACATTGTTTAAGCTCTGCATTCCATCTATTTCAGTCAGCAGCTGTGATATGACGCGTTCTGTGACATGCGAGTCTCCTTCACCGCCTCTTGTTGGGGCAATCGAATCGATTTCATCCATGAATATTACACATGGAGCTGCCTGCCGTGCTTTTCTGAATGTTTCTCTAACTGCTTTTTCCGATTCTCCCACCCACTTGCTCAAGAATTCGGGTCCTTTTACGTTTATAAAGTTAGCTTCAGACTCTGTGGCAACTGCTTTTGCCATCATGGTCTTACCAGTTCCAGGTGGTCCATACAGCAAAACTCCTTTTGGAAGTGCAGTATCCATATAGTCAAACACATCAGCGTATTTCAGTGGCCATTCAACAGCTTCCTGAAGTTCACGCTTTACGTCTTCCAATCCTCCTATGTCAGCCCAGTGAACGTCTGGTTTTTCAACCAATACTTCTCTGAGTGCTGAAGGCTGCATTTCACGAAGTGCAGAGAAGAAATCTTCCCTTTTTACTGTGATCTTATTCAGTACTTCTATTGGTATGGATTCCATCTCTAAATCTAAATCTGGCAGTATCCTGCGCAGCGATCTGATCGCAGCTTCTTTGCATAGGGCAGACAGATCAGCTCCGACATACCCATGTGTTAAATCCGCAAGTTCTTCCAGAGATACCTCTGATTCCAGGGGCATACCTCTTGTATGAATCTGCAGAATCTCAAGCCGTCCGTCTTTATTGGGAGGATTAATCTCTATTTCACGATCAAATCTTCCTGGTCTTCTCAACGCTGGGTCTATTGCATTCGGCCTGTTTGTAGCACCAATCACTACAACCTTTCCTCTTGCCTCTAGACCATCCATGAGTGACAGCAGCTGAGCCACCACTCTGCGTTCAGTCTCTCCGCTTACGTCTTCTCTTTTAGGCGCAATCGAATCGATCTCATCTATGAATATTATTGAAGGAGCATTTTCTTCAGCTTGTTTGAATATCTCTCTCAGCCTTTCTTCACTTTCTCCATAGAATTTTGACATGATCTCCGGGCCGCCTATTGTGATGAAGTTGGCATTTGTCTCACCCGCTACAGCCTTTGCTAAAAGCGTTTTTCCATTTCCTGGAGGACCATGCAGAAGGACTCCTTTCGGAGCTTCTACCCCTAACCTCTCAAACAGCTCTGGATGTCTGAGTGGAAGTTCAATCATTTCTCTAACTTTTTTTACTTCTTCTTCAAGCCCGCCAATATCCTCATATGTAACTTTTGGAATGCTGGCTTGATCTTCCTTTACTGGTTTTTCACTAATCTTTACTTCCGTTTTCCTATTGATTATTGTAGCATCAGCCGTGGGAGCAAAGTTAACGACCACAAGATCTATTTTTCTTCCCATTACATTGATTTGAATAATATCGCCGCGCGTGACTGCACGTCCTTCCAATATCTGACCAAGATATTCTTCACCTCCCATTATGCGGAGTGGTTCGGTCGGGGCAAATGTGATCTTTCTTGCCTCTCTAGCTTCTATCTTTTTTATAGAGACGCGTTCATCGATGCTGGTTCCTGCATTTCTTCGCATATTTCCATCAATTCTGAGAATGCCTTTTTCAGCATCTTCTGCATATCCCGGCCATACAATGGCTGTAGTCTTGCGTTTTCCTGCAATCTGAATCAAATCTCCTGCAGTAAGCTCCATAGACTCCATCATTGCCGGATCAACTCTGGCTACGCCTCTTTCTGCATCTTTAGATTTAGCTTCGGCAACTCTCAATGTTTTTTCAACGGCATCCATTCAAACCACTTGCAATATTTACGTAATTGTTCAGTACTTAATTCGTGCCTGAGCACCCGGCGGTTTGTCATGTTTTTATCCGGGTTTATTTCAGCCTAATCTTTCGATGTTTTTGTTTTTGGCAGCCTCCTATTCTTTGTATCTAATTTTTAGGTATACAACTTTAAGTTGTATACATTATGCTATATACAATAGTTCTTCTATATAATAATTTCTGAAATCTGCGGATTATAAAACTCAAAATTGGTTATCATTATATTGTTTCAAAACCATTCTCTCGATATGCAGTCTAGCACAGAAGTTGGTGAAGAATACATCATCAAAGTCAATCCCGCAACACTTGAAGAGTTTGGAAAAATCAAATGCAATGTAACTGATGATATTCCGCTGGCACTTCAGAATGCTAGAATTGCTCAAAATGAGTGGATGAAAAGGTCCTATAATGATAAAGCAGTAATAATGAATAATATCCAAGAGGCCGTAGTCTCAAACATCGAGGATATTGCAAGAACAATCTGTGGGGAGACAGGAAAACCCAAAAGTGAGGCAATATCAACAGATATCTTTGCTGCCCTGTCAGCTGGTGAATATGCAAACAGCAAGATGTCTGAATTATTCAAAAGAGAGAAAATAAATTTAGAGGATATGCAGTTTCCAATGAAGCTTGCCGGAAGAAGCTCATATATTGCTCCACGGCCGGTAGGTGTAGTTGCAGTAATCTCTCCTTGGAATTATCCCTTTGGAATTCCCTATTCTCAGACTATCATGGCACTGGCGGCTGGTAATGCTGTAATTATAAAACCATCATCAGACACTCCACTGACTGCAGCAAAGATGCTTGAGATAATGAAAAAAGGAGGTCTTCCAGATAATCTAGTCCAGGTTCTTGTAGGTCCTGGTAGAACTGTAGGAGATGCTATTTTAACATCTGATGTGGACAGGATAATCTTTACTGGAAGCGGAAGTGTCGGACGGAGAGTAATGTCCCAAGCATCTCAGAGGCTTACTCCAGTAACCCTAGAGCTGGGTGGAAAAGATCCCATGATTATCCTTAAAGATGCAGATTTGGACAGAGCTTCTTCAGCAGCAGTATGGGGATCGTTTGTAAATTCTGGACAAACATGTGTCTGCGTGAAGAGAATCTATGTGGATGAATCGATCTTTGAACAATTTTTGGAAATGTTTAAAAATAAAACATTAATGTTAAAACAAGGCTGGGGTTGGGATGATCAAAACATCTCACTTGGTTCCTTAATAAATGAAGCTGCACTGCACGATATGGAAGAACACGTACGGAAAGCTGTAGATGAAGGAGCCAAAATCGTCACCGGCGGAAAGAAAAATCCAGATTTAAATGGATATTATTTTGAACCCACTATTCTGATAGACACTCCTCAAAATTCATCGGCTGTGCAGGATGAGATATTTGGTCCGATTGTGACCGTGATGAAATTTTCTTCCGAGGATGAAGCAATAACGTTAGCTAATGACTGCAAATATGCACTTTCCGGATCTGTATGGACCTCAAATATAACCAAAGGAAAAGTAATGGCAGAACTTGTTAGCAGTGGAACGGTTGCAGTCAACAATCTGCTCTATACATATGGATTGACCGCAACTCCTTGGGGAGGAAGCAAGGAAAGCGGATTTGGCAGGACCCATGGAAGATTTGGATTCGAAGAACTGACAGAACCTCATCACATTCATATCGATAAAGGAAAATATGCAGAAGATCCGTGGTGGTTTCCATACACCAGTGAAAAGTCAGAATCACTGGAAAATTTCATGAACTTATTCTATTCGCAGGATGGGTCTCCAATAAAATCTCTGCTGCAGCTTCATAAGATGATGAAAAAATAATTAAAAAAAAGGTTTGATTTACTGCTTGCGAGCAGTAAATAGAGCGATAGCAATCACAATTGCAGAAATGAGAGAGATGACTGCTAAGGACGCTGACGATCCTTTGCTTTCATTTTTTTCACTCGAGTCAATGCTTCCTTGATCTGTATTTAAGGAGCCATTTGAATTATTTCCTTCAGGGTTGTTGATTGTATCGTTTTCTTCGTTGTTGTTATTGTTGCCATATGCCGGTTCGTCTGGATCTGGTAGCGTTCCGCCGGTGTATGGATATCCATCAGTTCCTGTAAGAACCATTGATGTTATAGCCTGTCCGCCAGCATTCCATATCGCTTCTTCACCATAGGTATGGCGAATGAGAGGATATACAGAATTATCTGCAAGTTCTCCCCACAGCAAAGGCAGACCATAGTGATCAGCCCAAGCTTCTGGCTGCGAGAATAACGATGAATCCTTTGCTGATGCATAGTAGTGTCTGTGAGCTATCTCAAATCCGACATCTCCTGTTGAAAGTCCAAAGTCATCTCTGCTCCATTCAAACAAGGTTCCTAAGCCTGCTACGCCCATTGTCCTTGGATGAGTGGAAGACCCAGAGGTGTCTTCAGCAACTGCAGATGCCCAGTTGGAGAAAGCCTGTTTATCCCCATGCCAGTAATTTGCATTGCAATTATTGTGGTCTGGTTCATTGAACATATCATACATCGCGACAGCATTCTCATTTTCCAGCAGCGACATCATACTTTTGCAGTACTGAATGTAATTCGAGTATGCAGAAGAAGATGTATCAAATACTGAGCCTTCTCCTCCGAACTGATATGCTGGATATTCTTGAGATCCAGCAAGAACAAGGCATACCCAGACACCGTGCTCCATAGCCTCTTCACACATCGTTTTTAACATGGAGACATATGATTCGCGGTGATTCAGCCATGCCTGGTACTGAATGGAAGATCCCCATGAATCTCCAGCACCGATCCTTACTAAATTGCAGTCATAGTGCTTCATAAGAGCAAAATACTGGTGCCAAAAGTCATTGGCAGTCGCATTTTGAGAGATTCTTCCCCCGTTCGATGAAGTGTCTGGACCATCGAATACTGAATTCTTTCCGGCTACCGATGTATCGCCATTTACATACGCCATTATTGCGAATTGTAATGCCGTTGTATCCACGACACCGAAGAATTTCTCTTCAGGAATTTCACCATCGATCAGGATATTTGTTCCAGATACGGTGACTCTTCCCGATACAGAAGTTTCCGAAGCCGCTTGTGCTTCGGATGCAATAATCACGCCAGGCAATAGCAGCGCAAGGGCTGTTATCATTGCTACCGTCTTGGTTGCTATTTTTATTTAATCCCTCCTGGTTAGAGCCGCTCAGGACTAAGTCTAACTATTAAAGATAGTTTGCGTCTAAATATCACAGCTGATTTAATCTATTACTTATATTCATATGTCTTAAAATCTTAGGGATCTGGCTGATGTATTGCGACTTATAAATTCTTTAAAAAAATCTCCAAATAAACAAGTTATATTTCTCTTAATATCTTACATGTGCTGCAATTAACTTCATATGTAAATGTGATACCGCAAGCTCATAGGCAGTCTGCAACATAATTGATAATTGAATTATTTAAAATAAAAATATAGATTTAGAGTTTTCCTCTAAATCTTAAAAATAGAAACATAGCACCAATAAAGCCAATCACTGGAGCGAATGGATTTGAAAGATCATTAGAAGTATCATTTGAAACAATATGATTAACTTCTTCAGTAACTCCATTGGCTACAGATGCTGATTCAATCGTATCGCCTGCGTAAGGATATCCATCAGTTCCTGTAAGAACCATTGATGTTATAGCCTGTCCACCGGAATCCCAGATCTCTTCTTCTGCGAATGAATATCGAGTCAGCGGATATACAGAATTATCTGCAAGTTCTCCCCAGAATAGGGGTATATCCGAATTCTCTGCCCATTTTTCCGGCTCTTCAAATAACGATGAATCCTTTGCTGATGCATAGTAGTGTCTGTGAGCTATCTCAAATCCGACATCTCCTGTTGAAAGATCGAAATCTTCTTGAGACCAGGAACTAAACAGATCTCCATATCCTGCTACGCCCAGTGTCCTTGGGTGTGTCGATACATTATTCGTATCTTCAGCAACTGCAGATGCCCAGTTGGAGAAAGCCTGTTTATCCCCATGCCAGTAATTTGCATTGCAATTATTGTGGTCTGGTTCATTGAACATATCATACATCGCGACAGCATTCTCATTTTCCAGCAGCGACATCATACTTTTGCAGTACTGAATGTAATTCGAGTATGCAGAAGAAGATGTATCAAATACTGAGCCTTCTCCTCCGAACTGATATGCTGGATATTCTTGAGATCCAGCAAGAACAAGGCATACGTATACTCCGTTGCTTTCTGCTGCTTTACACATATCAGTCAGCAGCGATGTAAACTCATCGTTGTGATCTTGCCATGCCTGATACTGGATTTCTGTTCCCCAGATATCGGCGGCTCCTATTCTTACTAAATTAACATCATAATATGCCATTTGAGCAAAATACTGATTCCAGAAAATTTCTGCAGTCTCGTTTTGCGTTATCGGCATAGAATGAGCAGTATCTGGTGAATTAAACACAGAGCTGCGGCCCGCGAATTCATCATTCCCGTTTATGTAATTCTCTGTCGCCATTGCTAACACTGTAGGGTCTACAACGCCGAACAGGGGGTCGTCTTTGGTTGAATCGTTGAAGACGATTTCATGACCCGAAACGTCCACTCTCGGCAGGCCGTGTTGATGGACTGCATGCGGAGAGTGATCAGCAGCCGACGCATTAGTCGCCAGTGCTCCGCCTGAAAGCAGCAATGCTGCCGACAGAGCTACCGCTAGTACGGTTGCACTTTTCATGATATTCCCTCTTTCGGTCTGAATTATCTCAGACAGAGTCTTTTGTTCAAGGATACAAACCCCTTGAAGTGTATTCTGTTCTTAAAATCAAAATTGATATCATCTAATCATTGGAAAGTTATATCAAGAGCCAGTACCCACAATACATATCTTATCTATGACTGAAATAGGCACCACAGACTACAGAGGAGTACAGGTAATCCTGCTAGTAAACAACTCCGATGACACCAAACATCGGATCGCAGAAGAGCTGGGTAAAGATCTTACGATTAGGCTGTACAGAGCTTTTGTACATGACATATTGGATACTCTGGATTCATCAGATCTGCGATATGCAATTTCTCTATATCCTGAAAATTCGGACGTATCTGAATGGCTAGACAGAAATGTCGATATATATGCCCAAAGGGGAGATACGCCGATCGAACGTGTTAAAAATACATTCGTGGATGCTTTTTCAAGAGGTGAGAAGAACGTCATGGTGTTGGTGAGTGATATTCCTGATATCCCTGCTGAAGAGGTTATGGAAGCAATATACTCATTCAAAGACAGTGATGTTGTAATCGGTCCTTCAGTGGACGGTGGGTACAATCTAATTGGTTTTTCTGAAGAATCTTTTAGGGAATCTGCTTTTGACAACATCTCCTGGGGTACAGATATGGCATTTGCAGATACAGCAGAGAAGCTTGGAGGCATGAAGATTTATCTTTTGTCACCATGGCCAGATATTGACACCATTGCAAATCTAAGATCTCTTCTGAGAGATAAGAGGAATCCAAAGTTCCAATCATCGCACACTATGAAAATTTTATCAGAAACAAATCTCGTCAGCAAGTCTTCATGTGGTGTATAAAATAGATTAATAGTATTGATGCTTCAGGAAATCACATTGATATGTACGATGTAGTGATATCTGGTTGCGGGCCTGCGGGCTCTAATGCCGCATATAAATGTGCAGCTTCTGGATTAAAAGTCTTAATGATTGACAAAGATCCATTTCCTAGAAAAAAATGCTGTGCCGGCGGTTTGTTAGAGCGTGCGTCTTCATTAGTGCCTGATTTCTCTTCTAGTTTAATTGAAAAAGAGATTTATGGCGCTAAATTTGTAATGGGCAGTGAGTCCATCGAAATAAAATCAGATACACGAGTTGCGGTTACTGTTAAACGGGAATCATTTGATACATTTTTGCTTAACCGCGCTGTGGATGCAGGCGCTGAATCGATTACTGGCAGCCGGGTTTTAAAGGCTGTAGAAAAAGATGATCGTGTAAACATAACATATGAAAACGAAACAGTCTCTTCTAAGCTATTCATTGTTGCAGAGGGAGCTTCAAGCAGAGTATCAAACTCATTATTTGGTGCACCTCTGCCAAATTCCAGAGCTATTGCAATATCTCAAAATTTGAATGTGGATGATGATCCAGGAGACTGCTTTGTGATATACACAATCGGTCGTTCTCCTCAGAAACCAAGACTCAGGGATCGATTCCCATCTTATGGATGGGCGTTTCCAAGAAAAAATCAGGTAAACATTGGAGTTGGTGGAATCGCTTATCCCACAGACTATCTGAAATGTTCAATGGATAAGATCTGTAAACACATTGATTCACAGTTTCACGTATCATCCAGTGAGGATCTGACCGCACATCCGATTCCCTATTCCGTACGTGATAAAGTCTATACAAAAAGATGTATGGCAATTGGTGATGCTGCAGGTTTAGCGAGTCCTCTCTCCGGAGAAGGATTTACGTATGCTATACTCTCAGGGCTGGATGCCGGCGAAGCCGCTGTAGATTTCATCCGCCATGACGTTTCAATATCGGATGCATACGGGAAAAGGCTGAAGACTGATATTTTTCCGTATCTGAGATCTTCAAATCTAGCTGCCAGATTGATTGCGCTGTCTGCTGGTTTCTGTAACATACCATCACTGGTTAAAGAGTTCAGCTCTGATGCAATGATACAGAAAACCTGCATCGAATACGTTCTTGGAAAATGTGACTGGACTAAGCTGTTTTCTGTCTGTTTTAAACGACTCCCAACTGCCTTGACAACATCATTCGGGCATCCATTAGTCCCGGAACCGCCCGTTTTCAATTCGTAAGCAGCACACGTTTTATTGTTGTTTATATGTGTTGGACAATGCCCTCTTTTTTTAAAAATGATTAATATCGATATGTAATCTAATTTAGTTATTAACACGAATGTGATGTATCAATGCAGCGCAGATTAGATTATAAATCCTGAAATATATTATGTATTTTGTTTTTATCTGGTCGTCTTTTGATCCATGACACTGGTTGACCCGGTGCTTTAGATAGTTTTATGTACTCACGAAAAGGTTTGCAAACGACTAAATTGGATCTGAGATGATGTATGATATATTGTTCCTCTTGCTGTTTCCGCTCATCGTAGCGGCGATATTGCTTGTTTTTAGAAATGAAAAAATCAGGAGCATCATTGTAAAGGTCTCTGCCGCTATTATTGCGATAGCATCGATCTATGTTGCAATCGAATATATTGATGGCGGAACGGTACTCTTTGATTTTGAAAATGAAATTGTTGATTATCTGATGCTGATAACTGAGGTCTGTCTTGGAATTGTTATCTTCTATTTAGGTATTAAGCATAAGAAATATCTCGTTTCAATTTTAGCGCTTATCCAGACGCCTTTGATGACATGGTTCGAACTTACAAAAGGGCATGATATCTCAATATCCAATTACCTGTACATCGATGGGCTGTCATCTATAATGGTTTTAATCATCGGCATAATCGGGAGCTTAATTACCGTTTATGCAGTTGGATACATGAAAGATTTCCAGCATCATCATGAGGGTGAGCCAGATCGGAGATATTGGTTTTTCTTCCTGATGTTTGTGTTCCTCTCTGCAATGTTTGGAATTGTAACATCAAATAGCCTTGTTTGGATGTTCTTCTTCTGGGAGATTACAACACTCTGTTCATTCTTCCTTATTGGCTACACCAAGACTGATGAAGCAGTAAGAAACTCATTCCTGCAGTTAGTTCTCAATTTGATTGGCGGGTTAGCATTTGTATTTGCAATAGTGATAATTGGCTCTGAGCATGACATTCTAGAATTCAACAAGCTTTTAGAACTTGGAACAGAAAGCATCACTGTTCTTCTGCCAATCGCTCTGCTTTCATTAGCTGGTATTGTAAAAGCAGCGCAGATGCCATTCCACAGTTGGTTACTCGGTGCAATGGTTGCTCCTACTCCGACATCTGCATTACTGCATTCATCAACAATGGTAAAAGCCGGTGTATTTCTGATACTCAAACTGTCTCCAGTTCTGCACGACAATATTGCAGGTGAGATGGTTATGATCGTTGGAGGTGTAACCTTCCTCTTAGCTTCAATGGCTGCTATCTCACAGAGCAATGCAAAGAGGGTGCTTGCATATTCTACAATCGCTAACCTGGGACTGATTGTAGCATGCGGCGGTGTTGGAGTAGAAGCTGCCGTCTGGGCTGGAATAATGTTAATGATCTTCCATGCAATTACAAAATCACTTCTGTTCCTTTGTGTAGGAACAGCTGAGCATCATATAGGAAGCAGAAATATCGAAGACATGGACGGACTTTTCTGTGAAATGCCGAAACTCGCGATGTTAATGATTATCGGCATTGCAGGAATGTTTCTGGCACCTTTCGGTATGCTCGTGTCAAAATGGCAGGCAATGACAGCATTTGTCGACTCTCAAAGCATCATTCTAATCATATGCATCTGCTTTGGAAGTGCGGTTACTGCATTCTACTGGACCAAATGGCTGGGAAAATTGGTTGCTATCGTGTCTAATAAAGATAATGTTGAAAAAACAGTCCATAGAGAAGAATGGGTCGTTCTCGGGGCACTAGCAGCACTGGTCATTGTAACATGTCTTACATTCCCGCTGATCTCTGAGTATATGGTAATGCCATATCTCGGAACTGTATTCACAGCCGGGGGCTCTGTTATTGCAGCGCTTGGATCTGGAAACATGTATATCCTGTTAGCTATGCTGGCATTAGTCCTCTTACTTCCTATTCCATTTCTTGGAAAGACGAACAAGAAGATTGTGCCGACATATATGTGTGGAGTAAACACTGGAAACAATCTTTCCTTCACTGGTGCAATGAACTGCGAGACTCAGGTTTCTCTCAGAAATTGGTACATGGAAGGCTGGTTTGGTGAAGACAGGATAAACAAATTCGGTCTGGTGATCACCATAATAACAATTCTCGCTGCAATCATTTTGATTCTGGGGGGTGTAGCATGAGTACTATTTCAATGATCATACTCGTAATTGGGTATCTTGTTCTAGCTCCGATACTGGGCTGTCTGTTGGCCGGCGTTGACAGAAAAATAAGTGCAAGGATGCAGGGCAGAGTCGGCCCATCCATACTGCAGCCATATTATGATGTACGCAAATTCCTGGAAAAGGATCAGATCACTCCAAACAAGGTCCAGGATTTCTATGTAATGTGCTTTTTGCTCTTCATAATCATAACTGGATGTATCTTCTTCTCTGGGGGAGATCTGCTGCTGGTAATCTTCGCACTTACGCTGGCGAATGTATTCCTGATAGTTGCAGCATTTTCTTCATATTCGCCCTATTCTCAGATTGGGGCGGAAAGAGAACTATACCAAATGATGGCGTATGAACCGATGGTTCTGCTGACTGCGATAGGATTCTATCTTGTATCAGGCAGTTTCCAGGTCGATGCAATACTATCCGGCGACGAGATGCCGTTCATTTATCTGATAGGTATATTCATCGGATTCCTGTTCATACTGACTATAAAATTCAGAAAGTCTCCATTTGATCTCAGCATGTCTCATCATGCTCACCAAGACTTAGTGAGAGGTTTAACAACTGAATTCTCAGGACGCTCCTTAGCTGCTGTAGAAATCTCTCATTGGTATGAAAATATCATGTTGCTGGGATTCGTGTTCCTGTTCTTCTGCAACGGAACTATTGTAGGTTATGTTGTTGGAATAGTCGTATGTATTCTGGCATACTTCCTGGAGATTGTCATAGACAATTGTTTTGCAAGAATGAAATGGCAGGTTGCACTGAAAAGTTCATGGGTAGTAGCCATTGCTTTAGGTGTAATCAATGTCGGTGCGTTAATGATACTGCAGTAAGGAGGAGTTAAATGACATACTTATCAAAATCCCCATGGGTAATACACTACGATGGATCTAGCTGTAATGGATGCGACATAGAGGTATTAGCTTGCTTAACTCCTGTGTATGATGTAGAGAGATTTGGGATAATAAATACTGGAGATCCCAAACAAGCCGATGTATTCCTCATCACTGGCTCTGTGAATGAACAAAACAAAGAGGTCATAAAACAGATCTATGAACAGATGCCAGATCCAAAAGTTGTAATTGCTATCGGCATATGCGCAAATTCTGGTGGAATTTTCAGAGATTGCTACAATGTTATGGGTGGAGTGGACACTGTAATACCTGTAGATGTTTATGTTCCAGGATGTGCAGCACGACCAGAAGCTATAATTGATGGCGTTGTGAAAGGATTGGGCATCTTAGAAGAAAAACGAAAATTATCAGAGTCTGCAAAGGAGGCTTCAAAATGAAAGATGCTATCTATACAATTCAAAACTTCATTCAGATTGATACTTCAGAATTACTTCAAAAAATCAGGGAGCTTAACTCTGAAGGATACAGGCTGGGACAGATATGCGGGACCCCTAAGGGAGATGAAATGGAACTTCTCTATTCCTTGGATAAAGATCTCTCTCTTCAAAATTTGAAATTAACAGTTTCATACGAAGCCAGTATACCAAGTATAACCGAAATTTATTGGCCGGCATTCATTTACGAGAATGAGATACACGATCTGTTCGGAATAAACTTTACAGACAGCAAATTAGACTATCACGGAAACTTCTTCAAATTGTCTAAGCCAACACCCTGGAAACAACAGGCAGAGTCTGAAAAGGAGGATGCATAAAATGGGAAAGAGTACGATCATTCCGTTTGGACCACAGCACCCAGTACTTCCTGAACCAGTGCATCTTGATCTTGAAATACAAGATGAGAAAGTGATCCGAGCCATCCCCTCAATCGGATATGTCCACAGGGGTTTGGAAAAATTAACAGAAACAAAAGATTACAATGAAATGTTCTACGTAATCGAGAGAATCTGTGGAATCTGCAGTTTTGGTCATGGCTGGGGATACACCTTAGCCGTTGAAGGGCTCATGGATGTTGAGATACCAGATCGTGCAGATTATTTAAGAACTGCATTCCATGAACTTTCTAGAGTTCACAGCCATTTATTGTGGTTAGGGCTTCTGGCAGACGGACTTGGATTCGAAAGCTTGTTTATGCATTGCTGGAGACTCCGCGAAAGAGTTCTAGATCTGTTCGAAAAAACTACTGGAGGTCGAGTAATCTTTTCTATCTGTAAAGTCGGCGGATTACGGAAAGATATAACTCCAGATATGCAGAACGAGATCCTGAAAACCATAAAGGATCTAAGGGCCGAGATCAAATCAATAACCAATGTTTTTGATGATGTCTCAGTAAAGAACAGGTTATGCGGAGTAGGGTGGCTTTCTAAGTCAGAAGCTATAGATCTTTGCGCAGTAGGGCCGGTAGCTCGTGGTTCTGGAGTTAACAATGATATCAGATTAACCGGTATCGGAAAATATCTGGATCTGGGATTCAAGCCCATTCTAGAGGAAGAAGGGGATTGCTATGCACGATGCAAAGTAAGGATCAGGGAGATTTTCCAATCACTGGATCTTATTGAAAGAATCATGCTTGAGCTTCCTCAGGGACCAGTCGATGTACCTGTCAAAGGAATGCCACCATCTAAAGAATTTATTGTGAGAGTAGAACAGCCTAGAGGTGAAGCATTCTATTATGTGCAGGGAAATGGAACAAAATATCTTCAGAGAATGCGTGTAAGAACACCTACCAACGCAAATATCCCTGCAATGGTAAAGACTCTGCAGGGCTGCGATCTTACGGACGTTTCCATGCTGATCCTGACGATTGATCCATGTATAAGCTGTACGGAGCGGTGATGGGATTGGCATCTTTTAAAATGGCTAAAACCGTGCTCAAAAGTCTGTTCAAAAAACCTGCAACTGCAATGTATCCAGCAGTGCCTAGGGAATGGACTGAACGCACCAGGGGACATGTCAGCATCATCGAGGAAAACTGCATCTTATGCGGGATCTGTGCTCGTAAATGTCCCACGAATGCAATTTCTGTAGACCGCAAAGGCAAAATCTGGACAATCAACCGGATGTCATGCATTCAATGCGAATCTTGTGTTGAAGCATGTCCTAAAAAATGCTTAGCAATGGCACCTTCGTACACTCCGCCGAATGTAGAAAAAGTTACAGATGTATTTGAGATTCCATTGCCTGATAAAGAAAAAACAGAAGCATAATTCTAATCTACTGATCTGGACTATTGTTCCAGATCAATTTTTCATATTTTTATCCCTCAGATTTTACACTCAAACAATCTGCTTATTTTCATTAAACCTGAGAATGTGCAATTGTTCTGCTAAAAATTAATAGTTGGTAAATTGGTGGGTCCGTCCGAATGGGTTTGTTTTGGTACTTAGCCAGTATATTAATTTATGATGTTCTATAATCATTTTTTCACCTTTTATTCTGTAGAAAATTCATAGCTAAACGGAGACAATTCCATTGCCTCCGTCATATCATCAAAATTCAATCCAAGATACTGAATTGTCGTCTTTACATCATCGTGTCCAAGCAGTTTCATTATGGATACGAGAGGTGCTTTAGCTTTGTGAAGAGTGCGACCAAAGGTTCGACGCAATGTATGATTTGAAAAATGGAAAGGCAGGCTCCTTTCAACACCAGCAACGATTTTATCTATGCCAGTTGTTTTAACTGTTGAATAAGGGTGCAGAACATCGTTTTCATCTATCCAAATCATGAACTGATCTGGAATGTCAACATCCGCTCCCCAATGATTCATTGATCTTGTTACAAGGCCGTGCCTGTACTCCGCATACATGTTTACAATCTTCTGAGTGTCCTTATGGAACGGAACGACTCTGGGCTTCCCTCCCATTCTTCCTTTTCCAAGAACATCTAGATACCCATTTTTGATTGAACTTGTCTTGAGCCTAGCAACCTCAACTCTTCTCAATCCTGTACATAACTCAAGATGTATTACAAGCTCTTGCGGTACGGTTTTCTTAACAGCTACAAGCTGTTCACCCTGTTCAAGAGTCAGCCAGTCAGCGTTAGGTCTCGTGTCGTATTGCAGTCTGTATTTTGTTTCATGTACTGCTGTGTTGTTGTAAAATATGCAGATACGCCTAAGAGCCTGCATATACCCCTTGATAGTATTTACTGCATACTCGCCGTCAATCAGAGTATCTAGAAGCCACTTCACATCGTCTTTTGTAACTGTGTATGGAAGTAGTGTCTCGTCTCGCTGGTGTAAGATTCTGAAAACGCATTGGACTTGGTTCCGATAATATCTAACTGTGGAATCCATTGCAAACTCTTCATTTTTGATATGCTCGCAAAGTTTCTCTGTACACGTTTCAATAGTCGTTGGATATCTTCCCATCCAGACACACCTTCAGGGGTCGATCAGTTCAACATACTGGCAGTCGTAATTTTTTACAGCAGTCTCTTCACCATCCATTGCCTCATAAATCTGTCTTATTCTTCTAAGCATGAAGCGTCTGGGAGTTCCATCATCACTATCAATGTCTATGATATCTCCAGATTCCGGTTCAACAGACACTGCAAGCTCAAAATTGAAGAATGGCATCCAGGGTTGGGGTATTTGCAGAATATTGTCTTTAAGAAGTCTTTCGGCAGCATCTTCACCTTTTATGTGCCAGACCGACATCATTCATCACCTTCAGGATACCAACATTCAAAGAATTTCTCAAGCCCGCAACCTGCGCACTGAGCTATAAAACAGTCAATGCCTGATTTGAGTTTTAGCTTCCATTCATTTTTACCGCATCTGAGGCATACTTCGGTTCCCGATGCGAGATTCTCAAGCAGCACAGGCTTTCTCAGATACTCTTTCATCTCTGCCAGCGAGTCTTTACTCTCAAGTTCTATATCTTGAGAGCTTTCGCTAATCCGTATATTTTCTTCCATGTTCTTTCCTCCAGTTTTAAGAGTGGCTAATGGCCCCAGCGAACCCAAAATTAAAGGAGCCATTGGCATAGGTGTGTTAGCATGTCTAAGGGTTCTTTTCAGTGTACTTACAGCGATTTTGGACGGCTGGGTGGGTTCAATAGCCGTGTTTAAATTTAACTTCGCTAATTCAGAGAAATACAAAGTAAGTATATAATAATTTCTAACTTTGCTAAATTAGAAATATTGAAGATAGTTAAATAACAAGAATCCAACATCTAGAAATGTGCGAAGTTCAAAGGATAATGCAGAGTTCAATATCAGAGACATTGAAGATATGCACAAAATGTCAACGATCGTCTACATATACAAATGCGGCGGTCACTGCAAAAAGTCAGATGTGTATGAAAATGTCTCTAAAATCCCTGCAATGGTGAATAAGATCAGAGATCTAGAAGACATGGGACTGCTTGTTGAAACCAAAAGCGGTGAAAAGAACAAGATATATCTGGACTTGACAGAAAAAGGAATGAGATTAGCTAAAGCAATTCTGAACATGGAAAGGATCCTGAATGATGAAGTGATTGAGGAGGAAAACTTTGTCTCTTCATCTGGGGCAGTTCTTTCTGAAGTAGAGAAAAGAGATTAGGTGCTATCTGACTATGATACAGCTCTTTTCTGAAATCATAGAGTATACACATGCAGACATAAACTGGGTTAATGCAAATCTGAAAGCTAATGTGCCTATTGGATGCGATGGACGGTATAGTTAAGCAAAAAAGTATAAACATCTTAGCACATACAATTTATGGGATCAGAGGTGACCGCCCTCTTGCGAGGACGGGGTTCGTAACGTGAACCGCTCGTGACTGACATTAGTGCCAGTCAATAGTGATCACAACCGAATCATCGATCATGATCATAGTGCAGATCACCACGGTCAAACGTGGTATTTTACCACCTCCTCCCGAGGGTCTGACCCGCAGAGAAGGTTTGGCGACTCACCTCTGCGGAGTCAGCTCAACCTCTTTCGGGCGATTTTTGGATAGAAGTATAGGTATAAAAAATCTTTTTGGATACGATCTTAAGGATGCTAGATAGCATTATCTCCGCATTCAGCAACCGAAAACCTTTACCTTCCTCTCTTTCAACGAAGTATTTTTCCTATCGTTCCAAAGTAGCCACGTAAAATAAAATTAATCATCTGGCTTCTTGACTCGTATTTGCCTTTATCAACACTTTCATCAATCAGAGATATTAAATGATTCGGCAACGAGATAATAATAGGCGTCTCATTACGTTCTTTGATTGCAGCCTGTATCATGTCATAGACACATTCAGACAGATCAGCGCATTCTGTCTCTTCTGCAATTTCTTTGACAACATCAAGATCAAAGCCAGTGAGCTCAATTGCTACTTTTCCATCTCGCATCTGCGCATCTCGTGCATCAATGTGAGATGAGATTATGTATAGAATAAAGTCATTTAAATTGTCATAACTCTCCTTGCATGCTAGCTCTTTCAAATCATCTAAAGTTTCATCATCAATATCAATGTCAAAAAATGGGATATCCTCTTCATTCATGTACACGATCATGCACACCTTTGTATATATTTCTAAGTTAGATAACTACCTGCGATGCCAACTAAGGTACCGCCGAAAAAGTCGTTTAGGGTTCTTGTACCAGAAGAATTAGAGCCGAAGATCGATAAATTAGTCGAAGAAGGACATTACAATGGAAAAAGTGATTTTGCGATGCGGTTAATCAGAGACTACATTGACAAGAAAGAGGAAGAAGAAACAGTACGAAAAAAGTATGAGATTTTAAAAGCTGAAAAGAAGCTGAAAGAATCGTCAAATGACGAAAAAGAGTGATGGTAAAGGGATCGGATCACGATAGACCCCGCTCATTATTCTTGTTTTAGCATCTTCACCTTTTATGTGCCAGACCGACATCACTCATCACCTTTGAGATCGCCTTCATCTACTATGCTGTGCAGTATGTTGACGAGTGCCTGCAGTTCTGTTTTTCCGAGCTTTGCAAAATATTCTGAACCTGCTTCATCATCAAGATACTTTCCGATTGTGATCGCAGGAGCATTTGAATCGTCCCTCGTCACACGGATCTGTATAAAATCGCCGTCTCCATACATGAGCTCGTATTCTTTGACAATGTGATTGAACTCTCTAACCTCTATGGTTCTAAGTTCACTCAGTCTGCAGAAAGCAGATTGAGAGCTTTCGCTATTCTGTATTTCATTTGACATTTTTCTTTCCTCCGTTAAAAATTAAAGGGTTTGAATTTGTTTTTTATTGTCTCGTGAGATCTTTTCTAAGATTGCCAGACGAACAAAGTCAGCTTTATTCATTACATAACCATCTGCTACTTTGTTGTCTATGTCCTCTAAAACCTTGTGTGGCAGTCTCACTGAGACGATCTCACTATTTGATTTAGATTTCATGTGGAATACATGCGTAATCTAGTATTTAATAAATACACTAATATTACAAGTGTATTGCAAATAATAAACTACTCAAAATTCTACTAACCCCTATGCCTCGTAAAAGAACTGGGGACTCAGTAACAGAAGGATTTTCGGTGAGGGTTCCTTCAGGTCTTAGAGAATTTATTGAGTGGGACGTTGCAGAAAATAAGGAGCACGTCACGAGAAATGAATGGGTTGTTCGTGCAATTGAGCACTATAAAGCGTATCGTGTAGAACAAATTGCAAAAACAAAACAAATTAACGCATCAGTGGTAGAGGCTGTTTCTGAGGAATCATCAAAAAAAGGAAGAGCGTGACTTTATCACAGCTCATTTTTCTCAGTATCTGCCTTAGTATATTTTAGTGTACTATCTTGTTTTACAAGAAACAAAGCAAATAATATAAGCTCAAACGACAATAAGAAAACTAAGATGGAGGTGACCGCCCTCATAAGAGGACGGGGTTCGTAAAGTGAACCATGCTTTACTGGTCTTATGACCAGTCGATAGTGATCGTAAGTTTGCCGATCACTATCTGGAGTCTGCGTCGAGAAACAGAGACTCTAACGAATTTCACGTTTTCACCTCCTACCCGACGAGGATCCAGCCCGACGGAGACAGCGACCAAACCACCTCCATCGGGTCTGGCTTCGCCCCATGTTTGCCGGGCATTTTTCTGATTGGCTTTTTCATATATAAAACGCTCATATAATCAGGCCATTATTGGCCTATGAATACCATGAATGAACCCCATAAATGGCCAATTTCACTTAACTTTAAGAACTAATCATTGATTTTGAAATTGTGAATACAAGCGAGAAAGTGAAAACATCAGCCACTGTCGTCAAGATTTCTCTGTCACCAAAAGAAATTGAGAAGATAGACTCCACTATCGATGCTGGCTATGCACTTTCCCGCTCTGATATTTGCAGACAGGCACTGCATAGATACTTATCAACAATTGACAGGCTTCAAAGCAGCCGGGACATAGATGCAGACAATCCCAGATATGTGAAAGCAGATTCGTTTCATGCCTATGCAGATCATAGGGACGGGTGTTACAGATGCGATATAACAAATGCAATTTGTGAACGCATAGGTACTGCTGGTGATTGCAGAATGTGTATTGTGCCTTTTATAGAGAAAATCGGTGATAGCATTGACAACAATTCAAAGAAAGCTTGAAGAGGCAATTAAGGTACATAATCTAAGCGATATTGAGTTAACGATATATTCAAGATACCAATGCGGAGAAAGCATTGGTATGATCGCAGCAGACTTGAAAATGGAAGAACAAGAAGTTTACAAAATTGTACATTCAGCAATTGAAAAGTTTCCTGAAGGTACAGCAAGACCTCTTGACTACTGATCCTCATTCTGTTTTCGCTTCTTTTCTTTGGCACACTGGTATTTATGCAGCTCGTATTCATGCGCTACAACATTCTCATGACGACGATCGTCAATGTACTTTCTGATGAGTGTGAGGGCTAAATCACCGCGACCATTGTATTGTCCTTCAGCAACCAACTCATCAATCTCAGGTATCAAACCTTCAGGAACGAGTACCTTGAATGCAACCCGTTTCGGCAACTTTTTTGGCATTAAGCAAATATTATTGTACTTGATCTCTTATAATAAATGGGTCCATTAATGGTATTCCTGTAATACCTCAAGCCAAGAAGGAAGCAAAATGAGTGACAACAAAGAATGTGAGCTAGTGTTTTATGCAGATGAAGACACCTATGAAAAAGCTGAAAAAATGGCTAAAGAGCTGGGATTGAAGGATGTTGGAGAATTTGCAGTATATGCCATGCGCTATTATGTAGAAAAATCAAAAAAATTTGAATAATCCGCTTCAAGGTGTTAGAGAACTGTGGCGGATTAGATACTGCTGTCTGTATATGAGGAGATGACGAATATGGATCGCATCTCCTCTATGCGTTATATGAATATTATCGACTGAAAAATAAACATGTATTCAACACCTGTGTTTATATAGATCAGTCTTCAGTGCGGTCTTCAGATCTCTGAGATTCTTTGATAGTCAGCAGGGTGATTTCGTCCTGAACAGATTTATAATGCTTTTTATCTTCGAAATAACGTCTCATACAATAATGAGAAAAATCTCCTCTGCCGTTAAATCCGCTCTCAGACACTTCGTCATCGATCTGATCTAAAAACTCTTTCGTAACGCTGGCTTTTACTGCATATTTCCTAGGTGTGCGTGATGCCATAAGAATTAAAACTTATTATGCGTATAAGTTTAGCTTAGAATCTAGATAGAAAATAATAAAACATCGTCAATCGATGAGAATTAAAGAATAAAAACGAGCAGGTAGACAAAGATCCTGCTCTTAAGAATCGTTTTAAATCGGCAATCTCTAAAGATCAGTCCACATTTCTTCTTTTTCCATTGTGCACCTCAGTATGTGCCTGATATAATCGTTCCTGCTCAGATATTCACCGAGTTTGATCTTGTTGTCTATGTATTCAACTATCAAATCAGGAAGCCTGATAACAATTTCTGCTGTCATTGCACACGCCTCCTCCAGACTCCTGTTCTAGCAGCCCGTTTAACCTCATGCTTACCGCCTGAGCGTTTAGTAGCACCCTCATAGACGCTTATTCTGACGTCAGGGACTGCTGATGTGTCAAGATAGATCATGATGTCGCCGTCGATCGTTGCCATATCTGTGTATCTATCATCCCTGAGCTTAGCTGGGTGTTTTCCTCCGTACTTCTTCCGTGCTTCTTTCTCTTTGCTTGATATCTTTGCCAAAGCGTTCTGATCTTTAGCGCTGAGCTTCCTCTCGTTTTGTTTAAGCTTGGGTTTTGATGATGATTTTGACTTTGAAATGATTGATTTTCTCTTTGTTTTTACCATGTTTTATACCCCCCGTTTTATGATAGTTTTCTGGATAATTCGCAGTGGCTCATAGGTGGCTCATTTGGCTCAGCTCAAAAACGCTGGTCGCGCGTGCGCGCGCATGCGTAATGTAATTACGCGCGCGATAATCTGCCAAACGTGGCTCAAACGGCTCACCGGCTCACCTCAAGCATTTTCTCAATCTTTGCTATGCCTCTTCTCAATGTGCTGTAAGGGATGCCCAATTCCTCGCTTGCTTTTCGGATACTTTTTCCTTTTAGCTTCACCGCCTCATAGCACGCTATTTCTGAGTCGTAAAGATGCGATTCTTTGAGCTCATCTAGCGTGACCTTCTCAGTAGTGTGAGGCAGAGTACTTTCATCGGTTGACTCGGTACTTTCCTCGACTTCTTCCACGTCAAAAGTGTCAAAGTATTCCTCCGATCTGATCATCTTTGGGAATTCGGGGAAGTCAACGACATGAGAACGGTAGATGCCCACGCCCTCGTCTGTACCGGCGAGCGGTTTGATGCAGCCTATTGAGATCGACTTAGCCTTGTCATCTCCCTGATTGATGCGGTTCCACGTCTGGTTTAAAATGTTCATGTAGGGTGTGGGGATGTTCTTCTTGAGCTCCGATGCATCGCCTTCAGTAGTCATCGCTGTTTTATAGATGGTCAGAGGGGCGTCACGGAAGGCGACATCAATTTCTTTGATTCTTTGAGCTGAAAAGATGATGCAGACTAAACCGACATCCTTCTCGCTCTTGCGCTTGGCAATGTGCCTGATCTCATAGAATGCCGATACCATCGCCTGATGTTTCATGTAATCGCGAGAGGATGCGAACTGGGTAGCATCATCGACAATGAGAAGATTAACCGCCTTTGAGTCGTGAAGTTCCTCAAGAGCAACTCGCATATCATTTGTATAAACGAGATTGACGTTATCTATCCCGTATTTCCAGACACAATACTGGGCGAGCTCTATCAGTAATGTTGTTTTACCGCTCTCCATCATGCCTGAGATGAAAAGATGAGATATCCGAACATGGCTTGACAAATCTGGAAAGAGCCTTGCTTTAATCTCATCCGTGATGTCGTAAGGCATCCACGGCGACGGCTCAAAGTCAAAGACATCATCAACCTCAGATGTAATATCAATGACTGGAATATCTGCGCTCATTCAATCACCACAGGCTTATCCATATTATCGATGGTTATCAGAGTTTGAAGAGTATCTGAACGGATCATCTTTCTGATTTCGTCATATCCCCTTAAGCTTGCATGTTTTCTCAATCTCTCCTTTGTATCTTTGATATTCTTGATCTCGTTCTGAATGATCGGTCTGTCGATCACCGCAAGGAGCATTTCTAGAATGATATCAGTCTCTTTCCTTGCTTTTGCATTTGCTTTAGTCTCAACGTACTTTATCATGCCGTTTTCAGTTGTAAAGATCATGACTGTGTCATTGATAGCAAACTCATGCCTGCCGTCTTCTAAGACCCGATAACGACCGTTATTTGTGTTGAATTTTGCAATCTTGTTAGTGTTCTCTACAAGCAGTGCATTGAGATCAATTTCTACCAGCTCAAGCGTCTCTAAGACTCGTTTAAGCTCATAGTACTCAGAACCGCTGAGAGTTGCTTTTCTAATCTCTTTCGTGAGTTTGAAACGTCTCTTTGAGATCATATCTGCGTTAGAACTGCTCATGCCTTTGCCTCCTCTGAGTCTTTAACATCATCTTTCACCTTGTTCAGATAGTTTGAAATGTTATCCAGCGTTATTTTTTCATAGCTTGGTCTTGTAAGCTCAATGATTGATTTGGCAACACGCTTAGGCACTGTATTTTTCAATCGTGTGACTTCATTAGAAAGAGTCAGTACGGTGTCGTTCAGTGTGTCAAGTGCGTCAGTACGTGAAACAAGCTCGGCATGCGATATTTGATTGGCAACAGCGACACCGATCGTTGTTTTATACCGTTTTAACTTTAATTTCCCTACACGGTCAAACTTGGTGTCGAGCCTCTCAACATTGCATACTTTCCTTTTGTACATCTTGATCTTGAATTGAGCATCTACATCCCAGTTAAATTCCATTTTCACACCTTGAGTATCAAGCTCGTGTACAATGCCAAACAGCAGGCGTTTGAGAAGTGCTACGTTGGTCTGATCGGCGATGTACTGTTTTTCCCCTTCTTCGTAGATCACCGTCTTCAAAATCGCTGTGTATCTTGCTTTAGGCGAGATGTACTCAATAGTCTGATATGACTGCTCGTTGCCTAGTATGTAGCCTATGATGTATCCAAGCATCGCAGGCACACACCAGTAAACATCTTCTAACGTGATAGGGATTAATTCATATTCTGCACCGATCACACATATCACGACACCAATTATGAATGCCAAACTGAAAACGTCTTTAGGATAGACGAATTTAGTCAGCATCTGTAATTTTCGTCCTGCTGTGATCATGATGCACATCACGAATACTGAGAGTACGATTGCGATGCCTAAGCTCACAGCACACCCTCCAGCAGTGTTTTCACGATGTCTTTGAAAGCGTTGATCGCATCATGCAGCAGAGCTTGAACGTCGATTACGCCCAGACAGGCTAAAATAATGATAACTAGGGCAGCTAGCCCTAGTATTAGTTTAATCATAGCATCCCCGTAATCCATCTAGCGCCGAATATTGCCAGCAGGACGAATATTCCTGCAATGAGCAGTATCCACCAATATTCACAGTCAAGAATAATCCACAGCTCCACGAAGCAGACAGCTATCAGTATGAGGATTGTCGCGACCAAAGGCACAGCGTCAATCAGATGCGGAATCACAGTCGGCGGTGGTCCTGGAGTGACTGTTATTTCGTGCCACTTTTCTATCTCTTTGATCGTGACTGTGTAGCTGTCTACAGACGCCTGACTCTTCTGAATCTGTTTGATGTCGAAGCTGTAGTTAGGGGTGACAGCCAACATTGTCGGTATTTTATCTCCTTTTGTCCATGTGTTCAGATCCTGCGATTCACCCCAGATCGCAACATTTCCGACCTGATCTAACGTAACTTTGCCGATGTGGAGATTCAGAGCATTAAGCCAGACGTATGGTGAAAATACGACGTCAGTGTAGACCGCCGTTCCGTTTTCGTCATAGATATCTCCTCTTACTAAGAGGTCAAGTGAATCTGCAGATATCAGGAATCCAGTCTTCTGGATGTTGCCGTTCGTCCGTTCATAATAGTCGTGTACCTGTTGTAGATAGGAGACTGTCAGCATATACATCTCGTCAGCAGAAACTTCTACAGAGTTGTCTGGAATGAGTGATGAGGGACTTAACAAAATGTTAGCTTCCTGTGTTGTGTTGAAGATTTGCCAGATCGCCTGAGCAGAGGCGTGTGCTTTGGAGAGTGTCTGCTCAGTTGCTGTTATCATTGTCCCCTGCTCTTTGAGAATCAGTAAGAGGTCTACGGTCTGCGAGCTGGTACCGTCGCCTGTTTCTACTTTGATTCCTAACGATTCATAATTCTTGTTGTCGATGGTGACATGACTATTGCTGTAGAAAGCAAGCTTGAAAGAGTCAGATGCAGACAGCACAGCGACAGGCTGGACTTTTGCTACGTTCGCTGAAACAGTCGGTAAGATTGAACCGGCATACTGGCGGTCTTTCTGGAACGCATACGTTCCGGCTGGGATTCCCATTGCAGCAAGATCGTTGTATCCAGCGGCTAACTGGTACTGAGTGCCGTTCTCTGAATGGATTGTAGCACCGCCTCCCGAAACCCAGATTTCTCTGTTATCGAGATACGCACGGTTGTTGTCTGAAGTTATATTAAGTCCGTTTCTGATCTTAATGTCCATTCCCGACCCGCTCATGGGAGTGTCACCGTACATGGTGACTATGCTCATGCTTCCGTAGCCAGAAGCTCCTGACCATGTGCTGAGACGTTCAGTCAGCAATGCAAACGTGACGTCTGGTCCCTCTTCGATATTTGCAAAGAGTTTAGAAAGGTTCTCAGCCAGACTTGATCTTTCAATTATGTGAGTTGCATTGTAACGTTCTCCTAGAACCCACGACTCAGTAGCCGCTATCTCAGACTGCCTCATCCAGTACGCATTTGAGAACTTCCAGATGTCGGCATATCCTGAAATACTGTTAGCAAGCAGTTCTTTGTTGCTGTTAAGAATTGTGTAGACTAACTCGGCTTCATGAAGCCTCATCTGCTTAGCAACCTCGTCCTCGTTTCCTGCCGGCGGTGTGCCTGGAGGGATGATCTCCCCCTTGTAATAGTACTCGGCAGCTTCCCATCCCAGCGCGCTAAGGGGGTTCATGTGTGCTAAGACATCAACTGCAAAGAAGCCCCAGTCAACGTTTCCGTCTTTATCTCTCCAGCCGTCGAACCAGTGGTCTGTAAAACCTGCTAAGACAGTAGCGTCTGCATCAGTCTGCTGTTCCTCTTCCTGAAAGATGAACGGACTGGAGACTGCTACAGCAAGCATGCATAGCGTGATTATCAGAGCAACACATGAGGCAATTCTTTGTTTTTTAGTAACCTTCATTTTATCACCCAAAAATCACGTAAAGTATGATGCAGACAATGATCAACAGAACAATTAACCAAATCCACCATGGAATTGAAGATAAGATGCCAGAACTAGATTTTTCATCCCACTTGGCATAGAGAGTTATGTTAGAATTGACGAGCGTATTAAAATTGTATTCAGAAACCAATTCCGCATCAGTGAACCAGCCGGCAAAGGTGTATCCTTTTTTAGTTGGGTTGTCTGGTTTCACGGCATTGGTGTTGGCGCCCACGGTCTGATTTTCTATCTCACTACCACCGTTGGTGTTGAATGAGATCGTGTACTTTGAAGCGTCTTCCCATTTCGCATATAATGTGAGATTACTTTTTACTGGCTCGTTAAAGTCATATTCTGTGGTTAATTCTGCATCGCTGAACCAGCCGGCAAAGCGGTAGCCGGTTCGAAGCGGATCAGCGGGCTTAGACACTTTGTTATTCTCAACAATGACCTGATTCTGCACTTTGCTACCACCGTTGCTGGTAAAAGTGACAGTATAGGTTGTCAGATCTGATGAAGCTTTGACAATCTGAATTGAGTACGACCCGCTGACGCTGACGTCATACTCGTATGATGTCAGAGTGATGGCATAAGCAGAATTTGCTTCGTATGTATGTCTCAGAACATCACTGACGACTGAACCCGCAGTATCTGTTTTTCCGTCTCCCCATTCGACCGTATGAGACGTACATTCAGACATGCTGTTGCTGATGGTGATTGAAACAATCGGGTCTTGCGTGACATCGACTTTGAAATAGTCGGTTCTGACAGGAGTCAGAGTGATGGATTCCTGAGCAGGCACGGTATAGCTGTAGCCTACTGCATTGCCTGCCTGATCTCTCCAGCCAGTCATAAGCTGTACCCAGCCGTCTTCAGATATTGTAGCTGGCATTTGCGGTAACTTTATGGTTGTTCCTACGGGAATGTCTGCTGAATTATTGAGCAATGCGATGTTGTCTTTGTCTGTTTCTAAGTAGTCGATGAGATCATCACAGTTCAGAGTCACAGTAGGCATTTTCCAAATTGCATAGAGCTTTTCTCCTTCTGCTGATGCTGTATATGTGCTTCCAAGAGCGTATTTAGTGCCTGAACCGTCTGCTGATGTGTTCCAACTGTCAAGATAATATCCTTCTCTTGAAAATCCATCTGAAGGCAAAACAACACGGTGATTATCATCAGTGACGATGAATGAATACCAGTAATCAGAGACACCGCCATTTGAATGCAGATACACTTTGTAAACTTCAGTCGCCCAGACGGCATAGAATGTGACGTTTGATCTGACTGTGTATTGTCCTAATGTTGTATACTTAGTTCCTGACGTGGAATTAAGAGCCCAGCCGTTCAGGTACGTGCCGTCCTTCTCCACATCACCAATGCCTGGAAGCGTGATGGTTGTACCAGATGTAACAGTGCGTGTTGTTGACATTGATGATACTACGTGACCGCCAGACAGATTGTATGTGACTGTGTAAGTCGGGGTTGATGAAGAGTAGTGATCGATGGTTACACTGATCGTTTTAGATGTTGTTGCTAGTTTATTCGCCCCGTCTTTCCATGTTTCGATTGATATTGATATGCTGTAATGTCCGTTTGATGTGTAAGTATGGGATGCTGATCCATTATTGTATGAGTTCAGTTCAGATGAGCCGCTGTCTCCCCAGTTGATTTTGTAAATATCATCAATGGCAGAGCCAACATTAGAATCACTCACACTTATCGTGACTCTTGCACCTGATACGCTTACAGTAGCACTTGAATACTGGGTAGGAGAAAATGAAGTTGGGCTTACACTGCTTGATAGTACAACACCGTTGTCATTAGTTTCAGCATCGTCATTAACCGCTAATGCAAGTGATGATAGGCAGAAGACGAGAACAAGGGCTACCGCTCCAAGCATTATCTCTTTGCGCTTCATAGTACCACCTTACAAATCAATGCGAACATAACAATGCACAGAAGCAGAATGACAATGTAGACCCACAACGGTAAGTCTTCAGATGTGTGTTTGTCTGAAGGGTTGTCCGTGTTATTTACCGTCCATGATGCATAAAGTGTAACGTCACTGGTAACCGGCTCGTTAAAATCATATTCTGTTGTTAATTCTGCGTCTGAATACCAGCCTGCAAATGTAAATCCGTCTTTTGTCGGGTTGTCTGGTTTTGTCAGCATGCGGTCTTGCAGTATTTTATGAGATGTAATTTCTGATCCGCCGTTGCTGTTGTATGTGATTGTGAATGTGTCGAGCTTAATGACTTCAGCGGAGGCTGGAAAAGACGAAGCTGTATACTGTACAGTCTTAGGCATCGTGATTGATTCAAGAGATGTTTGAGCGAATGCCTGATTGCCTATTGATTCTACAAGAGCACCTATGCTTGCTTGTTTCAGTGACGTGAAGTAAGCAAAACAATAGGCAGGAATCTGTGTTACATTGTCTCCGATTGTAACAGTAACTTCACTTTCTGAAAGCCCTGCGTTGTACCATGGAGTGGTACTCGACGTGTATATCTTCTCATTTAGTGATTTAGCATTAAACTCTATATTCTTTAAGTGAACTAAATTATAGAAGATTGATTCTGGAATATATCTGACGTTCTCGCCGATTCTGAGTGTTATACCGCCTGCAACGCTGTTGCCTGCTTGATTTTCAGCTTTACTATCACCATATGGGGATGTTGATGCTGTGTAAGAAGCATCTGATACAGCTACTGCATTGTAATTGATCACTGCCAAACGTTGACAACCGCTGAATGCACTATTTGCTATTGATATGACAGACTCACCGATGGTTACCTCGATCAAATACGATGATTTCTGGAATATGCCCGACGGGATATTTGTTACATTGTCTCCAATAATGAGTTTGAAGCCTGCCAGCTTTTCTGGGTCGCTATAGTATAACCTGTATCCTGTAGAGTTGAATACTGGTGTACTGCTGCTTCCTACACTCAAATCGGCGACACTTGGAGCATTGTAATAAACTGTTCCGTAGTAGTCAAGATTTGAGAACATAGAGAGTTGCAGAGCAGTCACAGATTCACCGATGACAAGAATGCAGTCATCAACATCTTTCCCGATGTTTGATCCAGATATCGAACCTGTCGCATTCGATGCGTTGTAGTTTATTTGTGCAAGTTTGTAGCAGTTGTAAAATGCATTGCTTCCAAGTGTTGTTACAGATGCGGGTATTGTTATTTCTTCTAAATTAATGCAGTTATAAAATGCATTTTGTCCGAACTCTGTAAGAGTCTGATTCATTATGATGCTATGTAGATTCTCGAACCAGTAGAATGCAGAAGACGGCAGCACCTTCACATCATCAGACAAAACAACAGTCACATTTTCGGTGTCTTTTCCGGTGTTAAGCCATGCGGATGTTGTGTTGCTATACGATACTGATGTTGCATTGCAGTTGTAATTGATCGTTGCAAGCTTTGTACAGTCTGCAAATGCAAGATTGCTGATGTTAGTTACCGCTTTAGGAATATTGATACTCTCAATAGATGAACAGCCCTGGAACGCTGACACCCCTATTACTGTCAGTGAGTCTGGCAGTATCAGATTGTTCAATTGTTTACAGTCCTTGAATGCACATTCATCGATCTTTGTTGCATGCTCGATCGTGATCGATTCGAGTGAAGACTTATCGAATGCATGAACCCCAATAGTAGTCGTTGAAGGACTCAGAGTGACAGACTTCAGATGATTTGCATTGTAAAAACAGTAAGGTGATATGCTTGTAACAATATTGCCGAATACAACGTTAAGTTCCGATCCAGCGTTGTACCACGGGCTTGTAAGATCTGTATATGGAGTTTCTACACTTGTCGCTGAATTTGAATTGTAATAAACTGCATTTAATTTCAGACAGTTGGTGAATGCATTAATTCCTACCGTCTTGATTGTATACGGAATCAAAACAGATGTCATGTCATAGCAGTTTCTGAAACCGTTTGCATCGATCCGCACAACAGGCAAATCTTTGTAAGAATCTGGGATGACAACATCTCCTTTCAGGTTTGTTGTCTTTGCTGACACACTGTATCCAGTCATCGTAGTCACAGCAGACGAGCCCGTTCCTGTTGTCGTATATACTTCTTTGAATGTGAAGTCGTCAAGTGATGACGACAAAACGTGACTTTGTGTCTGATCGCTTTGATTGTCTGATGTGACCATTCCGAGTGGAATGACAAGCATCAGAGCAACCAAGGCGATGAGAGCTATCGCTAACTTATTTCTTGATTGAATGAAAATACCTCCATTGTTGCCTTCCTTTTTAGAAAAAAGGAGTAAAGAAACCACCTTGCTCTGGTAGGCGGTTCGTAAGTATCTACACCAACTTAAACATATTTATTAAAAGCTAAATTTAAATATTTAAAAAACGAAATGTATATATATATATATATATAAGAATTTTGAAGATAGTTAAATACTAAAAATGCCATCAAAATATTTGGTATTTATCATGAATATGATTATTGAACAGATGGACTATCTAAAAGGGTACATGTCTAGATTCTTAGTAACGACCGTAATCTTTGCCATCGTATCCGTTGTGTGTATATATCTATGTATTATAAATCCAGAGAATCCATACATAGTCATTCCAACGACATTAGCAGGAGCAACTGTTTCAACAGTGGTATGGTTGATAAATGACTATGTGAGATTTCAGAAAGAAACACGTATGTTATATGTTAGCGAAAGGATAAATTGTGAAATAAAGGTTAGAGAATATCTATCTGAAATTAATAACTACATACGACAAAAGATCGATCGTAAGGCATTGGCTATGAATAAAAACCCACTTAGCCAGGAAGATTACAAATATATATTTAGTAAAGTTGATGATATTCGATCATATCTCTGTGATTACCCTTATTTCTGTCAGGTTTATACGGTTTCAGAAGAATTTTTAAGGGCATATTATTATTTTACCAGACTATATTTTAAATTAGATGCATGCGTAATGATTAATAAAAAGAAAAACGTCAGTATAGATAAAGCATATGATACTCTGGTGTATCGAACACGGCTTGATCAAAACATTTGCGATATTGTAAACGAGAATAATGAAGTACTTGAGACCTCTATGAAATTACAGGATATCGAAGTGAATACAGAGAAACTAGAGTGTGAAGGTTTTATAGACACGAGTGAGGAGGATCTAGGATTCATATTTGAAACAGGTAACATTGCATACTATCTCATACCATTGAGGCAACTAAGGGATTATTTCCCTATTAACATGGGCGATTATAGCTTTTATAAATTAAGTATGAGAGATAGAGATATTTATAAGGATATAATCTAAGAATTAAAGAATCCGCCGAAGAAGAGATTCGATCTCTTCAACGGTTTTTATACACTTTTTAGCATCTTTATCCATCAATGAATCTAAGATTGGTTCCATTAACTCCTTTGGGATACATGAATACATCAAGTAGAGGAGTCTGATTGCATCTTCAGCCAGTTCTGACTTTGTTTTATTAGTAGCTAACTTCAGGATCTCTACTTTTTGCTTAACATCATTAGAAAGAATAAAACCACACACTTTCTCATCTATTTTTTCTTTGAAAAATAGGTCATGAGTAGTTATTCCCATTTTATCTACCTTTGTACGGCATCATAGCATCTAAGATGGCTTTACTAACGACCGTTTGAAGATCATAGCTTATTTTGCCATTCATTTATATACCTCCGACGATCCCCTTTCTTGACCACTCCAAAGACCGAGGTCTGATAATTCTCTTCGTAAAGTATTGCGTGAGATCCCTCTCATCATCGCAGAGAGTTTTCTAAGCGAGATCTGCGGATCTTCTTCTAGAATCTTTTTGATCCTCTCGATTTGATCTTTACTCAATGTCGTCTTAGGATGCCCGATCTTCTTGCCTTCTCTCCTTGCTCTATCTAATCCATCCTTTGTCCTCTCGCTGATCAATTCTCTTTCAAATTCTGCAAATGCAGAAAGCATCGTGAAGAACATCTTTCCTGCCGGTGTGCTTGTGTCGATCTGCTGATCAACGAATTCTAGATCTACATTGTAGCTTTTCAGCTGATCGCACACGGTGAGAAGATTTGAAACGGATCTCATCATTCTGTCAAGCTTAATTGCAACGATTTTGTCGAAGCAGTGCATCTTAGCATCTTTCATCATTCTGTCAAGATCAGGACGATGCGCCTTTGCACCTGAACAGACATCCATGTAGGTATCATAGACTTCAAGTCCTCGTCTCTGCGCAAACTCCTTGAGTCTGAACATCTGATTGTCAGTGTCCTGCTCTCTTGTAGAGACCCTTGCATAAAGAGCGACTCTGAGCATCAGATCGCCCCCAGGAATAAAAGCAATGCACACAGTCCCAGCGTACCGATCAGAACAACCGTGAACAGATGGAGAAATCCATCCATTCTGTACAGAATTGCTGTGTACCCAGTCGTTATGCCATCTGCCTCATCCGTAACGATATGAGTTATACGACCGCGATTCTTGCCGAATGGAAACATACCATGCTTTGAGTCTAAATTTATAATTTCAATGCGGTCTCCTGGGTAAAACGTAGGGGATGTCTCATTGTTTTTTGATGTGGCGATACCATACCGGCTCCAGAATACGTGTCGATATTCACCACGCCTCATGTATGTTTTATGCAGGATTGGCAGCCTGTCTGGTGATCCGTTCATCACTCATCACCTATCCTGAAAAAGTGATCAATGCCTTTCTGCGTGATGCTCCAGCGATCGCGTGTTGATCTTATGTAGTTCTGTTTCTCAAGAGAGTAAAGAGCAGTCAGGAGTTCGTCCATGCTGTAGAGCTCGTGTCTTATGTGGGTAATTAAGCTTACACTCAACACAGTCTGGCCGTTCTGCTGTGCAGACAAGAGATATCTAGCTATGCAGAGCTCAATAGATTCAGACATTACAGACCCTCCCTGCTTTTGATGATCCAGCATCCTGATGATCTGATGACATCATTTCCTGCATGCTTTAGTTCTGTCTGTGCAATACTAGATAGGTAGCCCTTGTAACGATATGTGTGTCTGGCAGGAGTGAAAAAGAACAAACGGGCTGGATTTTGCAGTATCACGCGCGGGATCTGATATTTCATTCCGATCCCTCCTCGATACCCAGAATGGCGTATCCAGAAGTCAGACCTGGGACACGCTTCAATACATAGCAGATGCGTCTGACCACTTCCCTGCCCGTAAATTCTTCAGCGTCTGGATCCCATTCTTTCAAAATGAGAATATCGCGAATCTGGAAACCTCTGTCATCATTTATCAGCTCAAATGTCTTTGCTCCAATAACCACTGCTTCAAAATAATCTGGCATTATCTTTAATTCATGAATCATATTAATCACCTAAAAAATCTAGTCTGGCCTGCTTTCCGGAAAACATTTTAGAGCGTTTGAGATAGTCTCGTCCCAATGGACTTAGCACATATCCTCTGAGAAAATAATCAGCTAAACGCTCGTCTTCAATGTACTTAAAAACATTTGTTAAGATCTCGTTGTCCTCACCGCAGTCTATCATGCTGACGAGGGATTTTCGATCAAGAGGAACATCTGAGTCTTTGATGAGCTTAAGAGTCTTGAGTAATAGATCCTCAAAGCTCATTGAACCACCTCTTCAAGTTTTGTCTGCTTCGGCGCCTGTTTGATATTCAGCTTCTCAAACGTTTCTGGATCATAATTGGTCCAGAGGATTTCCTGTCTCTCTGATTTTAACTCGTTGTTTCTGTTGATTTTATCTTTACTGCAATACCAGCCTTCGTAAAGCTCATCAAAAAAGTCTGAGTGGTATCCAGATATGGCCACGTAGCCTTCTACGTTGTTGAGAATGTATGCCAGATGCCTATGTTGCACCGAGCTCATTTCATATTTGTAGCAGTAAGAATTTGACCTGGAACCATGGTAGTACGGAGGATCCACATAGAAGAGTGTATCCTGAGTGTCATATTTCCTGATGATCTTGAGAGCGTCATCGTTTGTTATCTGCACCCTCAGAAGTCTTGATGCGATGAGCTCTAAACGTTCCAGATTGACCTGGTATCTACCTACGGCGCCGGACATTTCACGCCGCGTATGTGTGATGGAAGGATTCCACGCTCCATGATATGGTCTTGCCCCTCTGGACATTGTGGCTCTGATGAAAAATGATCTTGCGCGTTCCAGGTCGCTGTGTCCTTCTGTATTGAGGGTTATCAGGGCATTTTTAAACTCTTCCTGGGAAAACGGTGTCAACTCAAGCGATTTGAGAAGATCTTCCGTCTGTTCTCTGAGGACTCTGAAGAATATGACAATGTTTGAGTCCAGGTCGTTGTATGTTTCCACCTCAACTGGGTCTCTTGACAGTAAGACGGATGCGGCGCCGGCGAAGGGCTCACAGTAGCGTTTGGTCTGAGGTAGTTTCGGCAGAATGAAACGCAGATGTCTTGATTTACCGCCGTAATATGGAAACGGGGGCACTGCTTTCATAGGTACATCACTCCAAAGTCTGTTGATGCAGTTGTTGGCTCCTCTGACTGCTGAGTTGATCCAATCTTGGCCATTACGAAATGCTTGAATTCAATATCGTTCCTAATTGCCTCTTTTGTCCTCTTGGCATCCATCTCATAAATAGACCAGAATGTTTCCAAATCATTCTGGAAAGATGTCATTTGAGTGGCCATTGATTCGACATTTGCCTCTAGTCCTCGTATCTTTTCTGGAGCTTCAACGATGATTCTTGCCAGCGTTGGAGTGTGTGCACCGATTTCGTATCCTTTCCTTGAGTCTGAGAGATACACCTCTCTGCTTTCGGAATACGTTACGATTCTGTCAGATATGCCTTTCAGGGATTCATCGTACTGTTCCAGGTGCGGTTTCTGTTTTGTTAGAATGGGAGCACCTAACTGCCATTCCAGTTCAGTTTCCAGATAATCGATTATGTCTTTTGTTGCTTCAACTGCTATCTGTTCCCAGATATCTCCTTCGTCAGGGGTGACTATTAGTTCAGGAGGATTGATGAGCAACAGAAGTTTAGGGTCTCCTCCCTGCTTGTAGCTCTCGTTGACTACGATTGTCACTGTGGGATCAGGAGAATAAGGCATGCGGCCAAGCAGCTTAACGAGATTTTCATAGTGAATAGGCTTCTCGTAGTAGGGGAGCTCTCCCCTGAGAGACCGTGTGTTGTTTTTGATAGGCCTGTTCCATGAATCCTTCTCTATGAAACCAATATCGCCGTGTTTGTAGACCTGCACCTTGCACATCGAATGATGAAAATTCAGGAACCTAGAATCGTGATCGGGGGCGTGACTAAGGGAGGGGGTGGTGGGGGCTATGCCCTTGATTTTTGCCTTGTAGTCACGGCCAGTGTTGCAAGAGTACCCTTCGGGTAGTTTATCCAATAAAAAGTCTGGCACATTTCCGGCTTCGTAGATCACAGGTTTTGAGGAACCTTCTTTTTTCCTGACGTATCCTAGCCTTTCTAGCTCTTTCACATACTCAGAAATTCTCTGTTTAGGCTTTCTAAGCCTCATAGAAATTGTAGCCTGGCTATTTCCATGCACTAACATTGTGAAAACTTTCGTAAGAGTTTTGGAGAGGGGCATGGGTTTAGAAATCACGGCGGAGCCCTCCCGTAGGTGTCACGGTTTTAGTCACGGCCAGTGTTGCAAGAGTGCCCTTCAAAGGGTGCCCTCCCTTAGTCACGGCCAGTGTTGCAGAAAACTCTTCCCTAAAAACCCTAGGTTTCCTGTGTTTTCTGTGGTCATAGTCACGGCCAGTGTTGCAAGAGTGCCCTCCCTTGCTATACGTACACACGGTACACCCTAAGCAGTGAGATTCTGCACCTAGTCTGATGGTCGCGGAGCACCGCAGACCTGGTTTGAGAGGGCAGGCGTAAAGCTTCATTGCCGCTCCCTTTTCAGAGGTTCAAAGTGTCTGCACCTGGGGCAGGTTCTGCAGCTTACTCTTCCGCTTGTGCATCTGAACTTGTCATACCTGCACGGAGCAGATACCTCGTTGTGTATGCAAAATTCACAACAGTCTTTCCGTATCCAGTGGATTGACTCGTCACAAGGCAGGTCAAGGTAGGTCTGCGAATAGAGATCTAAAGCAGACATGAAATAAGGGTAGGAGGTGGTCATTATGACCGTCTCCGTGTCCAGTTCAGAGCCGTTATCTGCCTCTTTTTTAGATCTTCTTCCAGGATATTTAATGCAAATTCAAGCTCATCGAGTGATTTGTTGAGTTCATTTATCGTCAGAGCTTTGTTTGCTTTGAAGATCGGTGTTAAAACGCTCGGAAGCGTCAATTGACCACTTCCTTCTCAAGAGCTAGCGCTATTGCTGGCTTATCATTTAGCTTCAGAGCTAAAGCTAGAGCTAATTCAATTCTTCTTCTCATTTCTTCGACACCTGTTACGCTATGCGCAACGCCGAGGGCTAACGCTTGATCTTTATAAATATGTTTTTGAAAAAGTCGTAAGAGAGGACCGCCCTCACAGATTTTAAGGTGTCGAAGCTTAAAAAATGTGAGTGAGGGCGGTTCATATTCAGCGTTTTTTGTATATGATTCTTGTGATTTTTGCTGGCGAATTCCAATGCACTGAATGCCGGCGGAATTAGAGCCAGATTTAATGTTTACCAGTGGTAATTGGTGGGTCCGTCCGAATTTGAATCGGAGTCACCAGCACCCCAAGCTGGAAGGATACCAAGCTACCCCACGGACCCGTTGATATAAAAGGGAAAAGGGAAAGAGGTTTATAAGCTTAGCCCAGAGGTATAACTTCGTCGACTAAATCTGCGTGAGCGACGATCATCCTGCGGCAACAGTAGCGGGTTAAACCAAGGTCATCTAAGACGTCCTTGGGGTTTTCGCCCATCTGCACTCTTTTGACATATGTTTCGTATAGGCCTCCGACGACCTTGCCGCATGTAAAGCACCTTACTGGGATCATCATATTGCATCACCTGTATGACTTCTGTCTCTTCTTTCTAGCACCGCGTCCCTGTGGTTTCTTTGGAAGTTTTCTACGCGGGTCGCTGATAAGCAAAGAGCGGTCATATTGTTTGAAGCTTGCCTCTAGTTCTGAATCCTGCAGAAATTCAACAAGTCCTTTTGCGATGGATGTACGGACTGCTTCAGCCTGTCCCATAAATCCTCCACCCTGAACATTTACGTTGATATCTACAGCTGCAACTTTATCCCCTGCGAGGAGCAGAGGTTCCATCATTTTGAAACGGGCAAGTTCAGGAGTGTATATCTCAATTGGTACATTATTTACCCTGACTTTCCCACTTCCGCTTTTTACGGAAGCACGGGCGACAGCTTCTTTTCTCTTACCGCTAGTATTTACTGCGTCTGCCATACAATCACCTCACTCTAGATCCGAGACGTTCTGCAACTTCACCGAGGGTTACATATTTGTCAGTCCAAAGTGTCATCGCGCTTTCAATCTTTTCAAGTTTAGCGGACTCCAGCTCTTTAGGAATTCCAACGTATACCCTTACTCTGCGGTATGCTTCTCTTCCTCTTGGGTGCATGAATGGAATCATTCCCCTGACTGTTTTCTTGAGGATTAGATCAGCTCTCTTTGGGAAGAACGGACCGCTTGTCTGCTTTCCACGGTGATATTTATCAAGGTACTTGTTGAATATCACTTGCCTGTCGCCTGTAATGATTGCTTTCTCGGCATTTACTACGATTACCTCTTCACCATTAAGGATACGCTTTGCGATATTTGTGCTCAGACGTCCTAGGATGTGTTTATCTGCATCGATAACAATTGCCATATAATCACCCCATAATCCTTACGCCTTTACCACTGGGGTTTTCTTTCACTAGCTCAGCTATTGTAAGCTTTTTTCCACCAGCGTCTTCTATGGCTTTTGCGGCTGCGGCAGAGAAACGGTATGCTGCGATAGTAATGTTTTTACTAATTTTCCCAGCACCTAGTACCTTTCCAGGCACTAAAATTATGTCTCCATCGTTTGCGTTCCTTTCTAGCTTGCTCAAGTTAACTTCGGCCCAGTTACGACTGGGTTTTTCTAGTCTTTGAGCAATGTCTCGCCAGATGGCCGCATCCCCTTCGCGCGTCTCCCTCTTCAATTCAGCGATGAGGGCTACTAAATTGGGATCTGTCTTCTGTGTCGTTTTCATTCTGACTCCCTCGACATTGAGTGGGAGCTCTAAACAGGATGCAATAGATAAAGCTTTCCAATGATCTCTTTTTGATATTCGTATTTATATCATCAGATGCTTTAGCATTTCTATTCTTCAGATGATGCATCGATAGAAGAAGATTTATAAATCCTTCATCTTTTTCATTAGTTATAAATATAATCAGATATAACCTCCATTCTGGAAGTGTTGGAGTTATTGTGATGGTGATTTGTCCATGATACGATTTGGTCCCGCTGGTATCCCGCTCTCGTGTAAAGGAAGAACACTTAGGGATGGAATTGAAGATGTCCACAGCCTGGGCTTAACAGCCATGGAAGTTCAAATGTTGCGAATAAATGCAATGGAAAGATTTCCGGACGATGATGAAATCGGTCTTTCTCCCTTAGAAATTGAGACTGATTTAGTTGTAGAAATAATCAGAACCAAAGGGAAAAAAGAGATATCCATAACCGACCCGTCAGAGCCAATCAAGGAATCTGATGTCCTAATATCTCTTGCTTCAGGCCTTGCTCAAACTTACTCTGAATTCAATGAAATTGGAGCAATGGGCAAAGAGATGGATGTCCAGCTTTCAATGCACACTCCATACTATATGGATCTTGGAACCAATGATGAACTGACAGCAAAATGTCTCAATGCTCTGAGATGGGCCGGCATGATGACTGATCAGATGGATGGTAAAATCGTTGTAACACACATGGGTTTGTACGGTGACAACCCTAAAAAACAGACCAAGAAAAACATTATCGACAATCTTTCCGAGATAATGGCTTGGTGGGACGATAATGGAATCAGGCCAAAATTAGGTTTGGAGATGAGCGGACGTCAGGAAGTATTTGGTTCCACATCTGAAATCTTTGAAGTCTGTGATAATGTTCCAGGAACAATACCTGTGATTAATTTTGCTCATGTTCATGCCCGCAATCCTACGCTGCACGAACCTGAAGATTTTGGCATACTTATTGATGAAGTCAGGAAATATGCAAGCAATGATATTTACGCTCATTTTGCAGGTGTAGAGCATGAAGGCGGAAATGAGAAAAGGATAACTCCAATCAAGCGCGGAGACCTTAAATTCGAACCGCTGGCCGAGTATCTAGCTGATGAGTCTGCAAATGTAACTATAATCTCTTCATCTCCACTGCTGGAGCACGATGCGATGTATATGAAACTGATATACGAACGCATGCTCACGAGAAAAGTGTCAAAAGAGTCCAGAATTAAGAAAGGCGGAAAGGAGCAGTCGTTTGACGATGTAGGATATGACATCTCAATCGATGGGGTATCACCCTCATCTGATGAATCTGCATCGTTCCCTGACGATTCAATTGATGACTTAGATACAGAATCCGACAGTTTTGATGATCTCGAATTAAAAAAATCCTCACCTAAAAGAAAGAGATAAGTGATCTCATGAAAGAGACACTAAACTACTTTCTCGGCGCAATTGATAAAGCACTATCTGGCGTAAATCAAGCATCTGTCGATCTGATGATCGATTCTATAACTGCGCCCAGAAAGATCTTCATTTATGGTGTAGGCAGATCCGGTCTCATCGCTCAGGCATTTGCAGTCCGTTTGGTACAGCTGGGCTTTGATGTTCATTTCGTAGGGGAAATGACAACGCCAATTGTTGATTCCGGAGATCTTGTGATAATTGTCTCAAACACTGGTGAAACAATGTCTGCTGTACAGACTGCCAATATCGTAAGGAGGGTAGGAGCTGAGGTTATTTCAATAACTTCTCATCCTAATTCAAAACTTGGACACGCTTCTAACCTAATCATTCAGATATCTTCTCCAGATGATAAGGAAAAAAAGCGTAACGCTCCTCTTGGAACTATTTTTGAAGATGCTTCGCTGTTATTCTTTGATCTGTTGATTCCTAAAATAATGGAGAAAACAGGACAAAACGAACAGTCCCTAGAGAGGCGTCATGCTATCTGGGTATGACGTACAACAATAGCAATTCTGTATTCTAACTTAAAGAACTACCCAAGGTAAAATTTAAACACTACCAGCGCTCTCTTCGCTTTGGTAAGATGGCTGAGGATTTTAAAGTCACTCCCTGGGAAGTCAGCGGTGAAGTAGATTACGACATGTTAATCGAAAGATTTGGAACCAAACATGTTGATAATGCACTTCTTGATCGTATGTCTAAGTATGGCGAGCTTCATCCATTGCTTAAGCGAGGTATAGTATACTCTCACAGGGACATGGATTGGATCCTTGATCGCTATGATGCAGGTGAAAAATTTTATCTGTATACTGGAAGGGGGCCGTCTGGTAACACTCACATGGGGCACCTAATGCCTTGGATATTCACAAAATATCTTCAGGATACCTTCAAAGTACCACTTTATTTTCAGCTCACTGATGATGAGAAATTTCTTTTCAATGAAAAATTAACATTGGATGATACAAAAAATATGGCATACGAAAACATGCTGGATGTAATCGCTTTAGGCTTTGATCCTACATTAACTAAGATAATAATAGATACGAACTGTATCAAGACTCTTTATCCCATCGCTTTGAAAACTGCAAAGAAAATCACATTTTCTACAGCTCGTGCTGTGTTTGGGTTTGAAAATTCCACTAACATTGGGAGCATATTTTATACAAGCATCCAGGCAGCTCCAGCCTTCATGGTATCTGAAATCGAAGGAAAGAATGTTCCTTGCCTGATCCCCTGCGGAATCGATCAGGATCCTCACTTCAGGGTTGCTAGAGACATAGCTCCGCTGTTAGGATACTATAAACCAGCACTGCTGCACAATAAAATGTTTCCCGGTCTTCAGGGAACAGATAAAATGTCATCTTCACAACCAAACAGTACAATATACACCACTGATACTCCCAAACAAGTCCGTAAAAAGGTAATGTCTGCATTTACAGGTGGTGCAGTAACAGTTGAAGATCAAAGGAAGAATGGTGGTAAACCAGAAATCTGTTCTGTGTTCAAATACCTGCATTTCCTCTTTGAAGAAGATGACAAAAAGCTTGAGGAACTGATGATAAAATGCCGTAATGGAGAAATTCTCTGTGGCGAGTGTAAAAAGTCATTAGCGGATTCTATGGTAAACTTTATTGAAATTCATCAGGAGAAACGGGAAAAAGCGAGAGACAAAGTTCAGGATTATCTTTTCTGCGAGGATTAGTCTTAATTACTAATGCGTTTTTCCTCTTTTTATGAATGTCTCAGAAATTCTAGAAGGCCTGAATGCCAACGAATCAAGGCTACTTCTAGCGCTGGCATCGAAAGGTAAACCGACTTCCCCTGAAGAAATATTTTCTGCTGGTGCTTTTGACCAGTTAGTTGAAGTCATGAATGCTGCTTCCTGGCTTAATGCTAAGGGATTAATCACTCTTTCTGAGACCTCTTACAAATGCTATGCCCTTAAGAAGCCGTTGGATGCGCCTCTTCCTGAGAGGCGGGCGTTGGAATACATATTGAACAATGACGGTAAAATAGAAATGGCCGATCTGTCAAAAGCGGTCGACAGTTCTGAAGTTTCTATTGCTCTCGGCTGGCTGAGAAAAAAGAATCTCGCATCCATTGACAAATCATCTGGCAAAACAATGATCATCGTTACAGAAGAGGGAAAATCCAAAACTGAGACAGACGATGAAAAAGTTTTGAGAATCTTATCAAACGGTGAGGCACACGAGTCTGATCTTGATTCAAAAGCCATAGCTCAATTAAAATCCAGGCAGGATCTTATATCTGAGCGCATAGTCACAGATAGGATACTTACATTGACTGATCTGGGAAAAGAAGTTGTGAACAGCGGATTAGAAGTCAAAGAAGAAGTAGCACAACTGACTCCAGAATTGATCCAGAGTGGGAAATGGAAAGACGTTGCCATTAGAAAATATGATGTCAGGACATTTGCACCTGCAATCTATCCCGGTAAAAAACATCCTCTGAGCATCATAGCCGATGAGATTAGAACGATTTTTACCAGTATGGGGTTTAAAGAAATCGATGAACAATACGTGCAGCCTGCATTCTGGAACATGGATGCCCTCTTTACACCACAAGATCACCCAGCCAGGGAACTCCAAGACACTTTCTACTTAGCACATCCGCAGCGTGCTGAATTGGACGATCCTGTAGTAGAAAAAGTAGCAGCAATTCATGAGAACGGAGGAAATACAGGATCAATAGGCTGGGGAACAAAATGGTCAAAGGAGGAAGCTGAAAAACTACTTCTGAGGACTCACACAACCGTCAACAGCATCAAATATCTCAGCCAGCACACTGAACCTCCAGTAAAGGTGTTCTCACTCAGCAAAGTTTTCAGAAAAGAAGCCATAGATGCAACGCATCTTCCAGAATTCACACAGATTGAAGGGATCATCATGGATGAAGATGCGAATTTCGATATGCTGTGCGGTATCATCAAAGAATTCTACCGTCGCATGGGTTTCACAGACATACGATTCCGTCCAGGGTATTTCCCTTACGTAGAACCTTCATTAGAAGTAGAGGTTAAATTCAGAGGAAAATGGATGGAACTCGGTGGAGCCGGAGTATTCCGTCCAGAGGTTACAGAGCCTTTTGGAATAAAACATCCTGTTTTAGCATGGGGCATGGGATTTGAAAGGTTAGCCATGCTAAGGTGGAATCTGAAAGATCTGAGGGACCTTTACATCAGTGATATTGAGATGTTGAGAGAAAATCCTCTCATCTAATTTATTCTCAATTTATTAATTCAAAATTTAGGGTCTCATTCATATCCTAGAGCATTAAGTAATATCCAGCACATGCATTCTATGGAGAACCAATATGACCGCAATACTCACTGATAGACCCCTTGAAGAGATAATGGAGCATGCACCTTCAAGAGGAGAGGACTACCTAGAAGATGAACTGCTGATTCATGGCTGTGTGAGGATCATCAGGCGTGATGATATACGACTCAGCTATCTCAAATACTTCAACTGCGGTTTTGATCAGCAGGTCAATAATCTTCTGCATACTGATGTAAATCATTGGTACGTATATACTCTGGAAGAGGATACCGGACTATCAATTGATGTTAGTACGTTTCTATTTGTGTATTGGTATCTTACAAAAGGTAAGCATATCGTACTATACCGCATAGAGAATATACCGGGATTTGGACCAGAGACTATGGTTTCAACCATAGACATTGCACCAAAAGGTTCAGGCATGACACCTAAGGAAGAGTATCATCGTAATGTCCCAGATGTGCTATATCATTTCTTAGATCCCAGCGGCAGTGCACACCTTCATGATACTGCTATTTTGGAACGGATGAGTAAAGATGAATATTTTGATGAGAATTTTTTAATCGGCAGAATACCAAACGATCATATAACACTCAAAGAGCTCATGGAAATTTCTGGAAACTGTTCGATGTATACAACAGTCTATGATTATGATGAAGCGATGTCTATACTCTCTGAACTCGGTGGAATACTGTCAGCAAGAGAGAATGAAGTATGGAAGAAGTACGCTAAACCATTAGAACTGATAACATCATATGAGCAGTACTGGGAGTGGAAAGATCGAGGCGGTAAAACTCCTCCGATGACTAGAAAAGACAGCAAATATAATGACTGCCAGGTGAAAATGTACGGTCTCTATAGCAGATCCTATGTCAATATGCTCCTCAGGGTTTGTATATGGGACGTACCTGTTGACAATAATCTGATTGGATTGATAGCTTTCATCTAATCGACAATAAAACATAATATTTGGGCAAATGCCCAATCTTATTCCTGTCAGCAAGTACATTATTTGTAATCGATTTACTACAATATAATGAGAGTACTAAAAAATACACAGCACATGCATTCTATGGCGGAGTAATATGACCACGATACTTACAGATGTGCCTTTAGAAGAAATCATGAGTCATGCACCCCCAAGGGGATATCCATACTTGGAAGAAGAAACATTAATTTATGGTTGTATCAAGTTGGCCAGATATGATGAAATTCTCAACGCATCTCAACAGGAATATGCTGATAATTTTAATCACCATCTCAACAAACTGATGAACACTGATGTTGATTGGCACACATATGTAGTGGCAGATGATATCTGTCCCAAAATAGACGCTCGTTTGTTCTTATTCGTATATTGGTATCTAACAAGGGGAGACAACATTGCCATTTATCTGGATGTTGATATGCCCCCATTTGGGCCTGAAACCATGGTCTCCCATATAGATATAAGTGTAAAAAAACCAGGTATGACTCCTATGTGGAATTGTCGCAAAGTGTCTGAAGATGTAATCTATCATTTTACTGATTCTAACAACACCGCGCATCTTCATGACACAACCATACTTGAGAGGATGGCAAAAGATGAATATTTTGATAAAAATCATTTTCAGACAGGCAGAGTACCACATGATGTTTTATCTCTCAATGAACTCATGAAAATCACTGGAAATTGCTTAACATATACAACGGTCTACGATTATGACTTGGTAACATCTACACTCAATCTGTTTGGGGGAATCTGCTCTGATCGTGAAACTAATGCTCTTGATATGTATGTTACTCCTCTGGAATTGATAACATCTTTTGAGAAGTATTGGGCATGGAAGGATTGTGGTTGGGAAGGTCCTCCTATGACAAGGGGACCAAGCATGTATGGTAATTGCCTAGTGCGCATGTATTGCCTGTACAGCAGCTCCTCTGTTGATGAGCTCTCAAAAATATGCATCAATGGAGAACCGATAGATAATAATCAGATGGGGATGGTAGTTCTGATTGACAACAAGATTCCAAGCAGATAAACACTTAGGGGGTTAAATCTCCCTTATCTTTTTTGTCAACAAGTATATTATTTGTAAGCGACTTCCTACAACTAAGTGGTTAAATGAAAGTTCTTACTGATGGTGGATCCATTGATATCCGTGCAGTATGGTTTGAAGATAACAAAGTCAAAATGATCGACCAGCGAATCTTACCTCATGAGTTCAAAATTATCGAATTTTCTAATTATCTTGATGTAGCCGAGGCTATCAAAAATATGACAGTCCGCGGTGCACCTGCTATCGGTGCCTCTGCGGCGTATGGCATGGCTTTAGCATCTCTGCAGGAAGTAGATCTTTTGGAAGCAGCAACTGTTCTGAAATCTACCAGGCCGACAGCTTTTGATTTGTTCTATGCTGTAGATAAAATGCTCGAGGCTGCAAAAAATAATGAAAATCTGGTCACTGCCGCGAATAATTACGCTGATCAGATTGTAGACAAATGCCGTAAGATCGGTGAATATGGAGCAGAATTAATTGCCGATGGAAACGTCATCATGACTCACTGCAATGCCGGTGCCTTAGCAACTGTAGATATCGGGACTGCTCTTGCACCTATGAGGGCTGCCAGGGATCAGGGTAAGAATATATTCGTATATACCTCTGAAACCCGTCCCAGGCTGCAGGGTATGAAGCTAACTGCATGGGAACTTTTGAACGAGGGGATCCCGCACAAGATTATCGCCGATGGAGCATCAGGCGCAGTGATGAGAAAAGGTGTGGATATGATCATAGTCGGAGCTGACAGAATCGCTGCAAACGGAGATTTTGCCAATAAAATCGGGACCTATGATAAGGCCGTCTTAGCTCATGAGTTAGGCATTCCATTTTATGTAGCCGCTCCAGTTTCAACATTTGACTTCAGCATTGCCAGCGGAAAAGAGATTGTTATCGAAGACCGCAGTGAAGAGGAAGTTACAGAAATAGATGGATACAGAATAGCTCCAGACGGATGCAGTGCGCTCAATCCATCATTCGATATGTCTGAAGCTAAGTATGTTAAAGGTTTCATAACTGAAATTGGGGTCTTGTCTCCAAGCGAGATAAGCCGCATAAATTCTGCAAAACTATGATGGTGCAATTATGAATGAACAACTTTCTCAGGATCTGGCTGATGTCGGCAGGCTGCTTTATGAAAAGCGTCTGACAATTGCCAGCGGCGGCAATATGAGTGTAAGGGCTGGCAACTCTATGTTGATCACTCCGTCAGGTGTCTGCAAAGGAATGCTTTCCGGTCGCGATATGATTGAAATTGATATTTCATCAGGAGAGATAATCGGAAAAGGAAAACCATCAATCGAGACTCCCTTCCATTTAGGGATCTACCGTTCCCGGCCTGATGTAAATGCAGTCATCCACTGCCATCCTGTTTCTTGCACAGTTCTTGCCATCCAGAAAAAAGATCTCCGTACGAATCTTACTCCAGAATCTTTAATGATCCTAGGAAAAGATGTGCCGATGATACCTTACGATACTCCAGGTTCAGACGGCTTGGCTGAGAAATTAATTGCCACTATGGGACCAAGCAAAGCCTGCCTGATGCAGAACCACGGCGCTTTGGTAGTCGGCAAAGATCTGATGGATGCCTTCTTCAGAATGGAAACCCTTGAATACATTGCCACTTTACAATTGAAATGCGGTGAGGTACCCGGTCTTCCAGAAGATGAAATCGAAAGGGTACTTGCTATGAGCAAATGATGGTGCATGCCGATGATAATTGTAACAAAGTGGTTTGGAGTATTCTTAGTTGACAAAGACAAAGTAGTCCGCAGTATCCTGTTTGATAAGAATCCAAACACCATTGCGCAGAAGCTTTCAGTTGTTCAGCGCGGTGAAATCCTTCCAGAAGAGGAACAGCTGGCTGGAAAGCATATTCATGTGGCTGAAGCAAGGATGTCCTCATTGGGCAGACCGGAATTCTGTGATTCTTCATTCATTCACCCTGAAGATTTTGGCTATTCTCCCCAGCTTATGCAGAAAGTAATGATTGAACTGGGAAAAATGAGGATCAGGGAGCCTTTGTCGCCGGACAGGGTCATCGTGCAGGCCGTCAGAGCCCTGGATGATGTGATAGAAACAATTAACCTTGTTAGTGAGAGACTGCATGAGTGGTACGGGCTCTATTTTCCAGAACTTTCAGACTATGCAGCTGATGAAAGCTATGCCCGCATGATCTCTGAAAAAGAGTCAAGGGAGGATATTCTGGATTCTCTGGATCTCCGCTTGGAGACAGTAGGATCAGAGTTAGAGCCAGTTGATCTGAACTCAATAAGGCATTTTGCCTCCTCACTTCATTATTTATACGAGGAAAAAGAGGAACTTGAAAAATACATCAAGGACAGGATGGATAAGGCTGCACCAAATCTTTCTGCAGTTGTAGGACACAGTCTTGCTGCCAGATTAATCTCTCTGGCAGGGGGTCTGAAGCGTCTCACAACTATGCCTGCAGGAACAGTCCAGCTCCTAGGTGCAGAAAAAGCTCTCTTTGCACACCTGAAACAGGGCAAAAGACCACCTAAGCACGGTATAATCTTCCAGCATCCTCTGATTCACAAGGCTGCATATTGGCAAAGGGGAAAGATCGCTAGAGCAATGTCCAATAAATTATCGCTGGCTGCCAAGATTGACTACTTTAAAGGTGAATTCATTGGAGATCAGCTTTATGAGGATCTCTGCAAAAGGGTAGAAGAGATTCAGGAGAAGTATCCCGAACCTCCGCCAAGGAAGGAACCCGTAAGACAAAACCGCAAGCCTAAAAAACGCAATAATAACAAAAATAGAAAGGCAAAATAAAATTTTCCATAATATTGCGCTTTCGACCAGCAAGTTATATAAATAGCTGGTGTTTTCCCTTTTTTAGATTACTATGTGGACTCAGGCTGAAGTAAGGGAACTCAAAGTAGGCCGTTATATGCTTATTGATGAGGAACCCTGCAAGATTATTTCCATCGATACATCCAAACCTGGAAAACACGGCGAAGCTAAAGCTCGTATAGAAGCTGTAGGCTTGTATGATGGAAAGAAGAGAAGCGTTGTGCACCCAGTGAAACATAAAATCCAGGTGCCAATGATCGACAAGAGAAAGGGACAGATCCTGAATCTTGCTGGTGACGAATTGAATGTAATGGACCTTGAAACATACGAACAATTCTCATTACCTGCTGATCCAGAATTTGCAGACCTGCAACCAGGCGACGAAGTTCTGTACATGGTCGCAATGGGAAAACGTAAAATTATAAAAGTATAAAACCAGCATGGGGCCGCAGCCCCACTTATTTTTCTATATCTGCTATCGCAGCACACCATTTCACAGATCATGCTCTGCTTTTTTTGATCATGTGAATACACTTAATTGCAGTGTAAAATTATGCAGTGATAATGCATATATAATTTGGATGTAATCTCCAACTATAGCTGCAATAAAGCTAACCACTTTAAAGTTAGTTTCGTCCTCGATAACCTCCCATTATGGTCAGGGAGTGTTAGCTTTATGCACTATACATACGTTAAGCGCTACGGGTGTCTCGTGCAGACACCCAAAACCTTTTCGTAGTTTATTTGTTTTAAATGTTGTTTTTGATTCGTTGTATTTTAGTGCGATACGTAACTATAAATATATTGGATGCTATGTCCAATTACTACTATCGCAGAGGCATACTCATATCGTCTAATTGAGTAAGCCATTGTGTTGTAGCACTAGCGAAATCCATAGTCTACAGGCTCGGACATTATGCCTGTAAAACCTCTTGTCGTAAGCTATGCATATGGGTGCACACAAGCACCCCAAACCTTTTCATGATGTTTTATTAGAATTATCTTATTGGTTTTTAATTGCATATATTAATTTTATAAAAATTATAAATAGGTACAGGCTTAGAAAGCACTGTCCCCGGTTTCAGATCATTTTAGGTATTTTCTTATTGCTTCTGCTAGAACTTTCTCGCACTCATCAGATCTTTCTTTTGCTTCCAGTTCCGTCTTTGCTTCAGAATATATTCTGAATAGAGGTTCAGTTCCAGAAGGTCTTACAAGAGTCCATCCATCAGAGTAGCAGATTTTTACACCGTCAATGGTATTGACCTCTTCCTTTTCATACTGTTTTACCAGATAGGAGAGAACTGAATTTTTCAAATCATTTGGACACACAGTCTTGCGTTTATCCTGACTGTATCTTGGAAGTTTCTCTACTAAGTCTGACAGAGGTCCCTGTTTTGATACAATTTCAAGCATTTTGGCGGCAGTCATGGCGCCGTCTCTGCAGTACTGATGCTTTGGAAAGATCAATCCTCCGTTTTCTTCTCCTCCAAAGACTGCACCGATCTCGATCATTTTTCTTGATACAACCGGAGCTCCTACTTTGGTGTAAACGATCTTTCCGCCTTCTGCGGTCACAACATCTTCTACACAGTTGGAAGATGAAACAGGAGTCACTACTGTGCCGCCATTATTTTCTTTGACCATTTCTGATGCTACTATTGCCAGACTTTTGTCTCCGTAGAGATAATGACCTTTGTTGTCTATGAATATCGTCCTGTCGGCATCGCCGTCATGAGCTATTCCCAAATCTGCTCCAGTTTCCTTTACAGTCGCTATCAGATCTTTTAGATGATCTTCGGTAGGCTCTGACGGATGTCCTGGAAATGTTCCCATCGGATTGCCGTTCAGAGTAATCGCCCTGACTCCCAGATCTTTCAAGAGTCTTGGTGATGAAACTGTTGAGGCTCCATTTGCACAGTCAAGAACGACTTTCAATTCGGCGTTTTTTATTGCCTGAACATCAACCAATTTTATGATGGATGAAAGGTACGCATCGATAGCTCCAGATCTTGGATACATCGAACCGACCTGATCCCAAGACATATTTGAGAATGATTTTTTATAATAACTCCTCTCAATTTCTTCTTCTTTCTGTCTTGGCATCTCTGTTCCGTCTGCATCTATGCATTTGATGCCGTTGAATTCTGGAGGATTGTGAGATGCAGTGATCATAACTCCTCCTGCAATACCATTGGATTTTACATAATGCTGTACAACTGGAGTAGGAACCATTCCCAGATCAATTACATTGGCTCCAGAAGACATAATTCCGGCAGCAACTGCACTTTTAATCATATCTGCAGATGTTCTTGGATCATTACCGATCGCGACATTGCCTTTCATGCAGGTTCCAATAGCTTTTCCCAAGTCCATTGAGAGTTGTGCAGACAAGTCTTGATTGATTACTCCCCTTACACCATTTGTTCCAAATAAACGTTCATCCATAACAAGTACACCTTATGAATCAGACTCAATGTTGTTTTATAGCAATGTATGATATTTGAACTTCCCTATCTTTCTTTAGATTGTATTCTATATGGCAGTATATAGCATAATAACATTATATATTGATGAACAAAGCTGGATAACAGAACTGCTAACTCTTTTCATACGTTTGATTCAGTTAAAAATGGAGACGCTATCGATATCAAGGCTTTAGCCGCACTTCTTACCATAATGCTCTTTTATTAAATATCAAAAAGTCAATTCGAAAAATCCCGGATGTCGCAAGAAATTGTGAAAAAAGGGAGAGTCAGCCCTGCGGGGGTGACTACCACTCATCCCCGCCGGGCCGGATCCTCGCATTTGGGAGGAGGTGAAGAAATGAACCTTTTCTCCAGATGTAGCGTCTGGACGATCGTTACGATCGATGATGTCATTGTAGCGATCCTTGATTGGATGTAAAAGTCCAATCCGTCTGGCTCACGTTACGAGCCCGGTTCCTGCAAAGGAACCGTCAACCCCCGCCTTGATCTCATATTGTCTTTGGTGCTTATACTTTTTTTGCTTTTGTCATTCAATGACATTCTTGTGAATGAAATGCAACAACTTCGCTAAGAAACGTTTTCGATTATTGTAAACACCTTCATTCGCAGTAATGATACGCTAAAGTATGCTGGCTCAGGCTAATGAATTGTAAATGTTGATAAAAATATGCAAAAATTATGATCTATAAAGTGTAAAATTCAATCTTTTGCTGATATGGTATCAGTCACAACAGAATTTTTTGTAACTATGCAGCCCTGGCTGATGACAGAACCTTCTATTGTTGATCCTTCTTCGATCAGCGAACCACGCAGCAGCATGCTGTTTGATACCGTTACATTTGATGATACTAGCACATCGTCTTCAATGTATACATTGGGACCGATATTGCAGTTTCTGAGATGTGCTCTTTTGATGAGATTTTGACCTGTAAGCTTCACATTATCTTCGAGGATTGCATCTGTGGAAACATGTGCATATCCGTTGTTTAAAAGAATCTTCTGAGCTGTGATGTAGTTGGCTCTGGTTCCGCAGTCTACCCAGTATCCATTGAACTCATAGCCGTACATGCCTTTGTCCAGAATTTTGGGAAATACTTGTTTCTCTATCGAAACAACTCCGTCTGGAATATAGTCAAAAATTTCTTTCTCAAAAATATACGTTCCTGCGTTTATCAGGTTGGACAGTGCTTCTTCTCTTTTCGGTTTTTCCTGAAAAGTCATTATTTTAGAGTCTTTGCAACCTACAACACCAAATGCTGAAGGATCATCCACTGTCCAGAGCGACATACTGCCGATCCCGCCGTGTGTTTTGTGGAATTTCAGCATGTCACTGATATCTAATGAGCAAACAACGTCACCGTTCATGACAATAAATGTATCATCAAGATATCTGGAAACGTTTTTGATAGCGCCTCCTGTTCCCAGAGGCTCTTCTTCACTGACTAAAATTATCGTTCTTCCTACATCGTTTTCCTTAAAGTATTCTTCCAGCTTGTCACGCATGTATGATACTGCCAGAATTACACTGTCAACCTCTTTAGGCAGAGAGTCAATAATATGCATTACAAGCGGCTTTCCTACTAATGGAATAAGCGGCTTGGGAAGATAGTTTGTTAGTGGACGCAACCGTGTTCCGAGTCCACCAGCTAAGATTAATGCGTTCATTATAATCTTAGATTTACATTGGAGAGATCCTTACGACATTGTTGCCGCGAAGAACTACAGTTCCGAGACGACGGGTCTGTTCTGCTGTACGCTCTTCAGTCTCCTCAAGTACCATGTTCATATAATCGTCATAACCCGCTAACTTTCCTTCAAGGATTCTTCCATCCTTGAGTAGTAGGGATATGCGGTGGTTCATTGATTTCTCCAGTAAAGCCAGGGGCATAACCATGATTACTCACTTCCAAGTGGCATTGTGGATTCTTGATTTAAACTTTCCGTATTAATACGGTCTGAAACTCTGACCTTCATACCATATCTTAAATCGCATTCAAGAGCTTAATTTCCTTTCGCTCTTTCTTCTAGATATTTTTTGATAGCGGTCGGGCTGGTGCCGTTTATTCCAAAGTATTCCGGGAATTTTTTGGTGGTGCTCAGCACATAGCTGTGCCCTTTCTTTTTCATAGATATGAGTCCGAGATCATGAAGCTCTCTGACGTCTGTGTATGTTTTGCTTCCCAGAGCATGAGCAAGATCGCTCTGCATTACCGGCTGATGATAAGCTATCCAGGTGGCTGTCCGAAGTATGTTGTCTGGAATTTCCTTAGGGGCAAAGGCTCTGCCGAAAGGCGCGTATTCATCCTTCAGCAGCAAAGCATATCCGCTTCCCACTTTGGCAACTCTCAAAGACGTCTCTTTTTTCTCATATTCTGATGTTAGATCCTTTACTGCTTTGCGGACGGTGGCAGACGGCAGCTGTGTCTGTATTTCCATATCTGATATCTTAACGGGCTGAGGCGATGAAAATAGAACAGCCTCGATTATTCTTACTGGATCCAGATCCATCTCACACCACCGAGTCTTTGTTCTCAATTACAATCTCTTCAGCTACCTCAGAAGAGATGTCTTCAATTGTAGCAATGTCCTTTTCAATTCTTACCTGAAGTCTGACTCTGCCGAAAGGAGCATCTTCCTGCCAGAGATCGATTTTTCCATCTCTTGCCAGGAACAATACGGACATGAATATAGTCACCAGGTCTTCCCGGCCTCCTTCCCAGATGTCTTCGATGTCAATCTCGCCTGGTCCGCATTTCATAATCCTGGCCCAGATCATTTCAACATCGCGTTCCATGTCATCATTGTGAGCCTTTGTGTCAAACTTCTCATCTTTAGGCTTGACCTCTCTGATTCTGACTCTGGATAAGTTCTGCTCCTCTTCTCTTCTTGCCTCTTCGAAGGCTTCCAGAAGCTCTACCAGAGTGACTGCCCTGGAACCTTTGCGTCTGACAACCTCATACAGGGATACTTCATCAGGCATGCAGAGCAGTTCCCTTTCGCTGCCATAATCATCATAAAATTCGTCAATCGGTTCTTCCTGTTCTTCAGAGTTTATAAGAATCCTCTCACTCTGCATCCTCAGGATTGACCAGGCCATAAGCATTAATTTTCCAGCAAGTACGAAATTCACTTCGCTGTCCTTTACCTTCTCAGTATAAAGCTGTGTAAAGCGCATCAGATCGATGTCCCACGGATCCATGTCGTTATTCAATACTAAGTCGAATACTGTTTCAATGGAGCGGTCGAGAGGGTCGCTGCTTGTTGTCTCTGAAGCACTTTCCAGGATTCTTAGATAATTGTCAATTTTCTCTGAAGCATCATTCTCATCGATTATTGCTTTGTGAAATAGAAGATGCTGCAGGACACCCTCTGTACCAGTGAATTTCATGTGCTACCCTCCTCTTTCTCGTCCGAGATTCCAAACTCCTTCTGGAAGTCTTCAATCCCTGAGATATTAGGCCTTACAATTACGTTTGAGATTCCTCCGCCCTGTTTTGTAACACCGATTATATGATCGGCCTTGGTGAGAGTAATCTTCCTCAGTGAAATCTGTACGAACTGAGCTGTCTTTGATGACTTCTGCACTCTCTTTGCTACCATATCAGCGTTTATTCCGTCAAGGAACATATCCACTTCATCCAGAAGATAAAACGGAGACGGCTGGTATTCCTGAATGGCAAATATGAATGCAAGCGCTGTCAGCGATTTCTCTCCTCCGCTGAGCGCATCAAGCCTGAGAACCTTTCCCTGCTTCGGCTTAACTTTTATGCTGAGACCGCCTTCAAACGGATTCTCAGGGTTTTCTAAAATTAAGTCAGCATCTCCTCCCTGAGACAGTTCTGAGTAAGCTTGTTTGAAGTTTACATTTACGCCTTCGTAAACTTTCATCAGCGCAACTTTCTTTTTATCTCCCAGCTCCATTTCTAGTTTGAGCAGGTCATCGCGCTGTGCGCTGAGTCTCTTGATTTCCTCATCAAGTTCATCATGGCGCTTTTTCCTTTCAGAGTAATCTTCCAGAGCCCTGAGGTTCACTGCCCCCATGGCATTCATTGCTCTCTCGCATTGTCTTATTATCTCTTTCAGAGATTCGATTGTAGGAAGAATTTCATCAGATATGTCAACATTATAACTCTGCAGCTCTTCTTCCAGCTCTTTAATGCTGTCCTGACACTGCCCTATTCTGGTATTGATGTTGATGATCATTCCTTCGGCAGTTTCAATGTCTGCAGAAATCTTGTCCTTTTCAGAGCCGAGCCTGACTTTCTGCTTGAATAGATCATCTCTTTTCTTGCGCAGAATATTAATCTCATTTCCCATCGACTCTTCAATCAGTCTCAGAGCTGTGAGTTCCACTTTGGCTTTCTCTGCTCCTTCTGCAGCGGTTTTTCCTTCTGCCTTGACCGTCTCTATTTTATTGATCGTCTGCAGCTTTTCTTTTTCAAGATCATTCAGTCTGCGTTCGGTCATCCCTATTGTTGCTGTAAGTGTATCGATCTCCGCCTTCAGCGAGGCCATGGTTACTGCCAGCTCTGAAGTCTGAGCCTGAAGGAATTTAAGTCTGTCAGACAGCTCCCTCGGTGCAATCTCTTCCATCTTGGCACGGGCGGCTTCCAGAGTTTCCCTCATTCCATTCAATTCAGTCTCATGAGATTCAATCTTTCCAGACAGTTCAGATATCTCAGCAGATATCTTCTGCTTCTCGATTTCTTTCTCTTTTCTCTGCTCCACTCCCTGGTCATATCTTTCTTTCAGCTGTTTGCGCTGTTTTTCCAGAGTTTCCAGAGTTATCGATGAAGACTTGTCTGTTCCGGTGATTGTGTGCAGCTGTCTCTCAAGATCTAGAATCTCATCGCGGAGGTCCTTCAGATCCACAGATAAACTCTCCGAGGCCAGCAGAGCTTTTTCAAGCTGCTGGGATATCTCTTCTTTCTTTCCCTTTGATGACGACCCGAATTTAAGGCTGGACTGTTCCACATTTCCTCCGACCATTGCACCGGAGGCCTCCAGCAGTTCTCCGCCTGCTGTCACCAGTCTCACGCCGCCCATCAGCTTTCTGGCCTGGTCTAACGTATCAACGACTACTGTGTCTCCTAACACATACCAGAAGGCGGCGCGGTACTGCTCGTCAAATTTAACCAGATCTATAGCAAATCCCACGGCATCTTTGGCTGCCATTATTGCCTTTCCTCTCGGGCGGCCGTCCAGCATCTTTGTCAGAGGCAGAAATGTTGCTCTGCCGGATCTGTTGTTCTTAAGATACTGTATGCATTCTGCAGCCGTCTGATCATCATCAACGACTATTGCCTGCATTCTGTTTCCAGCAGCAATATTCAATGCAGTCTGATATGCCGGATCTACCTCGGCAAGTTCTGCTATTGTGCCGTGGATGCCCCTTATCTTTAAAGAATCCCTGGCATCCAGTATTGCACGGACCGCTCTGTTGTATCCTCTTGCAACATCTCCTGCAGCCTCTTCTTCAGCCTTAATGCGCGTTAATTCCCGAGTCAGGCTCTTAACGGCCTGTTCCAGCTCGTCAGACTCTCTCATCAGTCTTGTTTCCGCGCTGCGTTTAGCCATCAGTCTTTCCTGCAGCTCCCTGAAGTCTTTCTCAGAAGTTTTCTCACTGTCTCTGATCTCTTTGATCTTCCAGTCTATTTCCTTGACTTCAAAGTCCAGAGAATTCACCCTTTCAGCTGCTTCTGTTATGTCTGAGTCAAAGCGGTTTTCTCTGCTGACCAGTCTTTCCAGTTCCATCTTCATGGAATTCAGGACCCTGTCAGATTCTCTGACTGAAGCTTCCCTTTCGCTGATCTCTGCATCAAGATCTGCAAGCTGTTCATCGCAGGCGGAAATCTGGTTCTGAGTCTCTTCCAGTTCCTTTTTGGATTTAGCCAGCTTCTCTTCTTCGGAAGAATACTCTTTCCGATTCTTTTCCAGCTTGGTTTTCATTTCTGAGACTTCCTGGCTCATTTCATCATGTTCTTCTCCAATTTCAACCAGGGACTCTTCAAGTTCTGTAACAGTCTGCGCGGATGTTGCAACTTTATCCTCCATCCTTGCAACCTGAATCTTCAGAACATCGATTTTTTTCTGCAGCTCTTTGAACTCTTCTCCGCCTTTTGACACAAGCTCCTCTTCAATCTGAACTACGGCTCCCTCGATTTCATTTATCTTGATGAATATCTCTGATTTCTTCAGTTTGCCGTCTTCGATCTGCTTGTTGAAAGTTTCAATCTGGTCGCGGAGGCTTCTTATCTCTACCTGCGTGTTTTCTTTTCTGCGCTTGGCCAGCTTGGCTTTGGAAATGGTAAGCTTCTCTTCAAGCTCCATATACTTAAGCGCATTTTCCTTCTCTTTTTCCAGCTGCTTCATCTGAGCCAGTATCTCGTTGAGAATGATGCTGATGCGTTCAATGTTCGCATTCGCTTCTTCTCTTTCTTCGCTTGCTTTGTTCAGCTCCTCATCGAATTTTGCTATGCCGGAAATATTGTCTAAAATTCTTCTGCGCTCAACATTAGACATGGTTACAATTCTAGTAACATCTCCCTGCTGTACCAGGTTATATCCGTCGGCGCTTATGCGGGCATTGGATAGCAGCATGTCAAACTCAGATAGTGACGATTTTCTGTCATTGACGTAAAAATAAGAAGTATAGCCTTCGCCGTCAGCAGACATCTTAATCATTCTGGTGAGGCGCACAATGTCTTCATCTATGGGGATGGTGCGGTCTGTATTGTCAAAAACAAGTGAAACTTTGCAGTATTTAGCAGGATTTTTATTGTTTCCGCCGTTAAATATCAGGTCAGAAAGCTTGCCGGCTCTGATTGCTTTAGAGCTCTTGGGACCTAAAACGAACAATATTGAATCCGATATGTTTGATTTGCCGGACCCGTTAGGGCCAGTTACTGCAGTATATCCTTCAAGAAGTGGAACAGTAAGCTTTTTTCCAAATGACTTAAAGTTTTCCAACTCGATCTGTTTTAAATACATTTAACCTCCGCTCGGAGGCGAGACGCTATCTCTAGAGTTTCTGTGCATCCCACCACAGAATCAACTTCAGTTGAGCGGGGTAAAAACGGTTACTGGGTATATAATATTTCTCTCTATCTGGAATCATCATCAGCATTGATGAAAATCGTTCTTCCTACCAAATCAGAAAGGTCTAATGCTCTTGCTCCTTTTGGTGTGCTGTAAACTAAAAACCTGCCTTTTATCCCCATTACGCTGCCGGTATGCTTTCCTTTAGAGTGAACAATTTTCGGAGGCGACTTCGGTCTTGTTGTTATGGGATACTTATCAAAGGCATCCAGATCTTTATTCAGCGGTTTTTTCCAGGTGCTTATCTTCTGTAAATATGTGCTGTATACATTCTGCATCTGCGGCATGGATGGTGCAGTGACCCACTGTTTCATCAATGCTCCTGGCTTTATTTCCTGAGGAATTTTGAATCTTGCTGAAATCTCTTTTTCAAGGGTTCTTGCTTCCAATCTGTTTCTGCACACAAAGATCTCCGCGGCTGCATCAGCTCCCTGTTCTGTTATGCGTTCTTTGAATCTCTTTTCTGAGGTCATGCCGACTTTTATCAGATTGCTGTAAAGTGCAAGATACACAACGTGCGGTCTTGTGCAGAAAAGAGGACTGCCGCACCGTTCCCCCTCGCATCTGGGTTCAAAAACGCATTCCAACACTGGTATGGCAGGAGAGCTGCATTTCATGCATGTTGCATTCTTAGTAAGCTTCACCTGCTGCGGACACGGGATGTACTCATCATCCTCCATTTTTCCTGTGCAGATTTTGTTCTCCGAGGCTGAAAAATTGATCTGTGTTAATCCAAGCTTATCTATGGAATTATTCTGAGAATTATAAAGCAGTACTACCGGGTCAAATGCGTCCCAGTAGTATGCTATAACGTGTTTTGCTGCAGTATCATTCGTCATTGACAACTGTCAGGTATTCTGGAGGTACTTCTTTGGTGAGAAACACCGTTTTTGCAGCATGCTGAATTTCCATACCTGCGCTGATCATATCTGCTGCAGCCACCTTCAGTATGACTGGAGAATCCGTGCGGACCCTGCCTGCTGTTAAAGCGTCCTCATATGCCCTTGAGAGGTGCACCATCTTACGGTCTGAGGGCTTGAGTCCCGTTTCCAGAATAATATCTTCTTCTTCCTGGGTTGTCGGGTAATACAGTTCGTCCGGAATGTCATCGGTAGGATGCTTCAGATCCAGATCTATTGTGTGACCATATGTTGCGCGCATATTCCCGTTGACGATCTGATACCTTCCCTTCTCATCAGTTTCAATCAGTGCAACAATGTGATGTGGTCTGAGCCAGCGGTATCTGGGATGACTTTTCTTCATCGCATCTACAAAATCGCGGATAGACACGAATCCCTGTTCGTCCATTTCCAGACCAAATTTTTCAGGGAAGTGACGAAGCGAGCCAGCCATAGCTTTGCTGATGCGGCTCAGTTCTTCATCATTCATCAGGTATTTTCCTTCTTCTCCGCATACTTGGCAGAAATCGCCTCTGAAATAGCCGTGCTCTGGACATTCGCGTAACATACCAACACGCCTTAATGTTGCTGATTGATTAATACTTTCCCTTACATCTCTAAGTTATTCGCTTTGTATGCTGCTGAGATGGCATTTTTCATCAGCATGACAATGGTCATCGGTCCGACTCCTCCCGGAACCGGTGTAATCGCAGATGCTACTTCTTTCACGTTCTCAAAGTCTACATCTCCCACCAGTCTGTAGCCTTTCTTTGCTGTGGCATCTTCCACCCTGTTGGTTCCGACATCTATCACGACCGCCCCTTCTTTTATCATATCTTTCGTGATGAATCTGGGAGATCCTATGGCCGCTACGACAATGTCCCCGGTTTTTACAATTTCCTGGAGATTGCTTGTTCTGGAGTGGCATACAGTAACTGTAGCATTGGCGCCTTTTCCTTTCTGCATGAGAATTGCGGCGACAGGTTTTCCGACAATGTTGCTGCGGCCTATAATCACTACATGCTTTCCTGCCGGGTCGTTTCCAGACCTCACAAGCATCTCTTGAATGCCGTGCGGGGTGGCGGGCATGAAGATGGGGTCTCCGATAAGCATCCTTCCTACGTTGAATGGATGGAACGCATCTGCATCTTTGTGGGGATCGATGCGGTTGATTACCTTATTCTCATCGATATGCTTCGGCAGCGGAAGCTGTACCAGAAACGCATGGATTTCCGGATCCGCATTTAATTCATCTACTTTCTTCAGCAGCTCGTCTTCCGTCACTTCCGCTGGGAGAATCACTGCTTTGGATTTCAGTCCCAGATCTTCGCAGGCTTTGATTTTGTTATTTACATATATTTTCGATGCAGGGTCTTCCCCTACAAGCACCACTCCTAAACCGGGAGTAATGCCGCGGTCTTTCAAATATGCAACTTTTTCTCTCAATTCTTCACGAATCTGTTCTGAGATTTCCTTTCCGCTGATGATCTGAGCATCCATATGATCAAGGTATAAAACACGCCATTAGATTAAGCATTTTGCTGAATCAAGATATTTACGTTTGTTGATTTTTGACAAAAGAGATATATATAAAATCTTGTTTGCACCAATCAGACTAAAATTTTGTTGAGAGGTGTTATGGTGGAAGAGAGCCTTTGCAACGTTGAGTTTATAAAGGATAACAATGACTACATAGCCAGAGTTCAAAGTGATATCGGCGGTCTCCGCGAATACCGTAGCTCTTCACTTGAAGAAGTTTTAGAGCAGGTAATTATCGACCTTCAGGAAGAATTTGAAAACGCATGAGACCCGTGTAGCTAAGAACTCAGGGGTGCCTATATGCGCAGCAGTAAAGATGGATCAGATTATGACTCGATAATCTCCTCATACTATGGGGATGACCAGGTCACAGCAATGATCAGCGTAAAAGTGGAAACCAAAGATGTAGATTTAATAGCCGAAGCAATATCTAAGAACAGTTCTGTTGATGATGTTTACATTCTCACAGGCGAAACGGATATTATGGCGATGGTCCGCTTTAACACGTATAAAGAGTTAAAGTCCTTCCTGATTGAAACTGACGGGATACCCGGAGTAAAAGAGACTAACACATCAATGGTGGTCACTACCTTTAAGAGAAGCGGAGAATCATTCTTCGAGGATGAACTCTGAACCAAACATTTTAAAAATACTTTAAGTGGGGTGTAATTATGGCAGACAATTCGAATTTAAAGCAGATTATCGATGTGCTCGATCAATTGGCAGACGATACTTCTGTGCCGCGTAACATCAGACGCGGGGCAAACGATGCTAAAGATAAACTTCTTAAACAAGACGAAGCTTTGGATGTCAAAGCCGCGAGCGCGATCTTTATTTTAGATGAACTGGCAAATGACCCCAACATTCCATTACACGGCCGCACACTGATTTGGAATATCATAAGTCAGTTAGAGATGGTAAAGTAATCCATCTCTCTTTTTTAATATTTTAATGCGAGTATAGTCTAGCGGTTATGATTTAAGCTTCCCAAGCTTGAAGCCCGGGTTCGAATCCCGGTGCTCGCACCATTACGCATAGCCAGAATTCGTATCTATATCTCACTTTCACTGGGGAGAAAAGAAGAAAATGTATCAGCAGGCCTTGGCAGAATTTACAGACTTTATTCTGCAGGATTCTGGTGACTCTAACTACTATTTCATTTTGGATGAACACACAGCAATCAGTACAGAAAGCGAGCCGGACAAGGGTTGTGAAATCTGTAGGAAAGTCGCTGCTCAAAACAGTAAAGACATAGAGTGTAAAATGGTCAAATCAAAGGATACAATGTCTCTGCAAGCTCATGATTTTGTCGTAGGTGCTATTGGAACAGCATTCAATCATTCCGATGACCAATATTTACACAGACTTAAAAAAGCCAAATACAAAGAAGGATCTGCTTACTGCACAAAAAAACTTTAGAAGACCACACCCCCAGATCCGCATTTCTGCGGATCTGATAATGCCGATAACGTCCTGTATGCTAAATCCATCATCGCACGCGGCTAGGACCCCACGACTTCTCAGCGGATGCGCAGTTACTAATTGCATCAATAGTTATTTGACATTTCTGATCTGTGCTGAAAGGCATGAGTCGACAACTCCATTTGAAATTTCTGTCATAGAAAGAATATGATGTTTTTATTGACTGCAATCTTTGAGAGTCGCGAACATCTTTATCGAATTTTAGTTTATACTACAAATGCATATACTGATCGTAAATGTACTGAATCAATCTCATCATGTTTATGGAGGATTTTGAATGGATGATAGTTCAAAGTTAGCTGCTCTTGCAGTAATATCTCCTTTTTTAATTATTGCAATTTTGATCTTTGCCCTCGTATCTCCAAATGGGTCTGAATATATATCTTGGATTTTTTTACTGGCCATGATCGTGATCAGTGTCATATTTTTGTGCGGAAAAGGAACTTGGGCAATTGCCGGATTCAACACAATGAATGACTCAGAAAAGTCTCAATATGACACAAAAAAATTAGCAAGTTTAGTCGGTTTAGTATCTTTAACAACTATACCATTAATCCTGTCTGCTATAATCGAGAGCGAAGGTCTTTTGATTTTTTCAATTATTCTGATGGTCTGTGCATCAATTTTCGTTATTGTCTTCTGTAACAAACGGTGTATGTTGTAATGTTCCTTTGAGATAATAACACACATCCATACGATATTTAGTAACGACTCATCAGAACTAGTTATTTAGACAGTGGGCTTGAACTTACAGTTTCTTGATTATTCCTCTATTCTCTAATGGAATATTGTCTTTTAATCTTCCAGAGTTGTCATCTGAGAGTTTTCCTTGTGAATGAAATGGTCAAATACGCCATTAAGAAAAGGCCGAGAAATCCTTCAACTATCACGAATAGCCTTGGAACTGCTTCAATCGGATACATATCGCTGAATCCGATAGTCAGGAATGTAATGCTGCTCAGGTAGAGGGCATTTGCAACATTATGTACTGGATTAGTCGGGCCGTCATTTCCCAGTTCTATTACTGATCCATATTGCATCATTATATAATAAACTCCTGCGAATATTAATGGTACAATGAGCATCCAGCAGACAACTAATTTCGGATTAGTTCCATATTCTCCCACTAAATCTAATAAAGACGGCAACGGTCTGTACGTACGTTCATCATTTCTTCTTACCTTTTGTGTAAACCTGGCATATCGTGGATGTTCTTTACAACGTTCTATATGTTTTTCTCTTACTTTTTCTCGTTTATACTCCACATACGCTTCATCCTCCCAGTCATACTGCCCAAGCTGACGATAATTTTCTTTCAGTATCTGAAAGACTCCTGATGACCTGTTCTCTAATCTGCAGCCGCATTTTTCCTTTCTGAAAAACATATCTTTCTTGTTTTGTTTTGCATTAAGATAATCCCAGTCCAGATACAGTTTTCCGATAATCTTAGCTGCAGTAATATCAATAGTGCCGTATCCTTTAATTCGTGATATCTGTTCGAATGTGCAGTTTTTAAAACATAAATTATTGCCGTTTTGTTTCGAATCAGTCGGCTCTGGCAATTCAATGTTGGCGTTTATGATCTTAGAGCTGCTGAAGTCTGCAAGATTCGCAAATTCAGATCTTATGAATTCACAATCTCCTCTGAAGTTAGATTCTGTAAATCTGGCATCTCCTTTAAATTTGCAATATCGAAAATTTGTTCTCCCGCCATACTCTGAATTTGTAAAGTCAGCCAAGGCTGAAAATATAGACTGTGTGAATTTGACTTCTCCTAAAAATCTAGAACTTATAAAATCACAGTTCTTTAGAAACTCTGATCGAAAAAAACTCACATCTCCTGAGAACATCGGTGCTTCAAATTTGACATCTTCTGAGAATCTGGAGTAGAAGAAACTGGCGTAGCCGGAAAATTCTGTACCTGTGAAACTACACTCTCCCAGAAATTCAGAATTTGTAAAATCGGCGTTTTTAAGGAATTTAGACCAATGATAATTTGTGCTGCCAGAGAATCTTGTATCTGTAAACTCTGTGTTTCCTTCAAATTTGGATTGTATGAATTTGGCATTTCCTAAAATCCTAGAGCCTGTGAAATTACTGTCTCCTAAAAATCGGGAGCTTGTGAAATCAGCATTTTTAGAAAATTCTGAGTTTGTAAAATATGTGTTCCACGAAAAAATAGATCTGCGAAAATTTCCATTTTCCAAAAATTTAGAACCTGTGAATTCAGCACCTTTCAAAAACACAGAGTTAGTAAAATCAGCTCTTTCCAGGAACGTACATTCTTGTGCTTCAAACGCTCTTTTAAATATGGCATACTCAAAGTCGCTGCAACTAATTGTACAATGTCTTAATATGACTGGACATTCAAAGTATGCAAAATCAGCATGCATCTCCAGTGTTTCATGTTCTTTGAGTAATAAAATTTTATTAAATTCACTTATAGATACATATCTGTGAGTAAGATCAAGGATATTACTATTAAAATCCACTCCTCTCTTGAATTGACGCCTGAAGCAGACATTCTTAGAACCATATGTGTACTCAAAGAAAATTATTACAGCATCATCTGCAATTTCAGCAATCTCATGTTTCAATAAGTCTCCATATCTTATTGCTGAGAGTATGAATGAATCTTCTGAATCTTTTTCCAGTCGTCCGTGTATCAATGCATAAAATTCATCAGGTGTAAATGTAGGAATGTAAATATCTTCATTCATTACATACTTGTATAATGGATCAATGCCTAGATATACGCTATGAATGCGTTACATCGACTAATTACTCATTCATGTCTGTTAAAACTCATTTGAAAAAGATGTGCAATAGGATTGGTCAAGTTTCTCAGAGATTGTACATATAGACGCATAGTGTCTGTCTTAATCAATTGTATATTAGATAATCTATTGAAAGGGTTGTAATACTATCTTTACATACACTCATTCACAAATGTTAACTATTGATGGATCGATGGGAGAAGGAGGAGGACAAATTGTCCGTACCTCGATGGCCTTTTCTGCTCTGCTGGATGAGGAAATTACAATCACAAATATCCGTGCCAACCGCAGCAAGAAAGGACTGAGGCCGCAGCATGTCGCCGCAGTTTCAGCCATAGCTTCCATCTGCGGGGGAGAATTAGAGGGAGCATTCACCGGATCAGAAGAATTGAGATATTCTCCAGGTGATTCAGAACTTCAGGATTATACTATAGATGTAGGGACGGCAGGCAGCATACCGCTTGTACTTCAGGCATGTATGCTGGCCGTGTTGAAAAAACCGCACATGCATCTCAAGGTTTACGGCGGTACGAATGTGTACTACTCTCCCTCCATAGATTACTGTGAATACGTTATTTTTCCATTTCTGGAGAGAATGGGCTATAATATTACATTGAATGATTTTGCAAGAGGCTTTCATCCTCAGGGGGGAGGAATGGTCGACATCTCCCTATCTCCAGGACCGCTCAAATCCATTGATCTGAGCTGCCGCGGAGAGCTTCTTAATGAAGGCGGCATCTGTTACATTCAGAATCTGCCGTATAAGATCGGAGAACGGCTGAAAACCATGTCCGGCGCTGATGTGATTCAGAGCAGCAATGGTATTTCTGACGGAGCAGGACTGTTTTTGTACACTGAGTATGAAAATACAGTCTTTGGAGTAGATGCCCTGGGAAGAAAAGGACTGTCATCAGAAAAAGTAGCGTCCATGGGCATTGATGCCATGAAGCAGGAAATCAACTCCGAGGGCACGATTGATATGCATGCGGCAGACCAGCTGTTTCCCTACATGGTTCTTGCAGAAGGAACTTCCCGCTTTAAGGTTAGAAAAATCTCAAATCATCTCTACACCCTGATGGATCTGATTCCGAAATTTGTAGATGTGCAATGTAACATATCAGATGACAGCGGATGCTTTTTAGTTGAAGTCAAACCTCAGAAATAATTGGAATGATCATCATGCGGCCTTTTGTAACTGTTAACTGTGCCATGACTGCAGACGGAAAAATAGCTTCTGTGCTGAGAAAACAAATGCGGATATCTTCAGCGGAAGATCTCGCAAGGGTCAAAGAACTGAGAAAGAATTCTGATGCCATTCTGGTCGGGATAGGTACAGTCTTGTCTGATGATCCGCATCTTACAGTCAAAGGTCTCAGCTACGAGGAAAATCCGCTGAGAATCGTCTTAGACGGCAGAGGACGTCTGCCTGAAACCGCCAGAGTATTAGATGATCTCGCTGAGACATTGATTGTAACATGCGAGAACTGCAGCAAAACATGGGCAGGCGCAGAAGTTTTGAGAACAGGCAGAGACAAAGTCAATCTGACAGACCTGATGGAGAAACTCTACGACCGCGGCATCAGGACATTAATGGTTGAAGGGGGAGGTGAAGTGATCTCCTCATTCTTTGAAAACGGACTTGTTGACAAATACTGCGTATTTGTAGGCAGCATGATCATCGGGGGAAGAACAGCACCTACGCCGGCAGACGGAAACGGTTTCGAGCAGCCTGTAAATCTTAAACTGGTTGATTATAAAATTCTTGGAAACGGTTTGCTGCTTACGTATGAACCGGTGAACGATCTATAGGAGATTTGTAAAAGTCTATTATTTTCTTATTGTATCCGTTCACATATATTTCACTGCCTTCATTTTTAATGTGCCAGACCGGAACATAATATGTGTTCAGATATTCTATCTTTATCTCATCTTCTTTAGGTGCGATCTTACGGCGCTCTTTAAGCGTGATGCTCTTGTTTTCAAAGATGTATTCTCTTACAGAACTGTTGGATTCTATGATTTCCTGCAGGGTTATCTGCTCAGCATCACTCACTGTAATGGCCGGCTGCATTTTGCTGTGCTCAATCTCCAATGAATACACAACATCAACATCTCCCCAGGCTTCAGCTCTCATCGATACTGAATTTACGGCGATGTTCATGCTCTTGGCACTCTGCAGGTCATCAGATTTTATCATACATCTGAAAACAAAATACGGTACGAGATGTATGGACTTTAAAATGCAGGCAGGGTAGTCTTCATCCACTTCATTTTCTGTGTAATTGAGTTTAAGAATAATATCGCATAAAGAAACTTTTTCGACTTCATCTATCTCTTCTTCAGAAATCAGGGGAGGAAAATCAGTTGCAGTTATCTCATCGAGGATACTGCAGTTCTTTTTATTCACAGAGTCTTCGAGCTTTACTCTCTTAATCTCATCCTCTAAGCTGTTTTTATCCCAGATTATCACATCTGGATCAATATCATATGCAACTTCTTCCGGCAGGCCTCCCATTACCACTAAAATCTTTTTTCCAGTGAAGTCGCTGAATTTTGCCAGAAATTGATTGAGGGCTGCCATATCAAAAGTCATCTGCAGGCATATTGCTGCATTACTGTCTTCCCTGTCTGCAATGATATATCCATCTGCTCTGTGCGAATCAAAGCCGTTGTAGCTGAGGATTTTTTCGATAAGTGAATATAAACTCTGCAAAACAGTCCCTGCGCCCGATATGAAAATAAAGAATATAAAGATAATCACATGGTACTGGACTGCAGTATCATATGATTGTTTGGAATTTAAAGCTGAATCTCGATGCCGAGTTTTTCAGTGAGCTCTTTGTAACGGTTTCTGATTGTCACTTCAGTAACACCGGCGATATCTGCCACTTCTCTCTGGGTCCTGCGCTCATTGCACAGAATCGATGAGATGTAGATAGCTGCTGCAGCTACACCAGTCGGTCCTCTTCCGGATGTAAGCTCTTTTTTAGCTGCATCTTTGAGGATTTCTGCTGCTTTTGTCTGCACTTCGCCGCTCAGCTTCAGTTCTGAACAGAACCTCTGCACGTAATCCTGCGGTTTTGTAGGCATCAGTTTGAGTTTGAGCTCTCTCGTCATGAATCTGTATGTTCTTCCGATTTCTTTCCTGCCGACACGTGATGAAGTTGCTACTTCGTCCAGAGTTCTCGGGACATTGCACTGTCTGCATGCCGCATACAGCGAAGCTGCTACGACTCCCTCAATGCTTCTTCCTCTGATGAGGTTCTTGTTAACTGCTTTACGATAAATCATTGCTGCAGTTTCCCTCACGTTTCTGGGAAGACCCATTGCAGATGCCATTCTGTCTAATTCGCTCAGAGCAAATGCCAAGTTTCTTTCTGTGGCATTTGAAACTCTTATTCTCCTCTGCCATTTCCTCAGACGATAGAGCTGGGCACGGTTTCTTGTAGGAATGCTCTTACCATAACTGTCCTTGTTTTTCCAAGAAATTTCGGTAGAGAGACCCTTATCATGTATCGTGTAAGTCATAGGCGCACCAGTTCTGGCACGCTTTTCTCCCTGTTCTACGTCAAATGCTCTCCATTCGGGACCCTGGTCTATGAACTGATCATCGAGCACCATTCCGCAGTCTTCGCAGACTAGTTCCCCACGCTCATAATCACGTACCAAGTGGCGGCTTCCGCACGCTTCACATTTTTCAATTTCTTCGGTCCCTTCTCTTACCTTTGGCATTGTATGTGACCTCCTCAATGTAGACCTGCTTTCCGATCAGGGAAAGCATGCCCCCCTTGCCGTTTGGTCTGACCAGTATGTAGGGTGAATCAACAGGTCCGAAGACTCTTCCTACCTGGCCAACAGGTTTGTTTCGGTTATCCACGATGCGGTCGCGCGGGTTCGGTGCAAAGGATCCCCTTACAATGAGTTTGCCATCATAATTGATCTTTGAAACCGTACCTAAAAATTTCATGCGCATCCCTGCAGATAACATTTTTATAGGAGCTAAGTCAACTTACTAATATTTATACTTTACGATATGCTTTTTAATTAGTATGGTTAGATTCATTTAACAGATTTCAGAGGCTTTATTCGCATATATATTAGTTATTGTTTTTCGGCCTGTTTTATTTTAATTCTCAGGTCCCTATTAAAGGCTTTCTGGAACGTTTTTCTGCAGTTTTCCAGGCCCCATTTTTCTAAAGTAGCATCTCCTTCTGCCGTACATTTCAAAACTGCTGATACTTTGCCGTCTTTCTGCAGCGATGCTGATTTTATGACATTGTTTCTGCTGCGGTCCAGGCTTTCAGCCAGTTTAAGAAGTGCCGACAGAATCAGAACCGTCTGCGGATTGACAGAACTCTGCAGTTTTTTACTCTGATGAAGCACTGCCTCAGCTATGATCGTAATCTCCCGGTTATTAAATCCCAGCAGATCAGCGTTCATGATTATGTAATAAGAATGCTCTCTTCTGTTGTTGAAGGAGATGAATTCTCCTGCATCATGAAGATATGCTGCATACTGCAGAAGTTCCCTTTCATCGTCTGACAGTTTGTGCATGCCGCTTTCTTTTGAAGTATCAAAAAGCTCCAGTGCAAGTCTTACCACTGTTTCAGCATGTTTTTCATTGATGCCGCAGGACTTTCCCAGTTTCTGTACGCTTGCCTCTCTCACAGACATGCCGTTCTGAGAACATTCTTTCATCTCCAGAAGATAATCGGCGACCATCCCGTCCTTGACTCCCCTGTCGGTAGTTCTGAGTTCGCTGATCCCGAATTCTTCCATAATCGTTTCAAGAATCGCTGTTCCTCCAACTATGATATCTGCCCTCTCGGGATTTATGCCGGGAACCTTCTTTCTCTCTTCCAGCGGCAGGCTGCGCAGTGTGGTTGACATCTTCTTCAGGTTGGAGTACTTGATCGTTCCTTCCTTTCCGCCGTAAGCTCTGAAACTCATGTCCGCCAGATTAAGGATGGTTCCTGAACCGCCTATGACCGTCTCCCACTTTTTCTTTTTTATGGAGCTGGCGGAAGCCCCGATGCTCGTCCTGGCGTATTTTTTCATTTTGTTATATGCGGAGTCTCCGACAATCTCCTTGTCTTTTTGGAATTTATGACTCAGCCTCATGGCGCCGATCTGAAAACTCCACAGTCCGCTGTAGTCTTCCTTGTCGCCGACAGCTATTTCCGTACTGCCCCCGCCGATGTCTATCAGCAGAGTGGTTTTATTCTCAAAATCTGTGCCGGACCTTACTCCTAAATAAGTAAGCCTGGCTTCTTCTCTCCCGGAAATGACGTTGATGTCCAGTCCCGTCTCTTCCTTCACGCGTTCTATCAGCTCTTCCTGATTCCTTGCTTCCCTGGTTGCTGACGTTGCGACAACTACAATCTCTGCCGCATTGTATGTTTTAGCCAGCTGTGAGAACTGTCTGCAGACCATTACTGCACGATCTATAGCATCTTCCCGGAGAATATTCTCTCCGAATTCTCTTTCTCCCAGCCTGACAATCTCTTTTTCTTTTCTTAAGAGCGTAAATGTACACGGCTCTTCAATGCTGCCTATTAAAAGCCTGATGGAATTTGTTCCCAAATCAATGAATGCTACATTGCGGCTTTCGGTCACAGCACTTCCACCTTGTATTTAAAGACCTTTTCAAACAAGTCGTTCTTTTTCAAGAAAATGTCATCTGTTTTCTGCGAGAGGAATATTTCCAGTCTTCCATTGATTACCGGGCAGTTTGTAATCTCTTCCATATCTGTCTGATTTGCTATGTCATCGGCAATCCTGAGAATGCCGGCCAATCTTAAAATTCTGTTCAGGTCTGTATTCGACACGTCTTTTATTTCCGGGTCGTCCAGTTCCGGCAGATCTCCCCTGTGGTATCTTGCTATGCAGGCGATGATGTTTTTATCATTGCTGCTCACCGGCAGGCTGAGATCCATGATTATTTTGTAAGAATTCTTTTCATGATCTCTCTTGCCCATCAGCCAACCTGCATCATGCAGGATTGCTGCATATTGAAGGAGAGTGAGATCATCCTCATACAGCTTGTGCAGCCCGCATGTGTTGCAGAATATACTGGAAGATAATCTTGCTACTGCCGCTGCATGGCTGATATTTATGTCCAAATTCTCTGCCAGTCTGAAAACGTCATCGATTCCGCCTGATATCTCTGCATTTTTCTTCCTATCCTCTGTATGTATGTCTTCCAGTCTGCATCTGGACGAGACCTCTGAGAATCCATCATCCAGCTTTATTATTTCTGCTTCCCCGGTGCTTACATCAAGAACTGCGTAAGACGGTCTGGCATCTGAGTCTTTGATATTGCCGATGCTTCCCGGGTTGATAAAAAGGACTTCATTGACCCTGCGGATGAAGGGCAGATGAGAGTGCCCCATGAGTACTATATCCGCTTGAGACATATCTGCCAGGCAGGCAAGTCTGTCCGCGGGGGTCTTGGGTCCCAGGCGCTCCTTTCCTCCGGCAGGGCTGTCATGAACCATGAGGATCCTTTTGTCTGATACTTTCAATCTCAGCCTTGAGGGGAATGTCAGAATCTCATTTATGCTTTCCAGTGAGATATTCTTCATTGAATCTTTCAACTCATATCTTGATTTGAAAAATTCCGATGACCAATAGATTTCGGCTGTAGCCAGATCATAGTTTCCATGAATGCATATAGCATTATTCTGCTTGAGCAGCCGGAGACAGGCATCGGTGTCTCCTCTGCCCGAGATGTCTCCCAGGCAGAGAATGCCGCCGACTCCTCTGCATATGGCATCATTCAATGCTTTGACAAGTGAATCGTAACTGCCGTGAATGTCTGAAACGATCATCAGTTTCTGACTCTGCATTTCTTTTAAACAATCTGGCAGATTTTCTTCAAATTTGGCAGTAAGATGTTCTTTGTAATATTCATCATTCAGCCTCTTCCAGACTTTCCTTGTTTCTGTGTATAGTCTATCTCTCGACTCTCTGCAGTTTTTAAGCAGTAAATCCTGCAGCTCAAGAATCTTGTCCATATCTGCGCCTTCGAACACGGATTCCCTGATAATTTCTGGAATTTTTTCTAAAAATACATCAAAATCATGCATTTTTCCCAGAGAATCCTGCAGTTCTTTCAGAGATGCCAGCTCTGCAGACAGTTTGTCATCGAACAAAGGGCTGAAAACTTCAAGACAGTAACGGAACTTCTTGACTGCTATCCTCATTTTATGATGTCCTGTCTTGTCATAGACATCATCCAAATTCCGGCTGTATTTTTCTACTGCTGAATATCTCACACAGATGTTTGCCAGTCCGAGGGAGTAGCAGTTCTTATCGCTGCAGTTTATTTCTTTAAGATTTGAAATTATATCTTCCAGGATGCCGCTTTTGTGCATCTGAGATATTCTTTTCTTTGCAAATATATACGATTTCTCCCGGCTGACTTTCAGTCTTTCAACGATTTCTGTCAGCGGCTGATCCTCATACCTGCTGAGATACTTGATAAAAACATCGCTGTCCCGGGCATCTCCCAGTGAGTTTGTAAGAGATTTCAGGGCTTTCAGCCATTTGGCCGCTTCTTTGCCCTCGAAGCATGAGCTGAAGATTGGTATGCCGGTTCTCAGCCTTCTCGATGCTACTCTGATGTCGTGAATATCCTCTTCTTCAAAGTTCTTCAGAGAACTCAGTTTAATCAGAGTTTCAGCAGGCTCCAGAAGAGTCTGAATTGCAAGATCCTGCAGGCTTTCAGTTTTCCCCATGCCATATTCCTCTATGCTCAATCAGCCATTCCTGCGAATCGATCCTTTCCTGCCCTTCTTTGGGATGAAGTTTTATCCATTCTCCGTCCAGCTGCAGTTCTCTTGCTTTCACATTGTCTGAAAGGTGGATATTGAGAATATCTATTGCTGCTTTTCTGAGGCTGTCATCTTGAATGGGAAACAGTTCTTCCACCCTTCTGTCTAAATTTCTCGGCATCATGTCTGATGAGCCTAAAAGCACCTCTTCATCCCCGCCGTTTCTGAAGTAGTATATTCTGGCATGTTCTAAAAATCTTGAAACAATGGAAATCACCCTGATGTTCTCGCTGACTCCCTGAATTCCTGGTCTGAGGCAGCACATTCCGCGGACATTGAGATCAATCTTGACTCCAGCCATTGATGCTCTGTACAATGCTCTGATAATGCCTCTGTCCACCAGTGCATTGAGCTTGAATCCCAGATACCCATCGCCGTGTTCCCTTTGTCTTTTAATTTCTCTCTCAATTCTTTCCATTATTCCTGCTCTCAGGTAATCAGGTGAAACGAGAAGCTTCTTGTATTCTTCATTTACGCAGTATCCAGTAAGACTGTTAAACAGCTTGGATACATCAGAAGCTATGTCCGGATCACATGTAATGTATCCTATGTCTCCATAGATCTTTGCAGTCTGTGTATTGTAATTTCCTGAAGATAAGTGGCAGATGCGCTTGATGCCGTTTCTTGTCTTGTAGACTATCATGCACAGCTTTGCATGAATTTTCAAACCTACAGGACCGTAAACAACATGCACACCTGCTTGTTCCAGGCGTCTTGCCCATGAAATGTTGTTAGTCTCGTCAAACTTAGCCTTCAGCTCTAATACGACAGCTACAGCTTTGCCGTTTCTTCTTGCTTCCATCAAAGCATCAATCAGCGGCGAATGAGCATCAACTCTGTAAAATGTAATCTTAATTGCCATCACATTAGGGTCTTCTGCAGCCTTCCTGACTAAATCTACGAAGGACTGGAAACTGTCGTAAGGATGGTAGAGCATGATGTCTTTGTAAGTGGATTTGGCCACTATCGTTGACAGGTCTGAAAGAGCTCTCGGCGTGTACGGCTGAAAAGGAGTATCCATCAGCTCTGCTCTTCTTATGCCGTGAATCTGCCAGAAGTCATTGAGTGCCAGTGGAGCTTCTGATTTGTAGATCATATATGCCGGCAGTTTCAGGTTCCAGGACAGCAGTTCGATGATTTTGTCCGGTGTGTTTTCTGAAACTTCAAGCCTCACCGGTTCTCCGACAAATCTTGATTCCAATCCTTCTTCCACTGCTGTCAGAATGTCTGTTGTCTCATCAACTTCTATTTCGAATTCTGCATCCCTCAGCACTCTGAATTGATACACTTTTTCTACGCTCACTCCTGGAAACAGCACATCCAGATTGGAGCTTATCAGATCTTCCAGCATGACCAAGTGGAATTCTGCTGATTTTTCTGCTCCCTCGTCCTCTATCCTGATAAACCTTTCAATCAGGTTCCTTCCCGGAACCTTTACCCTTGCAAATTTGCTGTTTCCAGTTTTGTCTTTAACAAGGATTGCAAGATTTATGGACCCGCCTGAAATGAATGGAAATGGATGATTGGAGTCAAAAGACAACGGTGTAAGTATTGGATAGATATTGTTCTCGAAGAATTCCCTCAGTTTCTTCTGCCTTTCTTCGCTCAGGTCTTCTATTTTATGAACATATATCCCATTTTCTGCCAGCTGGGCTTTCAGTTTTTCCCACACTTCGCAGTATCCTGTTGTAAGCCTACACACTTCTTCCCTTATTGCTTCGATCTGCTCCAAAGGAGTGGATTTCCCGGAAGAGATGTTCAATGCTCCGCTCTCTGCCTGATGTCTCAATGTAGACATGCGTGACATGAAGAATTCGTCCATGTTGTTTCCGCATATGGCTAAGAATTTCACTCTCTCCAGCAGCGGCTGGGTCTGGTCTTCCGCTTCTTCCAGTATCCTTTTGTTAAACTTCAGCCAGCTGAGTTCTCGGTTGAAGTAAAGCTGCGGGTCATCAAGGGAAACATTGTCTGTATTGTTCATCTCGCAACACTCTGTATTGGGTAGTTCACTGTCAGTCATAACTTACACACATGCCATTAATATGAAATTGTTTAGTCTTCCTGAGCTAATATATAACTGTTTTTTGTCTTAGCGTTATACTCATCGCAAGACTAACCTAAATAGCTTAGGTCTAAACTGTCAACTCATTTAGAAGCCTTTATGATATTATCTATTCTGAATATTTTTATTTAATACGTTATGCAGGCTTTTTTTGATTATACACTATTTGTATCAATTACGAATTTTATAATCTGTCCGCTCAATGATGCAATATATCATGTTTAATGTTTAGAGTTTTACTCATTTAGAATTATCTGTAATGATAATTCTACATATGTTAAAATCAGTTACTGGCTATGGATAAATACTCCATTTATCAAATACTTAATCCAAGTAATATTTTAAATATGAGGCAACCAATCGGTAGCCTAAGTTCATTGATATTCAATGTGTGTGCGATCGCAAGGATGGGAACCGGCGTGTCATCACATCGCTCGTCTTATTCTTCTTACGCACCCGTTGTCGATGAACAAAACGATGGTGGCATGTATGAATAAACAGACCTTGTTTGTTAAGGTTTCAGACACATCTGGAGCTGACATGCTGTCTCAGAACCCCTACCTCCAAATCCTGACGGGGGGGGGGTATTGGAATTCTCACTCTGCTAAAGAGTCAGGATTGTTGATCACTTCTTCTGTTAAAGAAAGAAAAGGATCTCAGAATTCCTCGCCGCTTAACCTTAAGTCGATTTTTTATGCGGATAAGCGTGGTGTTGTTTCATATTACAAATGTTCCAGCGTAAGCGGTCAATGCTCACCGGTCGCTTCGTTTGTAACATTGTTATGCGAAAGCAAGCATCACCTTACTTCACATAATTTCGAGGCTCGAAACTCTGAGATGCATGCATCATGTCATTGTCGTTTTAAAAATCCATCGTTTGCAACGGATGGTTTTCAAAATCAGTTTTTGAAATTTTCTCCAAATAGGATCAGCGAAAGCTTTCGTGATTTGGAAGGCAGAGTGATATTATGAACGACAAGTCGAAAAATAAATCGATAATTATGGCATTAGCAGTGTTCATAGCGATCGCTGCATTTGCATCGCCTTTGCTTATGAGCGATGACAATGGCGATTCAAACACTGTTGTGCTGAGCGATGAGGCTCCTGACTATGTATCAGTTTCATCTCAAGATGATATTGATAACGCAGCTGAAAATAGCAAGCTTTTGCTTAACGATGACTTCACTGGGTCTTTAACAATCCCATCTGGAACGTCACTGTATGGTATAGATATCCCTAAGGATCTGACTGATCTTGTAGGTGCCCCAGATGGTGCAAAAACAATCACTGGAGACGTTACTCTGGAAGCAGGAGCAACCTTAAACTTTATCAAAATTAATGGAAAAGTATCCATCTGTGACAATAACGTAACTGTCAATGACTCTACAGCTACAGAAATCCGATACTGTACAATTAACTCGGAAACTGCAATTGCAATATCTTATCTTGATATTCAGGCAGGAGATATATCCATAGTTTCAAACGAAATCAATAATAGTAACACTACCAACGCAATATTATCCTTTGAAGGCGCTCGCGATGGTAAAAGAGGTGCTACTGCATCTGAAAGCATATTTAGTCTTAGTATCTCTAATAATAAACTCGGTGCAGATGAAGGCAGGGCTTTTTCAGGAAATGATAAAGTTGGATTGAGCTACGCTGGTGGAAGTCAAATATCGATTTCTAACAACATAATTGCTGATGCTCCTAGCTGGGGCGCAAGCATTATGCTCAGATCTTTAAATGAAAACTCAACATTCGACGTATCTAAAAATAACATAGCAAATGGTGACAAACCTGAGGTTGGTTTATCGGGAGGTAATGCTTTTGATGGAGATGCAAACTCATTTTTAGATGGATTTACGACTGATGCTAAATCATTAATTATTCCAATTGGATCTATCGCAGTACTTTCAGAAGGGTCTGAATTTGAGTTTGAGAGGATAACTGTTAATGGTACAATTACATACGATGGCAGTTCTATCTCAAATGTTGATGGAATCTCAGCAATCAAAGCTGGTTCATTAATTATTAATGGCGAACTTACTCCAATTGGTGCTGACACACCAATCGTTGTCTCTGGAGACATCACTCTGGAAGGCAGTTTAATGGGAAAACTTATCATTCTTCCAGAAGAAATAGATGAGGATGGAAATGTTCTCGTAAAATCAAACATAAAGCTTCGTAATTTTGAAACAACTGATGGCGCTGTCATCGAATACAAACTAACCGTTGATGACGAGGGATCTGTATCAGATATTGGTACAATATCAAACGTATCAGAAATAAAGACTAATGAAGCTGGAGAAGATGTAGTTATTTCTAACTTGTATGAAGACCGTGGTGTTATAATTGATGTTCATGACATTGAATACAACAGTGAATACCAGGATGCTCCAGTTGACGTCACTCAGTTTAAAGCTGCAAACAACATTAAGGTTCTAAAAGAGATCACTTATACCAATGTATGTGGAGCTAAATTTGTATACAATGTAGAAGATTACTTCACTGATAGTATACTAGATGTAAATGGAATAAGTGCTAAAGTAGAGACTATCGACAAAACTTCTGCATTCCTCAACTTAAAGGTAACAAATGCCGGAAAATATGAGTTGACCTATATTGTATCAACAAATGCCATCAGTGATGATGGTAAAAACATTGTAGATTCTGACTTTAAAGTTGAGTTTACAGTATCTCAGAAAGTAATCAAATATGCTTTACCACTCGTAGTCAAGATATTTGATGGAACGACAGATGTATTTGGAAACATAGTCTGTTTAGATATATTTGATGAAGATGAAGTTTCATTCCTCTTAGAATTTGAATCAGCAGATGCTGGAATTCACAAACTCATCTTCAAGGGATTAGATGGTGAAGATGCGGGTAACTACATTCTAGCAGATTATTATTTCATAACTAATTATACACACGATTGTTGTGAAAATTCAGAGTCCTGTGAATGCGGAGACCTCCCATTTAGTATGGATGATTGCACATGTGAAAATGACTTCTGCATGTGTAAATTCATATTCTATGGGCTGATTCTACCAAAAACAATAACCTCGGATATGATCACAATATCGAACGTCGTTCCGTCTTTTGATCATCCTGATAAAGTCTACCCAACAATTACAGTTGAACTCCTTGATGGGACTACAGTTGAACTGGACACAAGTAAGATGAATGAACGCGACTATGATATCCCATTCGATGGATTCTTTGTAAATAAAAATGATTGTGAACAATACTTTGAATTTGAAGATGGTATCAGCATCAATGACGCTGGAGATTATTATGCCGTCATATGTAATCACCCTCTAGCACCAAGCTACAATATGAATTATTCATCAAGCTTCTCAGGGTCAAACTATATCGCAGGTCCAATTCTTGAAAATATATTTTATGAATATATTGAAAACGTTATTTATGAACTCCCTGACGCTACAGATAATGGAATGGATAATTCAATTCCTATGTATCTAACCGACTTGTTAACTCAATTCATATCTCATTTCACAAACAATGGTGAATCTGTTAACATTCAGGACATTATTAATCTGCTTTTCACATTGCCTATTAACGGAGAAGACAGTGGAAACAAAGCAATTGTTGACATTGATGATAGGACACTTTTTATGATGTACTATCTAGCATCTGCTGAAGAGAATGCCAATCTTAAAGGAGAATTAGCCTACGATGGTGGAAATAACATAATTAGATTCTCTGAAGATCTTAAAAATGAAGCAGGACTCCGCGCATGGTATCTCTCATTCAATAATCAGTTATCTGAATTTGGTGAAGGAGATTACCATCTGAGAATCTCTGCAGACGATGTTACAATTGCAGAATATACATTCACATTCAGCAGCGATGGAATTGATGATATTGTTAATGTGATCTATGACGAAGGTTATGCTTTGGACTTTGCAAATGCATGGGCGTCTAAGAAAGGGTTCGAATCAAAATCAGGAATTGTAATTAACTACCATTATATCTATGATGATAAAGGCAGTGAGATCCGTGAGGAACACATTGAACAGATAATAAACATCGCAATGCTCAAAAATGGATTACAATACACTTACAGCAACGTAGGCGCACAACTGCAACAATATGAGTTCCTTAGATGGTCTACCGTAGGAAGCCCAAGTCTATATGATGATGCCTGTTTAGTTGATAATGAGTTATTCCACTTCAATGCCCTTGAAGTCATAGATAGAACTGATCTTGAATCATATGCAGTTGATGGAGTTCTCAACCTCTATGCAGTTTACGACATGAAAACACCGAAACCAGACAACAAATCTATCGATAATGTTGCTGCATTCTATGATATAGATGCTAAAAAAGTGCAGGACCTGATGAGTTTGTATGGCATAAACGTCGATGATGTTATCAGCAGAACAATGGCCTTCATTTATGAACAGTCTGGATACAGCAATACAACCATGAAAGGTATTCTTTACAAGCTTGTTAATGGCGAACTTTTAGAGGTATATCATGAAGATAATCTCAATAGCGATGATGGTTTAAGAGCTTGGTATTTCTCATTCGATGATCAGGTAAACTCCGCCGTTGATACATACGGACTCGCAGGTTACTATGATGCACGTATTGTTGCTGTCGATCCTGAGGGAAATGAAACAGAACTTCTGAGTGCTAAATTCCACATTGCAGAAGAACTGTATGGGGCAAACATCACCGTTGACTACGTAAATGTAGACGATATAAATGACGCAGTGAAAGTATATATTGAACCTAAAAATGGATGCTTAGTCCCTGCTGGTGACCTCATAGTTGCTTACTCATTCATGTCTTCTGGACCGTTTGGAGATGAGCCTGCTAGTGCACTAGCTGATGCTGTTCCAATACCTGTATCATCCTCAACACAAATCATTGATGTTGATATCTCTGGTATGGACTCAGCAAATGCTATCTTCAAGTGGATAGATAGCAGCGGCCACACGGTATACTCTCTGTCAAACACGGTTACATCGCAGTGAGGGAGTCGAATGAAAATTACAAAAAGGACCATAGGGGCATTTACCTTCTTGGCGGCATTCGTCATGATGATGTCAGTAATGACACCATTAACGGATGCCGGCGCTGACAACAGCGCTCCTGTTCTTTTTTCTAATGAATCTGAAGATGGCTCTTTTTCAGACATTGATATCTTAGGAACATGGACCAATGAAGATGGTTTGACTCTGAAATATGCGCAAGCATATTATCATGGTGAAACCAAATACGGACTTATTGCACAGTTTGACGATGAATTCCCTCTTACCACCTATAACACAATTATGCCAAAATTGGATACGTCTGAGTTGTTGAAGGTGGCGGCTAATGCTGTAAGTATTGTGAAGGCTGATAAAACTCTGAATATCACACTAAACGGGCCATTAACTCCGGGTGAACATATCTATTGTGTGTACGATCCGGACCATAAGGATAAAACTCTATCATCCGTCAACTTTACAATAGGCTCTTCATACATTGGAGTGATAACATCAAATTATTTCGCATCAGCCGAAAACGCTAAAGCAGCAATCAATGCTGTATTGGAAGAAAGCAGAACAGATGTTGCAGACAAAACAATGTTCATTATTTATAATCAAATAGGAACATTCACCAACGATGTTATTGGAGAGTTATACTTCAATGATACGCTAATCTACTCTGAAACTCTGAAAAATGAGAATGGACAGCGTATCTGGTACTTCACATTCAATCAGCCAAATGCTAATGGAGACTCAATTTCCTGCATTGCAGGTGAATACGTTATGAAACTTGTTTCAAACGGTGAAGTAGTTGCAGATGGAAAAGCAACAATTTCTGCAGTAATGTATACGATCAGTGCTACAGCAGGAGAAAATGGATCAATAACTCCATCTGGAACAGTGACATTAGCAGAAGGATCGTCTCAGACTTTTACATTCACTCCTAATGCAGGATTTGAAATAGATCAAGTCTTAGTCGATGGATCACCAGTTGAAGTAACAGAAAACACATATTCAATCGAGAATGTAACTGAGAACCATTCAATTAAAGTTACATTCGTAGAAACTGGAGATATTCCTCAAAAACTGATCATTGAAGTAGAAGCTGGTAAAGGTGGATCTATCTCTCCATCTGAAAACGTGGAAGTAATAACTGGAGGAAACCAGACGTTCACAATAACTTCTGATTCAGGATATAAAGTCGATAAAGTCTTAGTTGACAATAATGAAGTATCTCTGACAGATGGAAAATACACATTCTCCAATGTAACTGAGAACCATTCAATTAAAGTTACATTTAAGAAGTCAGATACTGGCGGAGGCAGTGGTGGCGGTGGTGTAACCACAAACTACACAATTACTGCTACAGCAGGATCTGGAGGAAGCATCAACCCTTCTGGCAGCGAATCTGTGAAATCCGGAGGTTCCAAAACTTTCACAATAACTTCTGATTCAGGATATAAAGTCGATAAAGTCTTAGTTGACAATAATGAAGTATCTCTGACAGATGGAAAATACACATTCTCCAATGTAACTGAGAACCATTCAATTAAAGTTACATTCGTAGAAACTGGAGATATTCCTCAAAAACTGATCATTGAAGTAGAAGCTGGTAAAGGTGGATCTATCTCTCCATCTGAAAACGTGGAAGTAATAACTGGAGGAAACCAGACGTTCACAATAACTTCTGATTCAGGATATAAAGTCGATAAAGTCTTAGTTGACAATAATGAAGTATCTCTGACAGATGGAAAATACACATTCTCCAATGTAACTGAGAACCATTCAATTAAAGTTACATTCGTAGAAACTGGAGAAACACCAACTCCTTCAGGAGACAGTGGTAAAGATAGCACGATGTACTACATTATCGCAGCTATAGTCATTATTTTGATTATCGTTGCTATTGTATACTTCGTCATGAAGAAATAAACGCTAAAAAATAGGACTGCGTGAGCAGTCTTTACTTTTTTTTAGTAGTTAAATGAGGGATCACAATGAAAACTGCAAAGATGCAGGCACTGATATTCGCGATAGCTGCTGTAATGATTCTGTCAGCATTAGCATCGCCCATAACATCTTCCGAATCATCAGATTCAAGGATGTTTCTTGGAAACGCAGAATATGGAATAAATGTTACCTACAATGAGGGAGGTTTGGTCAAATATCAAACAACCGTATCAGAAGGAAAAGATGCATTAATTATTGTATCTCCTAATGAAGGATATGTAATAGAAATTGTAAAGTTAGACGGAGAATCATTCAACCCATCAAGTGTATCACCGGATGGCAAATCCGCCCTGTATGTTATTTCAAATGTTCAAAGTAGTCATTCAGTCAACGTAAAATTTAAACAGGAAGACGGCAGCGGTGAAGAGCACTACGCGATTACTGCATCAGCAGGAACAGGCGGCTATATCTCACCGCAGGGCAGTGTATCTGTATCTTCTGGAAGTTCTAAGACTTTCAAGTTTACACCAAACAATGGATATGAAGTAGATACCTTGTTAGTGGATGGAAAAACTGCGTATATTTCAGGGAACTCTTATACATTTGAAAATGTTACTTCAAATCATACAATTTCCGTGACATTTAAGAAAGTCAGAGAGTCTACCACTTACACAATTACAGCAACCGCTGGATCTGGAGGAACGATCACTCCTTCTGGAGAAATCTCTGTAAATAACGGAGCAGATCAGACCTTTATGATCTCACCAAGCAGCGGTTACAGAATAAATACCGTATCGGTTGATGGTAAAAGTATACAGATAACCAATAACCAGTATACTTTTTCAAAAGTCACTAAAAATCATGCAATATCTGTAACCTTTGCAAGCAATGGGGGAGATACGCCGGCTCCCGGAGAGCATACGGTTACAGCAACAGCGGGAAAAGGTGGTTCAATCAACCCTGCTGGATCTGTAAAAGTAAGTGACGGACAGAATCAGGCATTTACAATTTCTGTTAATGAAGGTTATGAAATTGATACTGTAATTGTAAATGGGAATGAAGTCAAGCTTACCGGCAATACCTATAATTTTTTAAATGTTGATGCAGATCAGTCAATTTCTGTAACATTCAAAGAAACAGGTACTGAGCCCTCTACCAGCGGAGATGACAGCAATGGCAATACTGTATACTGTATCATCATTGCAGTTGTAGTAGTTCTCATAATCGTGGCACTCGCATACCTCTTCCTGCGGAAATAAACATAACACGACTGCTTCTGCAGTCTTTTACTTTTTCTGGATCATGTTTTTATCGGTCTCACAGTCTTTTCTGCACTAAGGAAGCTTTATATTCTGGTTGGTTATTTGGTGAAAGATAAGCAAGGGTAGCCAAGCTTGGCCAACGGCGTAAGATTCAGGGTCTTATCCTTAGTGGTTCAGGGGTTCAAATCCCTTCCCTTGCACCAGTTTTTATTCTTATTGCTCACTCTTTATAATTTATACAAAGATCTTACGATTAAGAGTTCACGATCTATTCTTCATATTAAAATAGAAAAGTTTGCAGATGCACATCTGCAAACTCACTTCTCAGGTTTGTTTAAGGAATATTTACACGAAGTGTAGCATCATACAACTGATAATCCTGACAGTACCATGGTGACCAAGGCCAGAATCCAGCTTTATATTTACAGTAATTTATACTGTAGTAGTCATCTACAATGTATCCACCATTGTTGCTAGATTTTGATGAAGATGATATTAAACCTGGTTGTATCATGGTGGTAGTATTTCCAATATTTTCCCCTTCATTTATATCATGACTTGTACTAAATAAATCATCCCCAAATGATGAATAGTCATGTACTGCTAGATCTGGAACACTATATGTCCATGTAGTTGACATTCCAACTTCTAGACCACTTTGGCTGACACTCCAATTCAAGTTAACAGATACTTGTGATGTACCAGATGTACTGGTTGGTCCATATATTAACAGTTGTTGCGTATTCCTTAGGTTATCTACATCCGATCTAATATTTATGTCTGCAATTCTGGAATCAGAGTTTGGAACACCTTGGAATATATAGCCTGCTTTATAATACCTGTATGTATCACTATTGGTAATCTGTTCAAAGTAATTTGTTCTAACATATGCCCATCCATAGCTGCCACAATCTATATCTGTATGAGATCTGATTTCTGATCCCCACTCAGGTTCTGCTCCATTTGTGGCAGATAATGCTACGCCTTCTTTTAATTCAGTACTTTGAACTAACATATCATCTGCCCAGGCATATAGTCTATTTTCTGCTTCAGTCATATTATTTGTTTTTATACTGTAGCATGTAGTCACATCGTTTACTTCATCATAATATATTCCACATGCAGCTGCGCCTAGTGCAAATGCTGTCGGGATATCAAATCCATCTTCCATAAATACAGACGGATCATCTAACGAGACAACGGGTGTGCCTTCTAAAACGCAGTTTGCCAGGGCCTGGCGATACTCAAGAGTATTTGACGAATCAATGAGGCTCGAATCTATCAATACTATGCTGTCTGCCTTAATCGATTCAAAATTTTCTATTGATGATGCTGTCACAACACGCTTGCTTATTTCATCAGCTTTTTCTTGGGTAATCGAATAATCACCCAATATCACATTGCCATCCATACTATCTGCTTTATCGTTTAGCATGTATGCTGCAGGAGCTATGGAGAAAGATGCAACGATTAGCACCGTGATTATAAACGTTCCAATTTTGTTCATCTTTTACCTCCATCATACTTTAGCTTCTCTTTAGAAGCGTATTAATATATGTTTAATAGTATTAATAATTTACCAATTATTAAAATATGAATAAATTATATTATGATTATTATTTAACATTAAAACTTGGTGTATTTTTATTGAAAAATATATTAACTCATAATCGTATATCTATGAGGGGATTTTATGAAGTTTCGGAGCACTAAAACAACAAAGCGTACGGTCATTTGTCTAACACTAATCCTCGTATGTTTATTGTTGTCTCTAGGACTCATCTCAATTTACCATCATTCTGAAAAAAATTTGCAGCCCCTTACTCCATTTTCCATCTCTATGGAAGCAACCGGATCTGCAGAAAATACTGGCTATGGTGAAAGTCTGCAAGGTCAAATTTTATATGAGGCATTATTCTCAGAAGCTGATTTAATCTACAGTAGAATGGTTGTAACATATTGGACTAATCAAGGACCGTACGTTTCACAGCATTTTCAATATGAATACTATTTTTGGGCTTCAAAAGACCTCTTTATCCCCCAGAATTCAGAAAAGATCGAATCCAATCCTTCAAAAGAAGTCTACCTCTACATAGATGAAGAGTCTGGTGCAGAATTCAAGCTAACGCTCAATGCACATACAAAAATGTTATCTTTAGTTGAATACACTCACATTGGGATCTTTAAAAAATCAGGCACGGCAGAACAGAAGATTTCGCACATCTCTTTGTTGACATATGAGTCACATCCTCTAATAAAATATGGTGAAGTTCAGAAAGGAACTTCAGCTTTGCATATAGCTGTGGATGTAACAGGAAAGGAATCTTCAGGTGAAATATCAGATGAAACTAGCGGTAAAGTAGACATGACTCCAGTCTCGTCTGAAAGAGTGTATGATTTAAACAGTCACATATTACCAGATGAACAATCAAACAGGTATAGCAAAATTTCAGTAAATATTCCTGATACTTTTCATCTGCCCTCATGTGTTTATGAATTCTATGCACCTAGCAATCTCAATGGTTCTGTTGGATCATACAAATCAATGGAAGATGGATCAAAACCATATTATGAGTATGTTCTAATCATCAATATCCTTTCTTCAGATCTGCATGAGTATACTGGTAATATGACTCTACGTAGCTATGTTGATGATGTTGAGGGGCAGATTACTGGTATTCAATATTCTGGAGAAATTGCATCTACGCTTTATGATGAGACCGGCAAGATCATCGAGGAAAATCTGATAATCCTTGGATATGAGGGGTCATTATGAATGCAATGCTGGAGACTGTAAATTTAGTTAAATACTTCAATGATTTCTGCGCTGTAAATGATATTTCATTCACTGTAAAGAAAGGAAGTTTTACTGGTTTATTGGGACCGAACGGATCTGGAAAAAGCACTACTCTGAAAATGCTTTGTAACTTATCTTCTCCTACTTCTGGTGAGGTATATATCAATGGAATTGATGTATGCAAAGATGCTCCTCATGCATTGTCTACCGTGGGTTGTGTAATTGAAACACCAGAGGCATATCCATACATAACACCAACTGAACTACTGCACTATGTGGGTAAATTATTCTGCATGTCTAAGACTGCAATAACCGCTGAAACTAAAATTATTTTAGATAAAGTAGGGATCACAGAATATGCTGATAAAAAGATAGGAAAATTCTCGAAAGGTATGAAACAACGAGTTGCCTTAGCCCAAGCATTAATCAATGAGCCAGAACTTCTTATTTTAGATGAACCATCTTCAGGCTTAGATCCTAAGGGAATGTCGGACATGAGGACTATCTTAAAAAGTCTTAATGATGACGGAACAACAATTCTCATGAGTTCCCACATGTTACATGAAGTTGAAGAATTATGTAACAATGTCGTAATCATCAGTCAAGGACGTGTCATTGAATCAGGGGATCTGGAATTTGTAAAATCTTTGACAAAAAAAATATGCTTAACTGTCAAATCATCAAACAATCCCGATGCTGAGATGCTCTCTAAAATCTCATCGCTATCGGGCGTCAAATCAATATCACTTCACGATAATTCAGTCTCACTTTCTTTTGAAGGATCCATATCTGATCGTGCTTATCTATTAAGGGAAATTCTTAACTTAGGGTTAGATGTGTATGATTTTTCTGAATCTAGCACAGCATTTGAGCAAGTATTTCTTAAACTCACGGAGGAATCTAAATGAATGCTGCTCAACAAACAGCCAAACAACTCAGCTCAGTTACATTTTTTGAATTTCGAAATATACTTAAAAGCTGGAGATTTATAATTCCCCTAGCTATAACATTGGGAATATTTGCAATGGCATTCATCACTGGAAGCGATGCAGCCCGCGCTCACGAATATGATCCAGTTGAATTTTTAAGAGCAATGGTTGGTTCATCTGCACTTTTGCTTGGCATTTATGCAGCCGTTTCTTCTTCTGATTCGTTATCATCAGAGTACGATAAAAAAACAGGTTTAGTCTTATTTACAAAACCAGTTAGTAAATATACAATATACAGTGGTAAGTTATTGTCTAGATACCTCTTAGGATTAATCATCATATCTATCTATTATGTCTTGGCTTATTTATCATGCATATTGGTATGCAGCCACGCTCCAGTTACACTCGGACTTTCATTTTTATTGTCTCTTCTATACTTGTTTGCAGCAATTGGTATTGCGATGTTTTTTAGTTCAATATCTCCTAAAAGCATGGTAGCAACAATGTTGTCTTTTATGACATTAGTTGTCTTGACGCTTTTCATCCAGAGCATTACCATATCTTCCTTTGAGCCATGGTATAGTTTTTCATACTCCTCTGGAGCAATAGAAAACATAGTTTCTGATCGCTGCACAATATTTACATCAAATGGAGCTGGATCATTTTCAACCAATGAGTATATTCCAGAGACAGTCATTTCAACAATTGTGATGGGTATTTATGGGGTTTTTTCAACTTTATTCTCTGCAGTATTTTTTAGATATAGAACTCTGTGATGCACAATGGCTATTTATCTGAGGTTGAGTTGAGAATATACAAAATTTTAGTATATTGCATATGCGATATACTCCATCTGAATGATATTCTAATGCTCGATCTACCATCATTTATGTGATAAAAGTTAACACACGCAGTATTGTGCTTTATATTTTGTAAAATTTTATCACCATCTATTTTAAGAGCTATCTGCCGGATTAGAACATATTATAGCTCTATTCCTGTGACTAAAACTCAATTTTACATGATTTAGCTTTTTAATTAATGTATGTCATTCTCTCATCTATTGTTTAAATTATTTACTAAATCACCCAATACATCTGGTTCATTTTTTAAGGACAATTAGTTATCTTTGCAGTACCAAAATGGGCCCATAAAAAGATCATTTTTAGAATTGGATTCAAAATAATTTATCGTTAATATTTTAGGCGTGCGGAATTATATTAAACCTCTTGTATGGTAATACTCTGTAATACATAATGATTATAAATTATAAATAGCATAGTATATTTTATAGATCTGGCTTTGAATTATAACACATCTCGGGGGGGGGGGGTAATAAAAATCAGAGTTTTATCTTGGTTTAGAACACCTGTCTTAATATTATATAGTAGCATCAAAATTATCTCGCTTAGTTAGTCACGCCTATGCATACTGATCTATGCATTCGGGTGTGCTTAAAGATTGATAAGTTTGAAATTTAACAATCTCTAGGTGAGTAGTATGGAAAAAAACAACAAGATGATTGCAGCAGTAATCGTAGTCTTGGTTATATTGCTGGCAGTCGTCGGCGCCCTTTACGCCACGGGTAACCTTGGCGGGGGGGGGGGGGGGAGATGAAAAACTAACCGTTTCCTTCGTCGACGGCGACAGCGAGCTGTCAAATGTAGACATTGATAAGAACTCATATGTCACAGAACCGGCAGCACCGACCAAGGAAGGTTACATCTTCGCAGGCTGGTATTCAGACTCAGCATGCACAAAGGAATTTGATTTTAAGAATACTAAGATAACTGAGAACACTAAGATCTATGCTAAGTTTGTAGCAAATGATGAAAAGTTCACAGTTTCATTCAATACTAACGGCGGATCAAGCATTGCTTCTCAAACAATCAACGCAGGAGAGAAAGTAACAAAACCAGCTGATCCGACAAAAGCAAACAATAAATTTGCAGGCTGGTACTGCGATTCAGCATTGACTCAGCCTTATGATTTCAGCAGTCAGGTATTATCAAGCTTTACATTATATGCAAAGTGGACTGCAGAATCAGGAACTTATACAGTAACGTTTAACAGCAACGGAGGAAGCGCAGTTCCTGCTCAGACAGTAAAAGCAGGAGAGAAAGCAGTTAAACCAGCTAACCCTACTAAATCAGGATATTCATTCTCAGGCTGGTACTCAGACGCTTCACTTATAACTCAATATGATTTCAATTCAGCAGTAAATGCAGATATAACTCTCTGCGCCAAATGGACTTCTAACGGAGGAGGAGGCGGAGGAGGACCAGTTACACCTACAACTTATACTGTAACATTCTGCAATAATAATGAAACATATGCTACAGTTTCTGGCATCACATCCGGAACTTCCTTAGGCGACAAAATGCCCGTAGATCCATTCAATGGTGGTTATCAATTCTTAGGATGGAACACAGCTAGCGATGGAAGTGGAAATGCTTTCACAAAGACCACTAAAGTGAACGGCAACACAACTGTGTATGCTAAGTGGTCCGAAATTGAAGTAGTAATCCCTCCTACTCAACCTACTGACAAAACAGCATCTATATCTGAGTCTGTGGATATATCTGATTTAGTCAAAACTGCAGAGGATAATGGTAGTACTACCATTGCTTTCAATGCTTCTGGTTTCACTAATCCTGTGGATTCCATATTAATCCCTTATTCACAGATATCTAGCATGAATGATGCAATCAGTAGTAGTACTACTGTGGATTCAGTTACACTAAAAACAACAGAAGGTACAATCGTATTAAGCTCTGCGATGCTCAATAATATATCAACAACTGTCGCACAATCTAACGATATTATAATCTCTTTAAGCAATGTCACAGATGCAACTGATACTCCTACGTTATCTGGTTTACCTGATGATATACTATCTAGTGCAGTTGTATATGACTTATCAATTAAATATGATAATGGTACACCTGTATCCCTTAATGATACTAACACATCGACTATGTATGTAACAGTGCCAATATCCGAAGATTATGCCTCATCAGTTGTAGTTTTCTATGTAAATGATTCTGGAAAATTAGTCTCAAGTTGCAATGTCATAGATAGAGGCGTAGATACAATTACCTTTGAAACAACACATAATTCATATTACACCATTATCCAACAGCCATTTAAAGATTCAGCCGATGGTGTACTGACTAAAAACAACGTGGATGGAAAATACGAAGCAACATTCACACTGAGTGAAACTAAACCGGACGTAAGTGCATATGACAACTATCTAGTGGATTCATTCTTACAATTGATACAAAAGATAACAATGGCTTCACACTGGACTTCAGTGGAAAAACATATGCAAAAGGTAGTAACGATCCACTTGGTGTTAGCCTAGATAAGACTGGCTATCAGGTTGGCAAAGATGTAACAAAGCTATTCTTCAGCGACATCTATATAGCCGAAAAGTCAATCGAAACGTACAACTTCACAGTTAGTAAAGTCTGGAGCGCAGGAGCTGGTGGAAGAGCTGTAGCAGAAGTTTCGAACATACGTGGTCTCGATGAACCCGCTGATATAACTCTGACAATGATCATGTATAAAGATACAGATGCCAAAGCAGCTGGAAATTACTTTGTTCTTTCCAACACCGTTCCAGGAACAATAGTCAAGCCTCAAACATCTGAACCACAAACCGCGGAGTGAAAACTCCGTTTTATTTTTTTATTTATTAAATGAAACAATCAACAAGACCGAATTGACAACAAAAATAACACACACATAGGTGAAGTCTGTGAGCAAAAACAACAAAATAATCACCGCGGCAATAGCAGTCGTAGCTTTGCTGATCATCATAGTAGCTGTATTCGCTTCAGGCATACTCGCACATGACAGCGATGATGTCAAATCAGCAGAATATGAAGTGAACTTTATCGACGGCGATGATATTCTTAAATCAATATCAGTAAAGGAAAATAACTTAGTAAACAGAATAAGCGATCCTGTAAAGGAAGGATATGTCTTCACAGGATGGTATTCAGATAAAGAATTAACAAATGAATTTGATTTTAACGATACTTACATTACTGAAAATACTAACATTTACGCTAAATGGGTCAAGTCATCAGAACCTGAACCAGGCGACATCACATTCACAGTTACATTTAACACTGACGGCGGTAATGAAATTGCTTCTCAGATTGTAAAGAAAGGAGAGAATGCAGTAAGGCCGGCAGATCCTATCAAATCAGGATACAAGTTTGCAGGATGGTATTCTGATTCATCATTCACTACAGAATTCAATTTTAAATCACCAATCAATTTTGACATTACTCTTTACGCTAAATTCACTCTTAATCAGGGAGGAGGCGGAGGAGGTGCAATTACACCGCCGCCTGTAACTCCTGAGAAATATACAGTTACATTCAATTCTAATGGCGGATCAGCAGTTCCTTCTGAGTCAGTTGAATCAGGAAAGACTGTTTCAGAACCAACAACAGCTCCAACAAAAGAAGGATACGCTTTTGCAGGTTGGTATGATGGCTCAGACTTTACAACCAAATTTGATTTCAACAATACAAAAATTAATTCTGATAAAACATTATACGCTAAATGGACACCTGGAACTTATACGGCTGAGGGAGACAAAGTCACTGTAAATATCTCAGAAGAGCAAATCAATGAAATTATCAATTCACCTAATGATACAATTACATTGGTTGACGCTTCAGCATTTAATACTAATTCAGTCTCAATCGATTCTTCAGTACTTCAGAACGTCAAAGAGAATTTAAGTAGCAGCGATCCTAATAATAACAAGAAAATAGAAATTGCGCTTCCTAATGCTTCTATTGAACTCGGAAAGACTGCAATTGAAAACATTCTATACAAGAGCGGCGGAGAAGAATTATCATTCTCTGCCTCGAAAATCGATAACCTTGATACTAGTGTGATTAATAACTCGGATGTTGTATTAGATTCAGACTCAATTTATGAATTTAAAATCGGAGACGGTTCAATAAGTACTTTTGGTGAAGTGATCACAGTATCTATCCCATATGATCTTGATGGTGCTAACGAAGAGGATATCGTAGTTTATTACCTCAAGGGTGGTGAATTACTGCAGATCGCAGGTAAATATGATCCTAAAAATAAATGCGTAAACATTCAAACTGATCACTTTTCAACATTTGCTGTCGGCAATATCGGCAGATTCACAGTGAATTTCGATCTTGACGGCGGTGTCTTCTCAACAGAAGATTTCGATCCATCTGACTACGTATATCTCAAATTTAATGCTAATATCAAAGAAATAACTCCAACGAAAACTGGTTATAGCTTTAACGGGTGGGATTATAATGGCAGCATATGGAATTTTGCTAATGATGTTGTCAAAAAGAACATATCGCTCAAAGCCACGTGGACTCAAAATTCTTACAATATTGATTATGAATTGAACGGCGGATCTTCTTCTGACTATGATAAAAAATATACAATCAAATCAGAAACAATAAACCTCGGCAAACCTGTTAAGGCAGGACATACTTTCCAGGGATGGTTTACTGATAGCAATCTTAAAACTCCATTCAATTATGTCAGTGGAGTAACATGCGATAATTTGACTCTTTATGCGAAATGGAGTATAAACGAATACTCTGTTACGCTGCTGTCTGGAGAGGGATATAAGTTAAATTATCTCAATAATCAGAATGCAGATCAAAACATAAAAGTCAAGTACGGCGATAATTTCTCATTTACTCTTGAACTCTATGGCACATATGAAAACTCAAACATTGCCGTCAAAGACATTGATGGAAATGAAATACGTCCTATCAATGAAGTATACACATTAAACAACATCACTAAAGATCAAGTAGTTGCTGTCGAAGGAATTGAAGCAGACCCCGTGGACAGCTATAACATGATATTTGCCAATGAGAGTGAAGCATATTCTGTTAATCAAAAGGGTCCTGTTGAAAAAGGAAATGACTTTACATTCACTATTTCATTAACTGACGCTTACTCTAAATCTGCTGCTTTGTCTCTGCAGATATATGGCAGCTATGATTCCTTCGCTCTTGATACTTCATCTGGAAACAATCACACTTACACTATCAAAAATGTAATATCAGATTTAGTGATAATTGTCAACGGACTTGAGAAGAATACATACACTGTTACTTTCATGTCTGAAAATAAAAAGATTCTCGATCAGACTGTAACTCATGGTGAATCAGCATCGCTGATTAAAAATCTTACAAGGCCTGGATATGAATTTGGTGGATGGGCTTTTGAAAATGGAACTAAATACACTAATCAGCAAATCACTGAAGATACAACACTCTATGCAGTCTGGTCTGCAGGCAGTTCTAATTATTTCATTTACGTCTATCAGGAAAAAGTACAGTCTTCAGGTGTAAATACGTATGAATTAATCAAAGTTGAACAGAAATCAGAAACGATTGGTACAGAGATAAATGTCACTTCGGATGAATATCACACTAATGAGATATTAGGTGATTCGAAGGGCTTTAAATTAAACGAATCTATGAGTAAGCTCAATGGAACAGTTTCTTCCGAATCTCCATTAGTCTTAAGCCTCTATTTTGACAGAATTGAGTTTACTATAACCTTCTTAGCTCAAGACGGCTCTCAATTAACAACAGATGGTAGAACGGTAGCAAAAATCACTGCTAAGTATGGACAGCCCGTTTATCCTGTCAGAGTTGTTTTGCCAGACAATGCAATTCTTGATTACTGGCATAAATCTGGTGAAGAGGCTCTTTATACATTCACAACAATGCCTGCTGAAAATCTTACACTTTGTGCTAAATATGCTAGTGTTTACACATTATCATACAATGCAAACGGTGGAGAAGGCAGTCTTCCATTCTCTGTTCTATATTCCCCAGGTACAAAAGTAACTTTATTTGGTCCTGGTTATCCTGAAGATAACACATATGCTCTTACTAAAGAAGGCTACACATTCAGCGGTTGGATGTATGATGGCACTGTTTATCAGCCAAAAGATACATTCGTAATGCTTGAGGAAGATGTCACTCTAGTCGCCAAATGGACGGCTAACAAATATACAATAACATTCAACAGCAACGGCGGATCAGATGTAACTTCAATCACTGAGGATTACGGTAAAGTAATAACAAAACCAGCAGATCCGACAAAGACAGGTTACACATTTGCAGGCTGGTTCAAAGATGAAGGTTTGACAACTGCTTGGAACTTCGAAACAGACACAATGCCTGTCAACGGAACAACACTCTACGCAAAATGGCAACCTAATAAGTACACTTTAACAATCAACTATGTTTATGAAGATAGTTCAAAAGCTGCAGAATCATATTCTGAATCTCTGGATTACGATTCATCATATGATGTAACACCACCAGAAATCAGCGGCTATCTTCCAGACCGCAGTACTGTTTCCGGAATTATTAATGGAAATATATCTATTACTGTAACATATGGAGCATATGTAGCAAGCATAGGAAAAAATAATTACAGAACTTTAGAAGATGCTTTAGATGTTGCTACTGCTGGTGATAAGGTAATCCTGTTAAGAGATTACACTCTTACTCGGAGCGTTACAGTACCGAAAGGCGTATTCTTAGTACTGCCCTGCGCTGATGATGACAAAGGTTACGATTTAACAGTTGATTATGAACAACAGCACAATCCTGATGGAACTGTAAAAGATAAGGGAAGTTACAGCACTTTGTATCGCTCACTCACCGTCTCTGAAACTGCAACAATCACTCTTGATGGTCAGTTATTGGTCAATGCAGTTACTGGACGTGCCGAAGGTGGTTACAGAGTAATGGACATCACCGGTGGTTATGCGCAGATACTCCTTGAAGGGAATATAATCATCAAAAATGAAGGAATTTTAGAGGTCTGTGGATATATCACAGGAAGCGGACAGATAACAGCAGAATATGGTGCAGAAGTTAGAGAAATGTACATTGTGCAGCATTGGAGGGGTGGCTCTCAAGCATTGGCTATCTATCCCGATCTCTTTCCTTTCAATGAGTATGATTGTCACAGCATTCAATCTGATCTTAGAATTGAGTCTGGCGCATCGCTGTTTGGAAATGTAAAAATGTATGAAACTTGGTATAAGAGTTATCACTATACTCGTTTCCCTCAGATTGATAATGAAAATGGTTTAATCAGGCTTGCTGATGGTGCTTATGCAGTTATATCATTTGATTCAAGTGCCGTAAATGGAGAATCTTCTTCAGACACAGGCCGAACAACAATTGAAATCTACGGTGGAGCAACTTTCAGTCACAGCACTCTTTTAATCGTTGGTTTGGAATTGTCTACAAAAGAATTTATTTATCCAATCGATGGAGACATCTCGTTCGGTCTTCATGATGGTGATTATTTTATTGAAAACAGCTTTAAAGCCTTAACTGGTGTTGAAGTTACGCTTTATGAGCACACTTCGTTAACTTTAAATGCTAAAGGTGCAGAGGTAAACAGTAGTAATTCAAAGCTTGAAAAAAATACATTGGTATTTTACGATAATTTCAATGATGTAAATAACACTGATACGACTGAGTATCCGCAAAGACCCGCAGCAATTCTTAACTTAATGGATGATAGCACATTCAACATCTATGGAGTGTTTGCTGGTATTATCAATTTCGAAGGAAAATTGGGAAATGCAGTCGTAAATACAAAAGATGCTATCTCTTTGAAGTTAGATACAATCGAGGTCAATGGATACGTTGGAGATTACTCCCCTACTGAAATAACTGCACATGGTTTTGTAAACCTTCCTTTTGAAACAAAATATCAGTACACAATCCTCTTCGATTCTAATGGGGGATCAGATCAGCCTCCGATGAAGTATATTGCAGGAGATGAAATCGAAGAACTGCCTGTTCCTGAAAGACTGGGTTATGACTTCAAGGGATGGTATTCAGACTCTGCTTTAACCCAGTTATGCAATCCCGACAGCATAACCTCTGGAAACCTGACTCTCTATGCTGGATGGGCTGATTCAAAATACACAGTTTCTTTCAATTCAAACGGAGGAAGTTCTGTCTCAAATCAAACGATCAATTATAATGAAACAGCTAAAAAGCCGAGTGATCCTATCAGATCAGGATTTACATTTGATGCTTGGTATGCAGATAAAGAACTGAATCAGAAATATGACTTCAACACTCCTGTAACTGAAAATACAACAATCTATGCTAACTGGAATGCAATTGTGTATACGATTTCATTCGTCACCAATTGTGATGAAACTCTTGACAGTATGGACTATACTACTGACAATGCTTCCTTAAACATTGGAAAAATCAGCAAGACAGGATATGATTTCAAAGCGTGGTATCTTGATAAAGAACTCACTTCTGAGTTTAAATTCAAACAGTATGAAACAGTTGGTGATCTGACATTATATGCAGACTGGACTCCTACTGTTTACACTATAAAATATTATGACGGTACTGAGCTGAATCTTGAACCTCACACTTACACCATTGAAGATACTGTAACTCTCCCGACCCCTGTGAAAAAAGGATATGAATTTGCAGGATGGCACGAGAAACAAGATTTGACTGATGATGCAATATTCACTATCGCTGAAGGAACAATCGGCAACAAAGCCTACTATGCATCATGGAAGGAATCAGTATACTCAATAACATACATGGATGGAAAAAATAAGATTGAGAATCTATCTCCAGTGTCATACACCACAACTGTGAGAACTGAGCTGCCGACACCGTCAAAAGAAGGTTACGCATTCACTGGATGGTACAGTGATGCAGACTTCAAAAATAAAGTATCTTCAATTCCAAATGGCAGCACCGGAGACAAGATATTCTACGCCAAATTCACAATTAATCAATACACAATAACATTCGAAAGCAATGGTGGATCAGAAACAGGTGCAGTAAAACAAGATTATGGAACCACCATAACAAAACCAGCAGATCCAACAAAGACAGGTTACACATTTGCAGGCTGGTTCAAAGATAACAATACATTCCTGCAGGAGTGGAACTTCGACACAGACACAATGCCTGTTAACGGAACAACCATCTACGCTAACTGGGATCTGGATACATACACAATAACTCTACATGATGGAGATTCCATCTCAACCGTAAACTATGATGTAACAATGGATTCAGTATCTCTGAATAAACCATCTAAAGAAGGTTACACTTTCAATGGATGGTTTGAGAAAGATTCACAAACTGAATTCAAATATGTCAAAGGAACAACTGTAGGAAACAAAGATCTCTATGCAGAGTGGACCATCAATCAATATGCAATAACATTCGAAAGCAATGGTGGATCTGCAGTAAAATCAATAGAACAAAACTATGGAACCATCATAGAAAAACCATCAGATCCAACAAAGACTGGTTACACATTTGCAGGCTGGTTCAAAGATGATGAAACATTCCTGCAGGAGTGGAATTTCGACACAGACACAATACCTGTCAACGGAAAAACCATCTACGCTAAATGGACTCCAATGGTATACTCAATCATCTTTGATGCAAACGGCGGAACGGGCAGTATGAAAGATCAGCCTTTCATTTATGATGAGGCTAAGAACTTGGCCGCTAACACTTTCTCAAGAACAGGATACAACTTCCTAGGATGGTCTCTAAATCAAAGTGCAACAAACGTAGAATATGCAGATCAAGCTTCAGTTAACAATCTTGCTTCTGAAAATGAAGCAAAAGTAACTCTCTATGCTGTTTGGCAGATCAATAAATACACAATAACATTCAACAGCAATGGCGGATCAAATGTAACTTCAATAACACAGGATTATGATACGACAGTGGATAAACCGGAAGATCCAACAAAGACTGGTTACACATTTGCAGGCTGGTTTACAGATGCTGAATTCGCAAATGCATATAAATTTGGCAAAATGCCTGCTGAGAACATTACACTCTATGCAAAGTGGACCATTAATCAATACACAATAACATTCAACAGCAATGGTGGATCAGCAGTAGATGCAGTAAAACAAGATTATGGAACCACCATAGCAAAACCAGAAGATCCGACAAAGGACGGACATTCATTTGCAGGCTGGTTCAAAGATGAAACACTGACAACTGCTTGGAACTTCAAAACAGACACAATACCTGTTAACGGAACAACTCTCTACGCTAAATGGGATGTAATCAGTTATAATGTGAGATATTACGTAGATTCTAACATAGTCCTTGATAAAAACGTAAAGTATGGAGAGTCTGTACCTAAACCAACAGATCCAACAAAGACAGGTCACACTTTCATAGACTGGGGTATAGAAATACCACAAACAATGCCGGCTAAGGATCTTGAGTTCCATGCAACCTTTGAGATCAATAGCTATAAGATTACATACATGATTGATGGGGAAACCGTTGAAACACAGACATATGAATACGGAGCTGAGATCTCACCATATCAGCCAGCAGCTCAGGAAGGAAAAGAATTCTCCGGCTGGTCTCCAGGTATACCAGCTACGATGCCTGCTAATGACATGACTGTATCTGGATCATTTGATCCTAGTAAATTCACAATAACATACTATGTTGATGGAATTCAGTACGAATCGCCTCAGTCTGTCACATTTGGAGAAGCAGTAACTCCAATGATTGCTCCAACAGAAGTAGGTTACAGTTTTTCAGGATGGGATTGGAACGAAGATGAAGAAGGATTAGGAGAAGCTCCGCAGACAATGCCTGCTAAACATCTCAGTGTTTACGGATACTTCACAATAAATTCATACGATGTAACATTCCATTACAACAATGGAACTAATAACACAACAACTTCTGTTAACTTCAACAGTTCAATAACTAAACCAGAAGTTTCCAGATTGGGATACACTCTTGAAGGTTGGTATTTAGAAGACTCATTCACAACTAAATGGGAATTTAATGCTGACAAAATGCCTGCCAATGATATTGATCTCTATGCGAAATGGAATCTTGATACATACAAGATAAAATTACACAATGGCAGTGATGTACAATCAATAGGCTATAACATCACTCAAGATGTATCATTACCATCAGAATCTAAAAAAGGTTACACATTCAATGGATGGTTTGAACAAAATTCACACGCAGCCTTCGAATATATCAAAGGAACAACAGTAGGAGACAAAGATCTCTATGCTGAGTTCACCATCAATCAATACACAATATCATTCAACAGCAACGGTGGATCTACAGTGAAAAACATCACTGATGATTATGATAAAGCAATAACAAAACCAGGTAATCCAACAAAGACAGGTTACACATTCGATGGCTGGTTTACAGACAATGGAACATTCAACAACGAATATTCATTCACAGCGATACCTGCTGAGAACGTCACTCTCTATGCAAAGTGGATTTTAGACTCATACTCCATCAAATACTATGATGAAAGCAGTGAGATCTCAGATCTTAATCCAAAAAGTTATACTATTGAATCTGGTGAGATAACTCTTGAGAATGCAACAAAGACTGGTTACATATTTGCAGGATGGTATGATACTGCAGACCTTTCAGGAACTGCAGTATCATCAATTTCTGCCAACTCAACTGGGGATAAAACATTCTATGCTAAGTTTGTTGCAAATTCATACTCAGTCATCTTCAATGCAAACGGCGGAACAGGTAGTATGGATCCTCAGACATTCACATATGGTACATCTCAGAACTTAACTGCCAACACTTTCACAAGAACCGGACATGATTTCAAAGGATGGTCTACGGATTCGAATGCAATAGATGCAACATACAACGATCAAGATTCAGTTAGCAATCTCACTCCTGATGCTAATGGATCAGTTAATCTGTATGCTGTTTGGCAGATCAATCAATACACAATAACATTCGAAAGCAATGGTGGATCTGCAGTAGCAGACATCACTAAGAATTACGGTAGTGAAATAACAAAACCAGAAAATCCAACAAAGACAGGTTACACATTTGCAGGCTGGTTTACAGATTCTGAATTCGCAAATGCATATGCATTTGACAAAATGCCTGCTAAAGATATCACATTGTATTCAAAATGGACTATAAACTTATACAATGTAACATTCCATTACAACAATGGAACTGTTGATACAACTGATCCTGTTGAATTCAACAATTTAGTAGCTGAACCAAAAAATGTTTCCAGATTGGGATACACTCTTGAAGGTTGGTATTTAGAAGACTCATTCACAACTAAATGGGAATTTAATGCTGACAAAATGCCTGCTGAAAATATCGATCTCTACGCAAAATGGACTTCGATTACGTATAATATATCATTCAATCTAGGTGAAGGATCTGGATCCATACCGGATATGGAATATACTGTCGAAATCTCAATAACATTACCTACACCGACACGTGAAGGTTATGTGTTCGTTGGTTGGTATGAAAACGGTGCTAAATTTGAATACACCAAGGGACAAACAGTTGATGATCATAGTCTGGTTGCCAAATGGACTGCAGAAAACTATACAATAATATATATGGATGGAGACTCTAAACTTACTGCAGAACCTGGATGGCCTACAAAATATACATCTGAACGTGCAACAGACCTGCCTGCTTCTGCAACAAAGACTGGTTACACATTTGAAGGATGGTATGCTAATGCAGATTGTTTGGGAAATAAAGAAACATCAATTTCTGCTCAATCTATCGGAAACAAAGTGTTCTATGCCAAATTCGTACCATATAACTACACAGTCATCTTCAATGCAAACAGCGGAACAGGCAGTATGAATGGTCAGCCCTTTGCTTATGATGAGACTAAGAACTTAACTGCCAACGCTTTCATAAAAGAAGGTTATATATTCATAGGATGGTCTAAAACTCCAGACGGGTCTGTAGACTATAGAGATCAAGCTTCAGTTAGCAATCTCACTTCTGAAAACAAAGCAGAAGTGACACTCTATGCTGTTTGGCAGATCAATCAATACGCAATAACATTCAACAGTAACGGTGGATCAGAAGTAGCTTCAATAACTACTGAATATGGCTCAACGATAACTAAACCAGTAGACCCATCAAGAACCGGATATGTGTTCGGTGGGTGGTATTCAGACGAAGGGTTGAGTAATTCATACATCTTTGGTTCTGCAGTTACTGAAAATCTGAATTTGTATGCGAATTGGACTCCAATCAAATATAGAGTAACATTCTACCCAAATGGTGGTGAAGGTAGAGCTGTATCTGCATCATTCAATTATGATGAGTTAAAACCATTAACTTTGAATACATTTACAAAAGAGGGATGTAAATTCATAGGATGGTCTTTAGATCAAAATGCAATCGAGCCCACATATTATGATGGGGAGATTGTAAACTTAACCTCTGTGAATAGAGCTCAAGTTAATCTATACGCTATTTGGTCTTCTGGTCCTTATGTGGTTTCCTTGCCCAATAACCCAATAGATGGACATACATACACTGTTAAGGTTGCAGAAGGATATGATGAGAGTTCTGCCGAGTATCTCAAGCCATTTGAATTCATAATTACCTTTGATGACGAATTATTGGATAATCTAGTTCCAATTGTTAACTATGATGGTAATTACATTATTGGAACTACTTCAGATGGCCTAACTTATAGTTTCATAATTGATTGTATAAATGGAAATATAACATCTTCAAGATTAGATGTAATTAATCTTGATGAAAAACTCAATGCACTCATCGATGGCATTCTTTCTGATGATTTTTCAGTAGTAAAAACTGGAAAAACAATATTGGTATCCATCAAAAATGCTAATAGTAACGCAGCCGAACTGATGTCTGCATTATCTATGCTTGGGAATTTAGGACACAATTCAGTTAGAACAAATGATTCGACACTCTTATCTTATCTACCATCTGATGAAGACTTATGGGAAGACAATAATGCACAATATACAATCAATACTCATGGATATTCAATTATATTCAAACAGGACACCAGTGAATTAGAAAAAATTAAGATTGAATATCTAACTAAAATTGAACAGGCTGTGAGAGTATTCCGTGATAATACTACCTGGTATCCTGTAATGAAAGTAGTAGACTCCGTAACGAAAGAAAACATCCCTTGGGATGAGGTGATATCCACTTCTGCAGGAATTGAATATCTTGATGGGGTAGAATATAAATATATTGACCTGCCCATTCTATACACAGCAATTAATGGGTCTGATATCTCAATTTTCAATGCTTTGACAACAAACTTTGCGACAGTGATGGTGTTGATAGGTCACGAAGATCTGAGATATGGTACTTACTCCACAGATACAAACTTCGGTTCAGATATGGTAGAATTTGGAAGTAGCTTATTCGATCCCAATGGAAATATAAATGGGAATTATATATCATACATCTATAAGCAGGCGCTGTCTTTCTTAAAGTATATGGGTCTGCCTATAACAACTATAAACGACCCACTTGCTAAGTGCTTCGATGAAAATGGAATTGGATATGGTGGATTTGCTAGACAGTATTGTATAAGTGGTGAGAATGGACTCAGATATACTGATATCTATCATTTCAAATTCTCCAACTGTACTGATGCTGGTTCAAAACCGAAAATGCATACACTCACCAATTCACAGGGCATATCGCTTCAAGACTTCGGTCTTGGAAACAGTCTGATAGATGACTCTCTAGTGTTATATAAGAATGAATATGGAGCTAGTATGTTGGGTAAACCCAATTCACTAACTAATGTTTATGAATCTGAAAATACTAGGTTTGTAAAAGGTGAACTAATTGTATTTGAAGGTGGCTACTCTCAATCGAATCTGACTATAACATCTACAGCTGGAGATATCATCTGGTACAATGATCACTCATTCATCATGCCCGATGGGGATGTAACAATTACGATAAACCAATAATTAGGAGGAAAAATAAATGCAAAACAAAAATAGATTATTACTTGCAATGGGAACAGTACTGCTTGCAGCATTCTGTTTCATCGCAGTTGGAGCATTGGAGGATTCTAGCTCTGACAACGATGTAACATTATCTGCAACAAGTACTGAACCCGTAGCAATGGTAGGAACTGAGACATTTACAACTTTGGAAGCAGCATTGGAATATGCATTTGAGGGAGATACAATAATCTTACTTGGTGATTATACAATGTCCCAGAGTGCAACTTTGTATTCGGGCGTATCATTACTCATACCCTGCATGGATGACGATGTCGGATATACATCAACAGGATACAACCCTGATGGAACAACATCTAGCGTTAAGACACTATACAGAACTCTGACAATTCCTGAGAATGTTGTTTTAACAGTTGAAGGAAGTATTTTAGTCAACGCAGTCACAGGTTACCCTGCAGGCGGAGATTTTGATCAAGACATCAGAGGAGGATACGCTCAGATCAACTTATCAGGAGACATCATTGTTGAAAACGGTGGTCTTCTTGACAACTGCGGATACATCAAAGGAGCAGGACAGGTAACTGCAAAATCAGGAGCAGAAATAAGAGACTTGTTTGTAATTGAAAGCTGGAGAGGAGGAAGTCACGCTCTTAACTTAATCGGTGGATTATTTGATGTAATTCTTGCTGATGAGTATCACGATCCCTTCCCTCTCAACGAATACAACTGTCATAACATCGAGTCAACAGTAAAAATTGAATCAGGATCTTCTTTCATCGGCAATGTAAAAATGTACGGTGCAAGCTCATTCAATTACACTCTGTTCCCTCTGATTGACAACACAAACGGTCTGATAAGATTAGCACCTAACGCATACATAATCAAAACATACAATGAAACTGCAAGCAACGGTGCTGCAGCAAACGATACAGGCAGAACAACAATTCAGATTTACGGAGGAGCAACTGCTGATGATTCTACATTGAATTTCACATTCAGCGGTGTATCTAAAGATCTCTCAACAAGCAGGTTTACTTTCCCTGTAGACGGAGACATTGAATTCGAATTACACAGCGGGAACTACACATTCAATGACAACTTCAAATTCTTAACAGGATCAGTCATGACAGTGTATGCAGATGCAACTCTGACAGTGCCTTCCGATAAGAAAGTTGTCTTCTACGATGAATTCAACGATATCGACAACAACGGAACTTCAGAGTATCCTCAGAGAGATGCAGCTTACATCTTACTGAAAGGAAATTCAACACTGAATATTCAGGGATCATTTGCAGGCATTGTCAAATGTGAGACCTCACTGGATCAGGTAATCGTAGGTGCAAACGCTGTTACAATAAATATCGAATCAAAGGAAGCGAACGGCTACAACAACAAAACAGCACCGTCCGTATCTCTTTACTTTGATCTTCAGACGCAGCTGGTAACAGCTTAAACTCTAAACTGAAAATAAAACCTGTCAGTCTCTCAGACTGACAGTATCAAACTCTTTAATAATGACGGCGCTGCTTTAAAGTTCCCGCAGAAGAACTGACGCGGCAGGATCGGTTATTTTTGCTCACCAATCGATCAGCTGCGAAAGATCATCTGACGAGATGCAGCAGTGACCGTCATCCTTGATATCAACAAGGATTATATTAGATTTTCAGATCAATTCATGATATCCTACTAGCTTCTCAGTAAATTTTTAGACGTTTATTGATCAGAAGCTCCGTAAAATACCTGCACAGGGTATTTTTCATCAGCTACATACATAGCATGACGAAAATGTGCGATCTTAAGCAGATTCTCTTTTAGATCAGTATCTTCTATAGCATTTCCATCAGAACCTGCATTTTCAATCAGCTTGTATGCAGTGTTTCTGTCTGCTGCATATAAATCAATTTTCATATTCTTGTCTTCTGTATTGAATATTCTTAAAGCATCCTCTTCATTGATTGGGTCTATGGAAACATACAGTTCGGCTTCATTCTTCTTTTTAGTTTCGATGTATGCTATGTAGTATTCAGAGGGTTCTTTCTTTTTGCTGGTATCCTGATTTAGAATCTCCATATCGTAAGTTTTGCCCCCATAGGCTTCCGCAGTAACTAGCTTTTTTTGTGATTCTTCAAAAGAGCAGTAGTTAACATCTAATCTTACCTCTTTTACCAATCCCTCTAGTTTTTCATTGAATTTACGCAGTTCCCGCGGTGCGTATATCATGAGAATTATACCTACTACAATTGTAGCCGCTATGAGAATCATGCAAAGTATGTTTCCAAACAATTGCATCTCAATTGATTTGCCTCGAGTGATGATACTTACGGAAAGCGAGACTATCAACAGGACTACAAAAAGAACTGCAAGCCCGATACTGACAGCTTTTACGCTGCTTCTATCTCCTCAACTCGATGTTTTGTACTTAACGATCTAACATCGGCTTCTCATCTATTTAGAACACTAACTAAATTCTTACTCTGCAATTTTAGACGCAATCTCGATTAATATAAAATAATGAAATTGAAAAATCTGCCTAGATGCGCTTGCTGCTATTGGGGATACCAAATTACAGTTCTGATCTTAGATTTAATAATCTTTGATAAGTTCTTTTTTGTATTAAGAAGCCAATCAACAAGGATGTAGATCCGGTATTCAAATCCGTTTCATCCTGTCTGCAGAAATCATTATTTTGGTAACCATCATCTATCGAAGTTTTAGTGAAGGATTGACCGCATGCTTAACATGCCTTAACCAAGCTCTATTTGCTGCATTCAATTACGAACCATGTTTTTGACAGTGTTCGACACCCGCAGCAGTCACAACTTCTACACCCCTATACTTTTTAAGATCATCTCCGACAGGACAGACGCTTGTACAGATCCCGCACGGCCAATGATGTTCATTTTTTATCCTGAGATGATGCCTCGTGCATCTTTCTTTATCCATCGCGTAGATGCCGCCGTTGTTTTCTGTAAAACACTGTGCAGGACATTTTTTAAGGCATTTTCCACAATGAATGCAGATGTTGCTTTCCTGCATATCATCCGGTGGAATCGGAGCATCTGTAAGAATGGAAACAAGCCTGATGCGGGGTCCGAATTCCTTTGTAATCAGATTATGACTGTCACCTATGCTTCCCATGCCTGCATAATATGCAGCAACGACATGAGAAAACGCTGCATCAGAATTGTCCATTAAAACTTCAATATTGTAATAACAATCTCGTGGGAAATAAAGTGCTCTGTATCCTTTTTTCATTGTTATGTAATTTGTTAAACGATAAGCGATATCATCGAGAACTCTGTTGCTTGTATTGTACAGCTCCTAATACACCATAGATGGTGTGGTATCAATCATTGGTATGTAGAGTGGGATTCCGAGAACGATGATATTTTTCACCCATGGCCAAATATTCTGCGGCCAGAATTCAGGCTCCTGTATTGGGAGTTCCTCCCATTTTGAAACCGAGCAGGAACGGACAATATTGGCTCCCAGGTCTTGTGCCTTTTTGATGATTTCCTGCTTCAGTTCTTTATCGATCGAATCCACAGTACGCTCCTCCAACCGCCTTTATCAAACATAACTCAAATAATTTAAAAAAATGGTTTTGTCAGCTGATCTCAGCCGTTTTCGTATTTCTGCTGAACTCACTTCTTAGCGGGTTCCCATTTGCAGCGGACTGGAGAAACAATTGCACCTTCTGCCTTCAGCTCTTTGAAGGCTTTGTCAATCTCCTTCCTGTCGATTCCAAGTGCTTTTTCAACTTCCCCTGCGCTCATGGGCTTTCCATTTTCATTCATGGCTTTTAAAACATCATCTTTAACTGCCATTTTTTCACCAGGTGCGAATCAGTCTGTTTGTATTTGATCTTGTCACCAAACTGCAAAAATTTACCCAAAATAGTTTCAGCAGACTGATTGATGCAAAAATCCGGCTGGATATGTTGCATCTCTGTTTTTTTGAGATTTTTTGATGCATATGCTCATTTTTACGAGCAGTTTCATTCGTTTTTGCAGGCATTTTATGAATTTTTCGCTCGGATAAATGCATACAATTCCATGCACTGATCAAAATCACATTTATTATCATGCTGATTATCTCAAGACAGAGACTTTTTGCAGCACTTACCTCTTTCCAGAGTCCATTTGAGCAGTAATCATTTGTCAATATTTTCATTTTTTTAAGAACCTCCTGATTAGCATATCAGATATGACTATATCAATACTTTTTTCGAATCACTCCGAATAAATTTAATATTATTTTGATTCACATAATCAAATGAGAAGCCATTGTTTTATGCGGATGCAACAATTATTTTCAAAAATGAACATGCCAAAACCATAGTTTTAAATAGGGTTCAGAAAAAATCTAACAAGATTTCTTGATTTTGATAATTAAGTCAAGCACATTCCAATTTACACGGCAACAAGTCACAGACTTGTATCCTAACTTCAATGCCAGTCTTAAAAAACAGTTCATTTTCGATCATTTTTTTAACAGATGCTGATGAAACTGCCGATTTTACAGAATTTAAAATCATGCCTGAGAGTTTACGAACGTTCATCGTCGCACTTTCTTATTGTTTTAAGCTGAAAATCCTGTTTTTGACGTATTCTAATGCTATGGATGTCTCAGAATGAGTGAATGCCGTTTTAGGTGAGTTGTGATGCTAAAATCAATCGAAACTGCATTCGAAATCAGGCGTTTTATGCTGTTCGTATCGAGTACGATCGGCTCATTTGCATGATTAAAAACGAGGGGGCATTTAGCAGTGGTATTTTGATGAATTTAACCAACGGAAACTAAGCAGATTTCAGCTCAAAATTCTCAAAATTTTGATTGATTTTCTCATCAAAATCTTTGAAAATTTCGAAAAATTTCGAAGGGCGCAAATTAGGCGAACTTGACTTAAAAAGACGGGCAGGGGGCTATGCGTATGCGCACGCGCGCGCACATTGTAAGCAACCTTTGCGAAAACGATCACTGCAGGAAATTCATATTTAATGATTTTCCCGTTTAGATATTTAAATATATCTCAAATTTAGCATTAAACTATTGATTTTATTGTATTTTATATGACATTATTAAAAATAATTTTAAGTCCGCCTAAAATAAACACAATTTCAAGAGCATTTATGATCAGTTGCAGCTCTCATAATCTCACATCGGATAGCTTAATTTAAGTGACTTTTTAGATCAGAGATGAGTCAAAATATTTCAAAAAAAGCAGAGTCTTTTTAGCTGATAATCAATGATGCATGCTTACCTGCGATGTGCGTTAGAATGATACTCAATGGCGTAGCTCTTGAGGAAAAGTCTTGCGCTGCAATCATAGACTCTCTGTTCGTGCAGCGCAGTTTAGAACATTATTCACCGCATTTTAGTCTTCGGCATCCCTACTGCTGTAGCTGTAACATCGATCCAATTCGTGAACTTCATTTCTTTGCCGTATCCATCACAGAATCTGTGCTCATCGACTTCCACATTGAGATGCACATCTGTTACAGACATAGCTTTCATTTTGTCCATTACATGATTTTCTGCAGCAGTTCTGGCAGAGCTCTTTGCCATTTCAATGGTAGAATATTCAATCGGTGAAGAACCCGGACTGAATACTCTATATGTATGGTCTGCACTGGGGTATATCTTGACAGTCACAGATTCGATAACCTTGCTGAGAACAGCTCCTACTGCATTACAGACTTCATAGCCCTGAGGAACGATCATTTCCACATCCATTTTTCCAGATACCGGTTCTATGAGAATTTGAGCCGGAGCACCAACCCCGATCAGCGGCAGTTTCATGTGCGTTTCAATTGAAAGATCATTGAATAAATCAGACCCGGCGGCAGCGCGGAGAAGAGTTTCAAATGCACTATCATCACTCAGCAGGATGTTCTTGTCCGACAAGGATTTCTTGATTACTTCTTCACCAACGCGTGTTATGATCAGATCCATGATAACTTCTGACAAATCAGCATCATCATCTCCGTATTTGTCAGAGAAAATTTTCAAACCAATCTTTGATGCTTCCTCATCTCCAGACTTATAACTGCCGCGGCAGTGCATAATGTCTGTCGGAGTCAGCCCAGTCATGCTCACAAATCCGCGTTTTTTCAGTTTTATAAGTTCATCTTCTATGAAGACTATACCTTCAATTTTGGAAATTGCTTCATAAATGCTGCACGGAGCATTTTCCTCTACAAACTTAAGTGCAGTCTTCTCTTTTTCAGTCATGTTTGATATTGCTGGTCTGGAAGGAACATAGAATGTGAGAATATTCTCATCCAGCATCTTGTCTTTTAAGTTTGGATACTTCAACGAAGCAACTGCCAGAGGCACTACTTTGTCAGGACCGATTACGATGTTTCCCTTATCATTGATATAAACATTGGAATCTCCTCCGAGTCCGCACGTCCAGATATCGATTGCGTTTACTCTGGTTCTCCATTTTCCAACCATTGCCCCTTCAGTGTTCAAACGAGGGAAGCCGTTTTTCAGACAGACTATGTCTGTTGAAGTTCCTCCCATATCCACAACCATGCAGCTGTCTTTTCCGGAGAGTGCGTGGCCTCCCATAAGTGATGCGGCAGGACCGGAAAGAAGGGTCTCTACCGGGATCTCCTTTGCCATATTGAGATCCATCAGACCGCCGTTGCCTCTGAAAACGTAAACAGGAGATGTAATCCCCCTGGAGTTAAGGGAGGTTTCCATTGAATTCAAAAATGAACTGATGATCGGCATCAATTGAGCATTCAGAACAGCTGTGACAGTGCGCTCATATATGCCGAGCTCTGCACTCATCTCATGCCCGAGTACAACCGGCAGGCCGTACTTCGACATGATCATTCTCTTTACTCTCGTTTCCTGCATAGGATTAGCTACGCTGAATTTTCCTGAGACTGCAACAGCATCAACGCCTTCGCAGATATACTCTAGAGCTTTATCCAGCTCACTTTCATTCATGTTGGTTGACTTCATTCCCCAGGAATCGTAGCCTCCAGTGATGAATGTAGATTTTTTGCATCCCAGCTCCCAGTCATCTCTTGGAGTCCATCCTATACCGAGGAGACCAACTTCTCCTCCTTTTCCTTCTAAAATTGAATTGGTAGCCAATGTGGTAGAAAGTCCGACTATGTCTATGTCTGCGGGCGGGATGCTGCAGGATGACAACGCTCCATCGATAGCGCCCAATATTCCGATCGATAAGTCTTGGTAAGTTGTAGGCGATTTTGCTTTGGAAAGAATTTTCTTACTGTCTAAATCAACTATTGCCGCATCGGTAAAAGTTCCGCCGGTATCGACTCCCAGACCTATTGACATAGTCTTACATCGTCCTCTTGAATATTAAACCATACGTGAAAAAATGTTACATTCATATATCAGAATTCTGGTTGAAATGTAACGGGATTGCTCTTAATTCACTGTTGATATTCAGCAATAAATGGTTTAAACGAGTCACAATCTTGTTGCTTCAAGCAGCCAGTCCAGCAGATTAACATGTTTTATCCCGTTGCCTGTATTGCGCGTAATTGGATCTAATGATAATATTGTTTTAGGAAAATTATCATTTATCAATTCCAATGATCTCACTTCTCTTTCATATGTTTCTTCAGGCAGTAAGGTCTGAGTTACTTGAAAATACTCAATTTTATTTCTTTTTCTGGCCGTGAAATCTATTTCATAATCGCGGTAGCTGCCGACATTCACAGAATATCCCCTTCGCAGAAGCTCAAGGTATACAATATTCTCAATCTGTCTGCTGATATCATCTCCGGCTGAATTACCGAGAACTGTATTTCTCATTCCAGTATCCGAGACGTAATATTTCTCACGCGTTTTCAATAATTTTTTTCCTCTGATATCATATCTGTACGCTTTGTAAATGATGTAAGCTTCTTCCAATGTGCGAAGGTAATTTCTTACCGTGACTGGAGATAAATCAGTATTTTCAGAAATTGAATTGCTGCTGGTGATATTTCCGATATTGGACATTATGTATCTGCACACATTGTTGAGCATCACCGGATCATGGACACCCAATCTAAACTGAACATCTTTGTTGAGAATTGTATTGTATATGCCTACCAGATGATCGCTGGTAAACTCCTCATCTCCGTCAGGGTCAACCATTGGCATTGATCCATACCATATATAATCCTGAAATCTGGCATACTTGTCATGACCTTCGCTTGGCGGATGAAGTTCAAGATATTCTTTGAATGATAATGGCAGCATGTTTATCTCTACATATCTTCCAGACAAGTAGGTAGATAGTTCAGAAGACAGGATGTACGCGTTAGATCCTGTAATATATATGTCGGCATCATAGTCAACCATCAGAGAGTTGATGCTTTTCTCCCACCCGCTTACTCTTTGAATTTCATCCAGGAAAACATATGCTCTTTTTGCTGAATTTATTTTTGAAGCTAAGTAATCATTGAGATCCTTGTATGTTTCAATTGATTTGGCTTCTCTCGACTCCAGATTAATGTAGACTATGGCGTTTTCATCAACAGTCTCTTTCAGTTTCTTAATATACTGCCTTATCAAAGTGGATTTGCCGCATCTTTTGAGGCCTGTGATTACTTTCACCACATCGCAGCGGTCCTTTCCACTCTCCAGTCTTCTGAGATAACCTGTTCTTTGGACTTCATGAGATGCGTTCATCCGCCTTTCCTCTTTGACTCATGAAGACTTCATATGTAAAAATTATAACTGTAGTTACAAAACTTGTAAAATATGAGAGTTTTGTAACTGTAATTACAAACTTTAATCATTTATGCGCCCGATTTAAGAATTACTGTCACTGCTACCAATATCAAAACTATAAGGCATGCCGCAACAAACTTGCCTTCTTTTTTCATGGCGAATGTGACAGCTAAAGAGATCACACGTACCAGCGGAGTAATGATGAGCAGTATAATTCCTAAATCAATAACGGCTATTGGATTTCCCTGCAGAATCCCCTGTGCGATTTCTGAAAGAGACATCGTGACTTCTTCGTAATCTCCACCGAGGATGATGAGCATGACCAGTCCGATGAATAGAACGATGATGCTGGCAATCATGCCGACAGCAAGAACGGAACTTATTCTGTGATTAAGATTATCGTCCATCACATCACCTCATATCCGAATACTTTCAGAATCATCGCAATGGCAATGATTATCATCAGCACTGCGAACATTTTTTTCATACTGTCGCTGGCTGTTTTTAATGCTAATATCGGTCCTACTTTGGTTCCTAAGAATGCTCCGATAGCCACTGAAGCTGCCAACGTTGGTGAAAGACGCCCGCTGACATAGTAAACGCTGGCGCTCGCAAGTGCTGTCACACCGATCATGAAGTTGGATGTAGCGGTGGCAGCTTTCATGGGAACGTTCATCCAGAGGTTCATTACTGGAACTTTGATGATGCCTCCCCCCACACCCAGCATGCCTGATATATTGCCGGCTCCGAAGCTGGCAGCCATTCCGCGCGGGAGATTCACAACATCATAACTGACTTCCTTTCCCTCATCCATGTAGCTTCCGGAGACTGAAGGATATGTCTTTTTATCTTTTAGCGCAGAATCCGATTTTTTCCCATATGCCATGTGGTATGAGCCGTAAATCAGAATGACTGCAAAAAGTGCAGAGAGGATCTCCTGGTTCAGGTACATGGCTATCGCTGCTCCGGTTATTGATCCTGCTACAGTAAACGGCTCCAAAAACATTCCCAGCTTCATATTGGCCATGCCTTTGGACACATATCTGGAAGCTGCGCTGGTTGATGTTGCAATGATACTTATCAAACTGGCCCCTATGGCTTCTTTCATAGGCAGGCCGAAAATTAAGGTTAAGACGGGAATAACAATCAATCCGCCGCCTATCCCGAACATGGATCCGATTATACCAGCTGCTGCAGCTGTTATCATCACTTCTACCATGAGTATAGGATCCATTGGCTAAGGAATACAGAACAACTAATTGAAGATTAATCCTGCGCAAAGTGTTATAATCGATATGCAATACGAGTAATGTGGATGTAATCTTAGTTCGATATGCAGAAGTCGGTCTGAAAAGCCCAGGCGTCAGACGTTATTTTGAAAACATACTTATTGACAACATTCTCAACAATCTCGCACATCATCAAATCGAAGCACTGGTGGATTGTGAGCAGGGCAGAATACACGTTACTACTGACAAGATCGAGGCTGCAATCCCAGTCCTTACTAAAGTCTTCGGAGTGGCTTCTGTCTCTCCTGCTTACACCTGCAGCAGCGACATGGCTGAAATGTGTCAGGCAGTTGCAGACTTTTCCAGAGACTACATGAGCGAAGGAATGTCATTTGCCGTCAAGGCCCGCAGGGAGGGCAATCATCCCTATTCAAGCATGGATGTAGGCAGGGAAGTAGGGTCGGCAATATTCATTGCAAATGAAGACAGAAACGTAAAGGTCAATCTGTCTAAGCCTGATATGACCTTCTACGTTGAAATAAGAGGAAAATCTGCACGTGTCTTTACTGAATACATTCCCGGACCGGGGGGTCTGCCTTTTGGAAGCCAGGGAAAAGTTGTAGCTTTCGTAGAAACGGAAAAAGATGCCCTTGCTGCCTGGTTCATGATGAAACGCGGCTGCAGAGCGGTAATCGCAGGCAGAGAAGACGGAGCTGCCAGACTTCTCAGGGAATGGGTTCCTAACCTAAAAATCATGGACTGCAGCATAAAAGATGTGCTGTATAAAGAAAATAAGATACTGGCCGCAGTCTACGGCTATACTTTAAGAGACATTGATAAAATAAAATCTGTAAATCTCAGCCTGCCGGCATTCTATCCGCTTTCAGGAATGAGTGATGAAGAAGTCGACTCATGGATTCTGAAAGTGCTTAACAGCTGAGAACAATATCAAAATCAGAACCGGCCTTAATGCCGGTATGCACATTTTTGTAAGTTTGAGGCAGGCAGTAGATATCAAGAAGGGAATCGAAATATCTATCGAAAGCAGAATGCCTTCAGTCCCGCCTCGCTACCCCTATGTAGTTGAATTATATAATATGATACTAATACAAGTAAAATTAATGTAATCTGGTGTATAACAAGATAAATTCTTGTTTTGTCATTCAATATACTGTACAACTTATGGCATAGTTATCCATAGTTATGATTTAATGAATGAAATAGATCATGAAATTTTAATCTGAGCATCAGTTTCAGTGAACTCTGATGTATTAATCCTAGATCACTTCTGTGCTTAATCTGCACTTTCTGATATGATTGTTTTTTCATATGTTTTGACAGGGTTCTGCTCGTTGTGCAAAGATTTATATCGATTGATACTTTGTAGTGGATATATCATCCAATATCAATACATATGATGGAGATATATGACATCTGCAGGCGGTAGGTTTCCTGCAAAGCTATTCAAATGAGGAATGTTTATCATGAACAGTAAAATTATTGCCGTTGTAATTGTTGCAATTTTAGCGGTAGCAGGAATTGGAGTAGTTGTTCTTACAACGGGGAACGATGACTCCTATAAGACTGTTGAAACCAACAGATTAGTTGTTTATGGAAATGCTAACAATGACGATACGATTGATACTCATGACTTGGACATCGTCAAAAGCATTGCTGATGGGGAATCAGTCTGGGACAGTCAGAGCAATCCATTTGCAGATACAAATGCGGACGGTGTAATAGATTCCAAAGATGTGGATCTTCTTGAGAAAATAATCAAAAAAGAGCCCTGTGAAGTATATTACCGTGATTATCAGGGAGATGCTGTGAGGGTGGATTATCCGCTTGTAGGCAAAATTGGAACTATGTATTATCAGCAGGCTCAGCTGGCAATTCTTCTTGGCCTCTGGGATAATGTAACTGCGTGCTGCGAACGCTCTATGAATGATGTAACAAGTCCCGGCTACCTGGAAAAATTCTCATATGGTGATGGATACAATGTCGATCCTGAACTTGTGTTGAAATCTGGCGTAGACACTATAATCTGCTACACACAGACAGACACAACAGCTCCAGATATGAAAAAGCTTGTTAATTCCACAGGTGCAGATCTAAATGTACTGTGCATAAACCACGAGAGCCTTCTGGAATGTGTTGTTACGTATGGTTTTCTGTTCGATGTTACTGAAAAATCTCTTGAATATGCAAAACTTGCAGATGAGTGCAGCACTTCACTCTATGAATGCATGAAAGATGTTCCTACAGATGAACAGCCGTCAGTGGCTATTGTCATGCTTTATGGAACAGCAACAACTGACAAAATAAGAGTGCTGGGCTACAGTGAGACAGGAAATAAGCACAACCTAGCTAAACTCATAAATTCTGTACCCAATGTCAATTGGGTAAGAGCGGATCTTAATTCTCCTTCATATGGTACATATGTAACTTCTGAATGGTTTCTGGAAAATCAGCCGGATTACATAATTCTGGTCGGATCAAGCATGGGTACGTCATCAGATATGTCTTTAGATGAAATTAAAAATGTATATTATACCAAATGTGAAGAGGTGTTTGGAAAAACCAACGCGTTTAACAACGGCCACATAATCGCAGCATCCAACGGGTTGTTGAATGGTTATTCCAATCCGCTTGTATCACTCAAGCTGCTTTCTTACGTGTATGATGAGATTGATGATAAACTGGCGGAAGAAGCATACAACCAGTGGTATGACAAATATGCACTGCACACAGTTGAGGAATACCCTTCAGAAAGCATATTCTATGTTACTAAGTAAACCAGGGGCTCAGCCCCTGTTCTTTTTCCAGTGATGTTATGAGTGAAGGCGAGATAGACAATGACAGACTGATTGGTGAAATCGTCAGAAATTCTATCAAAAAGTGGCAGGAAGAAAAACAAAGCCCCGCTGTCAAACCGGAAGTCGTCAATGAATATCATAAATACAATTCAAGAAAATTTACCTTCATCTTACTCTGTTTTATCGCATTAATCGTATGCTGCGGTATTGCGCTTACAATCGGACAGTATGATATAGGTTTTTTTGAATCGTATCAGATACTGTGGCAGCACATAACTGGGAATGTACAAGATGTTCTCAAAGATTATACAATCTGGGAGTTAAGACTGCCGAAGATCATTGTCGGAATAATTGCTGGATCTGCCCTTGCCATATGCGGCGTAACCATGCAGAGCATTCTGAAGAATCCTTTAGCTGATCCATACACCACAGGTGTATCATCCGGTGCAGGATTTGGTGCTACACTTGCGATAGTGCTCGGAGCTTCAATAGTCACAGATGAATACTCGATCGTTCTGAATGCATTCATCTTTGCATTAATACCAACAATGGCAATCATATTTGTTTCTAAAATAAAAAATGCTTCTCCAACCACCATGATCATGGCGGGCATTGCTATAATGTACATTTTCAATGCCATGACGACAATTATAAAGCTCTGGGGTGACCCGGATTCATTATCAGCCGTGCTGGAATGGCAGGTAGGCTCTATCGGCGGAATAGAGTGGAAGAACATTCCAGTTATGTTAGTTATAACTGTAATAGGTTTTGTAATCATTCAAATCCTGTCTAGAAAGTTAAATGTCCTGGCCACTGGTGAAGACAATGCTAAAGCCTTGGGAGTGGATGTAGACAACCTCAGAACATTGACAATGGCTCTTGTCGCCCTTGTTACTGCAACTGTGGTGAGTTTTACAGGTTTGATAGGATTTATTGGTTTAGTGGCACCACACATATCTAGAATTGTCATAGGTGCAGACAACAGGTATCTTGTACCAGCATCTGCGCTGTTTGGAGCTGCGTTGCTCATCGCAGCAGATATTGTGGGAAAGACTGTTATTGCTCCGGCAGTTTTACCAGTTGGTGTTATAACTGCCTTCTTAGGAGGACCTCTGTTCCTATTCTTGATACTTAGAAATAAATCTGAAATATGGGGCTGATTTGATGCAGATAGAAATTTCTAACGCATCGTATGATTATTCTAAAAATGTAAGCGTTCTTCATGATATCAGTCTTAAGATGGAGAGCCCTAACCTGATCTGCATTGTCGGACCAAACGGCGTTGGTAAATCGACATTAATCAAATGTATAAACGGGCTCTTAAAACCAAAATGTGGAGAAATAATCATCAATGGAAGAAATATCAGGGACTTTAGTAAAAAAGAACTGGCAATGACGGTTGGCTACGTCCCTCCCAAAACGACTGATCTATTTTCCCTGCCTGTTTTAGATGCCATAATGATCGGCAGGCACAATCTTCAGGGATGGAAAAACACTTCAGAGGATGTAAATGAGATTTACGGCATACTCAAATTGTTGAATATCGAAGATCTGGCTATGAGATCATTTAATAATCTTTCATCCGGGCAGCATCAGAAAGTATCAATCGCAAGGGGGCTGGCGCAAGAAACACCCATTCTTTTGCTTGATGAACCTACATCAAATCTGGATGTTAAACATCAAGTATATGTCACCGAGCTGTTGAGAGGAATTGCCAAGGCTAATGATATGCTGATTGTCATGATAAGTCATGATTTGAATATCGCAGCCAAATACGCAGACAAGATCATTGTGATGGCAGAACCGGGAAAGATCTACTCATACGGCACTCCCGGGGAAGTGATAACACAAGAGATGGTCAGAGATGTCTACGGAATCGATTGTGAGATCGAGGACCATGACGGAGTGCCGCATGTAATTTTAGGTTTTGTGCTGTCTGCCTGAAATTAATTGATATCTGCTGTTTTTATCTAAAGTCAACCATGGTCGGCTGTCCGCAGTAAAACATTCCGCGGCTGTTGATGATCTCATCCAGAATATACCTGCAGCCATATGTGCCGATCAAGCTTCTGTTCACAAGCGATGTTCCAAAGCTGTAGGGAATTCTCGTCTGAACACATGAACTCGTACCATCATTTCTCTTGATGATTTCTGCACTCATACCGTCTGTAAATATCAATTCGTATTTCTCTGATGGATCTGCGTCAAGTGCATCCATGCAGTCTATTTCTTGAAGAAATTTCATTAAATGTTCTGTCATCGGAGATTCATCTTCTCCTAGGATCTTTACATATTCCGGCACTATTGAAAGATGATCATGCATCCATCTGATGATGGGCAGAACATCTGACGGAATGCCTGTGATTGAGCATCCGCATCCCCTGAAACCGCCCAGCATCTTTTCTGAATTCATGAGAATCCTGTCAACATCTGACTTTTCAGACATAATTGATTCCAGTGCGGTTGTAGGATCAGTTCCAAACCTTGAGGAAACCTCTTGAATAAACGAACAGATCGAAGGGTAGCCTATGGGTGATCCGAAACTTGGGATCATGTAGGGTATATCAAAATTAGCTGAATAATACTCTGCAGTCTTCATTGAAAATTCGGGATGAATCAAGATGTTCAGTTCGGAACTGGTTGATCTTTTCAGCTCTTCCTTTGTACAGCCGCATCCTATGAATGCTGTTACACTGATACCTATTGACTCCAGCATCTTTGCAATTTCTTTTCTGCCGTATTCCCAGCAGCTGTCTGATATGTTATATCCCAGAATATTCACCGTCTGAGGAATTTTGTGTTTTTCTTCAGCTTTACACAGATGTTCTACAATTCGTGTTATCGTATCATCAAAACCTTTGTAGATCGACATCGAAGAAACATATCGGCTGGCAGTGATTGTTTTGTCTTCTGCATGAGCTCTTCTTATTGCATTCATATTGTCTGTTACCTGCACCGATGCTCCCAGCGTATCTACCATAATTGTGTCAGAGTCGGATACAGAATTGATCGAGCTCAGCCCATCTGAAATCTTATCAGCAGAACCCATAATCATGTCATTGGAATTCAGGTATGTGCACGGCAGTTTGGATTGTCTGCTGAAATACTTGGATGAGCAGCATTTGGGGTCTTCTTTGGAATACTCATGTATCAGCTCTTTCAGCAGAATCTGGGTTCTGGAGCGGCAGCCTCCGGGGCCGTTTATCAAGATCTTCATTCCTTTTATTCCTTCAGCAGCCAGCACTGCACCCAGAAATCCGTCAGGTTCAGTATTCATAAGTCAATCCTCCAGCCATCGTTCACTGGTATTTTCAGCGAGTTCCGAACTCTTCTTGCCCAGCGCAGTGCACCGGATACTCCTGTGTAACCTGTATTGAAACCTATCCATCTGATGCCGAGTCTGCCTACGCGGGAATCACTGGTTATAATCAGATCCGGTTTAATCTCATCAATGAGATCTTTTAAGCCGCAGAGCGACACATCATAGTTGTGCTGAATATTTTCATGTCTGCTCTTTTTAAAATTTTTATCAGATGTTGTTCCTTTCCAATGTGCTATCCTTTTGACATCTATACCCATATCAAGAAGAGTATCGATCTGCCAGTCTACATCATGTTCAGGCATTAAGTACAACATTGCAGACAGTCCTTCAGTATTTTCTTTCATTTTTTCCATAAATCCATAATACCTGTCTTCAGCGCAGAGCAGGTAGTCTTTGCCGGCATCAGGTCTGCCCGTCATCTTCGACAATGCATCTATCCAGGTTCTTATTCCATGCATGCCGTTGGGCATCTTAAGCATCCTGCAGTCTTTTCCCTGAAGCAGGATTTCAGACATTTTGTTGTTTAGCTGCGAATCTCCAATCTGGATGTTATATTCTGCAGTATGCAGTTTTTTAATTGAATCAAGTGACGTTTTTTCATTTATCACCGTGTTCACATTGAGTCCTGACGATTCCAATATCCTGTAGATCTCACGGATATTTTCAAGCCTGGACAGCATTGGTGAAGAATAACATAGAATATTCACAGTGTTGGGAATTACCTCTTTGTCTTGATCTATCAGGCTGGCCATGCACTTTAGTGCACCTGTATAGCATCCAAATTTGCTGCCAAGAAAAACATCATCTTCCGGGACTGCTATGACCTGCACATCATCTCTGCACAATCTTTTAGCAGCGCGTTCTAAATCAGCGCCGATCTCAACAGGGGTGCACGTCGGTACTAAAAATACAGTTTTGTATCCCTGAGAAATTACTTTGTCTACAGTGCTGTTTAAACATTCTAAGTCTCCGCTGAATGTAAGATCATCATTCATTTCTGTACAGAATATATTGCATGAATTCAGTTTCCCTTCAATAGAGGGAAGTTTCAGCGACCGTCTTCGATTGGCATATTCCATGAGATATGCACAATTCCGGGGTCCATGGAGCACGACAGCAGCATCTGAAATTCCCTGAAGAAGTTCCACAGCGCCGTGCGATGTGCACGAAGGCATCACGTAATTTCCTTTGTATGTGATGCCCCTTTCACAATCATACGCATCAAAATTGCACACTGTTTCCTTTTCAGAGGAAATATCCTTTCTTGCAGGTTTTCCAGATGCTATATCTCTCATAGCTTCTTCTGAAATGGGCCGAGGGGATTTCAGTTCAGCATATCCCTCTGATGCATTGATCACAGCTTCAACAATCTCATTCAGCTCTGATGCAGATTCTGACTCTGGAAACAGTTCTAAAACAGTGTTGCCTATAATCTCTGCTTTTGAAAACACAGCATCTTTTGAAATGCTGCCAATAATCTCCAGACCTGTGGCAATAGAAAACTCTCTGACATTTGCACTCAGCTCAGGCGCCCTGCTGTTCACAATCAAACCAAGTATGCATGGAGTATCGTTTAGATTTTTGATTCCGCGGAGGATATTGTTAGCAGCATACAGCGACATGAATTCTTCAGAGACCACAAGAATAACCGCATCCGTGTTTTCTTTTCTCATCGGTACTGAAAATCCGCCGCAGACAACATCGCCGAGAACATCGTGTATTCTTATATCAACATCGTCTGGAGTGTGTTCGTCCAGATAGTCGAATAATCTGATCATTCCTTTTCCTGCACATCCGATTCCAGGAAATGCTCCGCCGCACTCTACACATGATATTCCGTTTGATCCGGATTCTACCGGGTCTGTATCTTTCTGGTCCGTCAGGCAGTCCATGAAAGTTATCTGATTTACTCCGCCGGTCAGCAGTCTCGTGGAGTCATGCTTGGGATCGCAGCCTACGTGAAGTACTTTCAATCCTCTGGATGATATTCCGTAGGAAATATTGGCTGAGATGGTTGATTTTCCTATGCCGCCTTTGCCATAGACTGAAATCCTGTACATATAAACAAACTGACACTTTATGTTAGATATATAATCCAATTGCTTAGATTGTTATATTTCATAAAATCATTTAATTTCTTCAAGCTCTTGCATGCAGCCTTGTGGATATCAATCTTAAAAACATAAATCGGTTATTATAAAACAAAGTCTGCACTGGAAATGAAGGGGTCTTTATTGAAAAATTCAGAAAAATTGGTAAATAGATATCCCGCATGTGCGGGAATATCTTAGTTTACTGAGTTTACTTTCCTTTACGGTTGTGAGCACCGATTGAAGGTCTGACCTTCTCAGCGCCTTTGCCTTTCCATTTAAGTCCACGTCCTGCTTTTCCAGCAGCTGTGAGTCCACGGTAGGCACGGCCTTTCTGTTTTGGAGAGCAAATCCAGTTGATGTTCTTGTCAGCTTTGATAACAGGGTGGTGAGGGTCAACCATTATGATTTCAAACCATTCGTGCTGTCCATCCATTCCAACCCAGTAGGAGTTGAGAACTTCTAAGTTTGGATATTTCTTGCAGGCTCTTTCCTCAGCAATGCGCTGAAGGCTCTTTGCCATTGTGATCTTGTTGATACCGCGGCGTTTTGCCCTGCGTCCTTTTCTGATCTTTCTCTTTCTGAGAGATCCCTTACGGACACGGCCTCTTACAATGATATATCCCTGCTTGGCTTTGTATCCAAGTTTTCTTGCACGGTCTAAACGAGTAGGATGATCAATCTTTACAAAATTCTCTTCCTTTCTCCACTCAATCAAACGAGACCACTGTAACTGCTTAACATAGCTCTCACTTGGTGTGTTCCAAGCTTCAGCGATGTAAGTGTACATGCTTTTTCCATTTACATTCCTGGAAACTTCCTCGGAAGTCTCAGGCATTTGTTTCTCTTCGTTATCGTCCATGTATGTCACCTGCCGCCACAGCGGCTATTCAGGATTCACCCTTGCGGGCACATTTCCGAGAGCAAGCCCTCGTGACTTGGGACTCGAAGATTGAGTGATGATATTTATACTTGCCCATCAGCCATAAATCATTAATATCTTTATCAAACCAGGCTTTCTGAGTTTTCTGCGATTGTAACTGGTTAAATCAGCATTAACTGAACAAAATATGAAGATGGTGGCAATAAACTCACACTCATATGAATGAGCGTAAAAAAAGGAATTGGATACGCCTGATAATTCTCATTGTAATTCCTTTAGCAGTAGGCATGCTGTCGTCTTTTGTCACAGGAGACAGCATGACAATGTATAAGGATTACAATCAGCCGCCGTTTTCACCGCCTTCGCTTTTGTTTCCTATAATGTGGACGATCCTTTACATCTTGATGGGCATATCCGCATACCTGGTCACTGGACCTGAAGTTCCTGCCAGACAGAAAAGCGCTGCTTTGACAATTTTTGCAGTGCAGCTTGTAGTTAACTTCTTCTGGTCGCCTCTTTTCTTCAAAATGGGGCTGGTTCTGATCTCTTTCTTCTGGATAGTCATGCTGTGGATTTTAGTTCTGATAATGATCTTGGTGTTCAGAAGGATCAGCAAAGCCGCTGCCTGGCTGCAGCTTCCTTACATAATCTGGCTTACAATCGCGGCATACCTGAATCTAGGAATCTTTTTACTGAACTGACGGGCGCAAGCCTATCATTCATTTATTTTTAAAGCTTCTAAAACCGATTCAGCACTGCTCTCCGCTTTGATATTGTACAAAGCAGAAACGATCTTTCCTTCTTCTATGATAAATGCGGATCTGACAGTTCCCATAACTTTCTTGCCGTACATCATTTTCTCTTTTCTTACACCGTATGCCTCTGCAGTTTTGCAGTCTGGATCGGACAACAGATGAAATTTCAGACCGTACTTTTCTGCAAATTTTTTGTGTGAAGAGACTGTATCTTTGCTGATGCCGATAATCTCGTACTCCATCTTCTTAAACGATTCATACGACTCGTTGAACGAAACGGCCTGTTTGGTGCATCCCGATGTATTATCCTTTGAATAGAAGTAGAGGATGATTTTTTTGAAGTCTGAAAGGGAAATCTCTCCTTCAGCGCTGTCAAGTTTGAATGAAGGAGCATCGTCTCCTGATTTAAGCTGCGTATCACTCATGAGAAGGAAACTCCTTTCCTATCTTGAATGCTTTTCCTACTTTTTCTCCCAGTGAATAGTAGATGCTGCCGCAGGTGAAGTACATCAGTGGGTTCATCTTCAGAGCGTCTGCTTTGCCCTGTTCTAAAATTTCATCATCTGCATATACATTCACAATTCTGCCTACGATCAGATCTGTGCCTTCGAACTCAATGATCTTTTCAAGTCTGCATTCTGCTGTTACGGGGCAGTCGCTGATCATCGGCGCTCCAGTCTCTCCGCTGAATGTTTCGAATACTTTGGATTTATCAGTGTCATACCCGGAAACAATGCCGCAGTAGTCTGTCGGCTCTGCCATCTTTATGTCTGGAATATTGACAGAGAAATTTTCAGTCTGAACTATGCCGTCTTTAGTGTATCTCTTCTTGGCTGTGACCAGCCCGATCATCGGGGGCTCATCGTCAATAATGGTTGACCAGGCTATCGGGCAGAATGTCGGTTTGTCATTCATATTTGATCCCAGCAGACATACGGGCAGGGACATTGGAGGCACCGCGGCTCCCAGTTTTACTTTGTTCATGCATCACACATGCACTTCTTTTCTTATCTTTAACTGCATGTCTTTTCGCAAGAATGACTGCCGTTCTCTAAAGCTAAATTTAAGTATGATTTTTCGCTTTTCCATCCAACCTGTTTAATAACACCTATTTTTCGGCCGATCGCAGTCGAAGAGTACCATTAATGGAGAGAAGAATATGACAAATCCACAGACACTTGGAAACAGAGTTCGCACATTCCGCGAACGTTTAGGATTATCTGTTGAAGAACTATCTCAAAACTCAAATGTGGATACAGCTGTCTTGGAGAGCATCGAAGCTGATGAGGTATATCCATCAATCGGTACATTAGTCAGATTAGCAAGGGCCCTGGGTCAGAGAGTGGGGACTTTCACAGATGATCATTTTGTTCCCGACCCGCTTATTGTAAAATCCTATGTGATGCAGAATGAAACCGCTCCCAATCAGGGAGTCGGAACTCCCGGATACCGCTACTGTCTGCTGGGAAAAGGAAAAACAGACAGGCACATGGAACCTTATTATATCGTGATTGAGCCGTCTGAAAAGAGGCCGATCTCCGCCCACGAAGGAGAAGAATTCATAATAGTGGTCTCTGGAAAACTAGAACTTGAGTACGGGAAGCAGAAATATGCTCTGAATGCCGGGGATTCGGTATATTACAACTCAGTCGTGCCTCACGCGGTCAATTCGGCAGATGACAAGCCGGCTACCATATATGCCGTAATTTACACACCGATCTAAAGGGGTATTGAATTGAGAACCGAACCAACTCGCGAAGCTACTCTGGGACAGTTACTGGATGAAACAGTTTCTAAGTTCCCGGACACAGATGCAATCGTATACCCCGACAGAGATTACAGACTTACATGGTCTCAATTTTCAGATGTTATCGACACTGTAGCAAAAGGCCTGATGGCGATGGGGGTGCAGCGCGGAGAAAAAGTAATGATCTGGGCCACAAACGTTCCTCACTGGCCTACGCTGCTTTACGCAACTGCCAAAATCGGAGCCATCTTATTAACAATTAATACCAATTATAAAGAAAAAGAGCTTGAGTATGTTTTCACTCAGTCTGAATCAGAAAACATCTTCCTCATTGATGGTGTCAGAGATACAGACTATGTGCAGGTGGTATACAATCTCCTGCCTGAACTGAAAACGCAGCCGAGAGATACTTTTCATTCAGAAAGATTCCCTCACCTCAAGCGCGTTTTCTTCCTTGGACCTGAGAAACACCGCGGAATGTACTCTATGAATGAGCTCATGTCCATGGCCTGCCAGGTTTCAGATGAAGAATATGAGGCAAGAAAAGCGGAAGTCTCCTGCTATGATGTAGTCAACATGCAGTATACATCTGGAACTACCGGCTTTCCCAAAGGTGTGATGCTGACGCATCATAACATAGGAAACAACGGATACTGGATAGGAAATTACCAGAACTTTACGGAAAAGGATCGTATCTGTATTCCCGTTCCGCTGTTCCACTGTTTCGGCTGTGTGCTGGGTATGATGTCCAGCTTAAATACCGGTGCCACGCTGGTAATCCTTGAAAAATATGATCCGGTAAACACAATGATGGCCATCGAGAAAGAAAAATGTACCGCAGTCTACGGTGTTCCCACGATGTTCATTGCCATGCTGGAGCATCCTCTGTTTGACAAGTTTGACTTCTCATCTCTGAGAACGGGAATTATGGCCGGATCTCCGTGTCCAGTCAAAAGCATGTACGAATGCGTTGAAAAGATGAACATGACCCAGGTGACAAGCGTATATGGTCTTACGGAAGCTTCACCGGGAATAACGCAGACCCGCTGGGATGAACCGAGTGTAGAGAGAAAATGTACAACAGTCGGCAAGGTTCTTCCCGGTATCGAAATGGCGCTGATCAACCCAGACACAGGAGAATTCTGCAAACTGGGAGAACACGGAGAAGTGTGCTGCCGCGGTTATAATGTCATGAAGGGATACTATAACATGCCTGAAGAAACAGCCAAATCCATTGATAAAAACGGATGGCTTCATTCAGGAGATGTCGGTGTTTTAGATGAGGAAGGATATCTTTCCATCACCGGACGTCTAAAGGATATGATCATCCGCGGAGGAGAAAACATCTATCCTAAAGAAGTGGAAGATTTCATTCACACCATGGATGGAATTCAGGATGTACAGGTAGTCGGAGTTCCAAGCAAAAAGTATGGAGAGCAGCCCGGGGCATTCATTATTCTCAAGAAGAATGTCGACATGACCGAACAGGATGTGCTGGACTTCTGCCGCGGGAAGATCGCCTGGTACAAGACTCCAAAATACATAGCCTTCGTTGACACTTACCCGATGACGGCTTCAGGAAAGATCCTGAAGTATAAACTCAGGGAAATGTCTGCTGAGCTGTGGCCCGATGCGTGATTAACTGAAAAGGATGCGATGCCCATCACCGCATCCTTTCTGTTTTTATTTTTTGAATCGTTATTATTGAACTGAATATGATACATATCGATTGTGATTCATTCGTATCTGTTCGTTCTTCTGATGAAAACTTATCATTTACACAGAGGTGCAAGCCGTCTTAGAATGTTTGATATGCTTGAATATTTACCAATGTATAAAGTACACAATATGGCAGCAAACTTGGCTAGACAGCAACCGACAAGAAATTCTTGTTGGTTCGTACTGGAGTGCAAGGCAAGTACGAGAAAAATTGACTATCATTACCTGAGTATAACATTGCATTAGACTATCGTGTTCAATCGCAAATTGCAAACGTATTTCTGCTGTTGGGTGGCAGTTGGGCTTCATGAATATCTTCGAAAAGAGATTTGTGATAGGCGATGACTGTTTAAAACAGGATGGCCCCTGTTATTTCCGGGAACCTTGCAATATATTTGCGACATTCGGTCTTCTGAAAGAAATTTCTATCAATAAGTAATGAATATATATGCAGTGGTAACGGACTACAACCAATATTCCGATCTAGCAGGGGTTTTTTTGCAATGGTGCAGAACAAGCATTACTTTACTGTAAATCTCAATATAACAACACGGACGTGGATGAAGATTGATGAAATTTATTTTGGAACAGAAAGGATCAGATCTTTCGACAATTATTGCGGAGGAATATTTGAAACCGGAAGAGACTAGAAAATATCCAGGTAATTCATTCCGAAGTGGTATGTTGAAAACAATCGGTACAAGTGTAGATCTCAGTGTGCCATCAGTGTCACGGTTTGGCAGTGAAAATAGACTAACGAGGAAGCAGAATATAATCAAATATAATAACTTTTTAGACAAATATTCTGGATTAATCTGACGTACTAGAATTATCTTCAAAGATAAACATTGATCTGTATGATATTCCAAGAAACTCTTGGAATAATCCGTAAATACTTGGTCACAATTTGGCGATTGATGCCATTTCAAAAAGTAGGCGATGTCAAAGTTCATTATCACGTATCAGGTGAAGGAGAACCTCTTCTTCTGGTAGCCGGCTTGTTTGGAGATCTGCACAATTGGAAGAAAACTGTACCACTCTTTGAGAAAGATTATAAAGTGATCATCTGTGACAACAGGGGATCAGGTCTCACCGAAGCGCCTTCAGATCAGTTTGTGATGAGTGATTTGGCAGATGATGCAGCCGGTTTATTGACTGAGCTGGGAATTGAAAAGGCACACATATTGGGATGGTCGATGGGTGGAAATGTAGCTCAGGAAATTGCTATAAACCACAGCGATCTGACAGGAACGCTCACTCTGATGTCTACATACACTAGAGAACCAGATCGGTCCAGGTATGCAATTGAGGCTATGCTTCATTCTGTTCTGGAAGGTGCTGATCTGTATACATTCAATGCCATGATGCAGGCCTGGTGCTCTACAGATGCTCATTTGAGCGGTAAATTATACAGGCCTACGAGACGGGGAAGTGAGAACCGCGGGGAAGATCTGCGCATCATCAATGGGTATGTGCAGCAGAAGAGGGCATTAGATGCATTCGACAACCGCGAGAGGCTGCATATGATCACCGCTCCCACACTGGTTGTTCACGGAGATTCAGATATAATGGTGTCTCCATATTTTGCAGATGAGCTTGTGAAAGGCATATCCAGCGTTGAACAATACTGGGTTCCAGGCGCAGGACATTTTCTTTCTTCTCACTCATATGCGGAAAGGGTGATGCAGTTTCTAAACTCCCACCCTTTAGATAATCTCTCAGCGGAATCAGAGAAGAAACCCACTGCCTGTCAAAACTAACTTTTTCAATATTCTTTTGTCTCTAATTGATGAGAGCTTATATGATAAGATTAATTAAGCCCAATATGTTGCGTTAATTGATATCTCATGAATTCACGCCCCTTAATCTTTTCATGTATTTTCCAGAGGTGCCGATATGGCTGAGGAATTTACAGTGACTGTTGTGATATTACAGTTATTTGTTTTGTTCCTGCTGTCTAAAATCGCAGGTTACCTCTGCAGGAAAGTAAAAATTTCTGCTGTTATCGGGGAAATTCTAGTTGGGATAATTGTTGCAAACATCTTCCTTTATCAGTGGCTAGGTTTCGGAGATACTCCGGAATACATGGACGTTTTAGAAGTCCTCAGTGAACTGGGTGTCATTTTCCTGCTGTTCTCTGTAGGTCTTGAGACTCCTTTCAGCGATCTTAGAAAGGTAGGAAAAACGGCTATGCTAGTAGCTATACTGGGTGTAGTTCTTCCATTTATTGCTGGATTTGCATTAATCATGTTCCTCTACAACAATCAGGCAGAGGCATTATTCATTGCAGCAGCGATGGTTGCTACCAGTATTGGAATCACGGCACGTGTGATAGGCGATATGAAGCTCACTCAGCGTATTGAGTCCAGAGTCATTATCGGAGCGGCTGTGATTGATGATGTTCTAGGCATGATTGTTCTGGCAGTAGTGACCGGTATAGCAGTAGGTGGAGAAAGCGCCAACGTAATCGACATCGTATCTACAGTCGGCTTAGGAATACTGTTTGTAATCTTAGTCATTGTAATGGGGTCGTTTATCTTACCGAAAGTTCACAAACGGCGCCAGGAAGAGTACAAGAAAAAATGCGAATGTGAGGGATATGTACCTGCTAGAAACCCTAGGAGGAGCAATCCGTTCATTCTCGCAATTATCGTATGTCTCGGTATCTCGCTTGCTGCATCATATGTCAACCTGGCAGCTATCATCGGTGCATTCCTTGCAGGTATGGTATTTGCTGAGTTCAAAGAAGAGCTGCCTTGTGAAGAAGAAGTTCAGTCATTAAATCAATTTTTAGTGCCGTTCTTCTTTATTTATGTAGGTATGCAGGTGGATCTTTCCGCTTTCGACTTAGAGACGCTCATACTTGCGATTGGAGTAACGATCATTGCGCTGCTTACTAAATTCATCGGATGCGGAATTGGTGCCTGGAAGCTTGGTCCCAAATCAGCTGCTATCGTAGGCATAGGGATGGCACCGAGAGGTGAGGTAGGTATTGTCGTTGCTACATTAGCATTTGGTACATACGGTCTGATAACATCTTCCCTCTTTGCGGTCATCATCTTCATGTCGATGGCTACTACGATTATTGCTCCGCCGATCTTAACATGGCTGTTCCGTAGGAAGATCGAGAGTGAAAATCTAGAAAAAGTGGAAGGAACAACAGGCTAAAACTAGCGGGATTTTCCCGCTTTCTATATTTTTTTAACATCTTTTGCCTGCATATGAACTCCTAGATCTGTTGTGATCTTATGAAATTGCTAAGTGTAAAAATTGATGGATTTAGAAATCTCAAGGATATACACGTCTCATTCTCAGATATGTGCGCATTGGTTTCTACGAATGATTATGGCAAATCCAATTTATTGGATGCTATCAAGTTCACAACTGATTTCATGTTGGAATCTAGGGACTCTAAGCGAAAAATGATGGCAGATATGTCTTGCATGCCCTATAATATCAATCATCATCCAGATGTGTTTTCAGCAGAATTATTATTGGCTGTAGACTTTGATGGTTTGGAGTGTATAGTAGAATATCATTTTGCATTTGAGTGGAGATATGAGGAAGAATATAAGATCGTCTCAGAATCTCTTAAAATAAAACAAGACAGAAGTAAAAAGTTTACTACATTGATAAATAGAGATGAAAGCTCTGCACAATACAAAGCTTCAGATGCTGCCAGATGCAACAGTAAAATTTCTGTTGATGATTATGAGCTAATTCTAAACAAGCTCCAAGCGTATGAAGATCTATACTATCATTCAATAATCTGTAAACTTAACAATATTGAGATTTATGTAGATCGTTATCTAGACGCATCTTCATCATACCAACCAGATCCATTTATCAGAAAAGACTTTAATGAGCTGGATCTAGAATCTCTGCATAATCTTCCAAGGATACTTTTCTTCTTAAGCAAGCAATATCCAGATGAGTATCATCGTTTAGAAGATGCCTATATGCAATTATTTCCAAATATAATAGAAATACAAATACGTGAGCTTGAGTTAAACGCACCTATGATATCTGAACCAACGGATGATTTTTCGCATGTTATCGCCGATAAGATATATTTGATGAGGTTCAAAGATAAAAATCTTCATAGATTATTGGATATGGATTCTTTATCAGGTGGTGCAAAAAGAGCGTTTGTACTGCTCACACGCTGTGTTATTGCAGACATTAGACAAATGCCACTTCTTGCATTTGAAGAACTAGAAAACTGTGTGCATCCTTCACTTTTGAAAATGCTCTTGAGCATAATTAAACAATTAACCAATGATGACTGCAATATACTGCTAGCGAGTCATTCTCCATATCTGGTAAGTTATCTCAATCCTCAAGACATATATGTGGGACTTCCGAATGATGAGGGGATAGCTGAGTTCCTTTGTATAAATAACGGTAAGAAATTGCTGATTGATGCTTATGAGTCTAATTGTTCCATAGGTGATTTATTATTTGATCTGATGTCAAGTGATCATGATAATTTACTGAAATATTTGGGGAGAAATAAAGCAGGATTGAATTAACCGTGCTTTTTGTTGAAGGAGATACTGAAAAGTTATTTTACAATAATGTCTTGCAATTCTTATCTGGCAATATCAAACAAAACCTGAAATTAATACAATGTAATTGAGGAATCTCAATATGCTTTAAACAATCTCTTTGGTCACGTCTCAAGTTTATAAATACACAATGCAAACTTTGTTCATCTGATTAAAAAAAATGATCAGCGGCCTGTTTTCAGACCGCTTAAAATCTGTTTAGGAAAATACTTTCTTAATTTTCAGTCCGCCAGCAATGTTGATTATACCGATCAGAATCAAGAATGCTCCAATGATCCACATTGAAACTTCAATTGTCTGAGCGGGGAATATTGCGATTACACATCCTAGTATCAAGGAAATAATCCCAGTTATAAGCGGGAATAAACTGTCGCCCTTTGATCCGGTGCCGGCAACGAATATGAGGCCGAAGATCTGGAACAATCCCATTACAATCAGGAATGCTGCCATGATGTATACCAGAACTTCTGCAAAGTACAGTGGCGTCATTATCATAATTATTGCAAGAATAATATACAGTATGCCTTCCAGGAGTGGAAAAGCTCTGCTTCCCTTGGGAAGTGCTGTACCGTTTATTACTCTTGAAAGTCCAGACAACAATGCAAATGCTCCGAGCAGGATAATAGTAATGCCCAATGTAATGCCGGGATACACAATTGCTATTATTCCGACAACCAGCGCTAACACGCCAAAGATTAACATGTTCTTCCAGTCATTGGCGATCATTCGTTTCATTATATCCATAATAATCATCTCAAGATCTATTGTAAGATCTTATCAGGTTCGATAGGCAGGGATGTACGCTTGAAATATATAGTTTCATCCCAATAACTAGAATAAAACAAAGATGAC